>CAVJZR010000026.1:0-39376 GCA_963654235.1 Bacteroidaceae bacterium | reverse complement strand
GAATCCAGCCCAATCTTTTTCATGCGCTAAAAGTTTTACCGGACAGCAATAATTTATAAATTTAGCCCAAACCGGTTGAACTACCGATTTGGGCTAAATTATTATTGATCTACTAAAGGGAACATTGACATACGATAGGCTAGGAAACCATAAGGAATCAACTTCACTGGTATATCTTTCTTGATGGTTGCCGGTGTTGTCAGAGGCATAACTGGATCGCCCTTATCAGGATTCCAATCAATCAGTTCGGCTTTGGCATTGATTGTCAACGGGGCTTTGGTGTAGCTCCATATGAATGGATGACTAACTTGCGTTGTATCAATGGTATAATTCTCTAGACTTTGGGGAGAAAGCGCATATCTATATTCGGTCCAAAGTTCTTCGTTGATATCAAACTGATCGCGATTGCCTTGTTGCATAGACATAGCAAATAGCAAAGGTCCATAAGTCACCCACGCACAACGGCCCTGATCTACGAAACCATCAAGTTTCATTTCGGGTGTATTCTCTACCATAATACCCCATGATGGTGCTTTTTTTCCTTTGAAGTAAGGAAACTTTTCTTTGCCCGTTACTAGTTTTGGCTTCATAGGGAAGCATAATTGGATCTTGTCTCCTGCTTTCCACTTATTGTTTAGTGTGATATAATTATCTTTGACAGCAAACTTCACGGTCTTACCATTGACGAGAAGGGTGGGGTCGGTACACCAAGCGGGCACACGGAAACGTAACACTTGCTTTTGAGGAATGGTGTTAAGCGTAAAAGTAAGGTTATCACGGAAAGGATACTCTGTTTCACAAAGAATATCATATTTACCATCGTTTGTCTTAAGATGAGCTGGGCCGTAAGTGAGCCAAAGGATCTCACCCAATCCATTAATCATAGCCATGTTCATAATATAATTGGGTAAGGCACGATTGATATTTGACGGACAACAAGTGGGCCAATGCATCTCTTTGTAGTACTGACCATCATCACGGATGCGTAAGTGGAAGCCAGGAATACGGTTAGGTGCTTGTGTATAGACACAATGAGTAAAGGTAGAGTTAACTGAACCTGGAAGAGCATTGAAAGCATCTTGCTCTATGCGATCTCCATAGCATGCATTGCCCGTAGCACGAGCTAGCCAAATGTTCGACCACATAAAATCGGTCACATCGCAACTCTCCGCTGCTTCAAAAGCGCCAATGCCATGAAGGTGCTCATTGGAAGAATTGACGCCACTAGGCAACATGGAGTTTTCTTGCAAGAACTCATAGTTATTAACAGTCGCTGCTAGGTATTCGGGATTGTGATTAAAGATGTAAGCAATTGCTGGCAACTTCGCACCTTCATTAAAACTAACACCATGACAAATAGCCGTGCGTAAAAACTCTTTCTTATGTGTCCAAGAATCGATATACGCTGGTTCATATCCACGAAGAACCTCAAGAGCGCGATTAGCAAAACTCATATCGCCTGTGATTCGTGAGAGCTCAAACATGTTTTCTACGCCACAGAGTTTACGCATGTTATCCATTGTCACACCTGCAAAGGGATGGCTCGTATCAAACGTAAAGAGTGGAAACTTAGCATAGACCTTCTTGAGCATCTCTAGCACACGTTGGTCTTTCGTGGCACTATAATAAGCTAAAGCAGCGCGGCAAAACACGCCCTCACTCCAATAGAGTCCATAGTCGGCTTCAGTCGTTCCCCATTTGTCTATATACTCTTTATTATTAGAATGAATATATCCATTGGGCGCTTGACGTGCTACAACAGCCTCCATCACGCTCTTGCTTCTCGCCATCAGTTCTGGGTCATCAAGCAAGTATGCCAAACGTGTAAAGCCATCTGTATAATAAGCGGTTTGTTCGTAATGCCACCATCCATTCTGATTCGGATCGCCCCATCCTTTCGCAAACTCGGTGTAGTCGCGTCCAATATTTCGGGTCATTCCTTGGGCTGCTCGATTTGCCCATTCCTTCAACCATCCTTCCGGCTTGAGCTCGCCAAGATTAAATGGTGCATACGCCTTAGGATCTAGCGATGCTGCGTTTTGAGCGTGCGTTATGGTTGTGAATCCACAAGCAAAAGTCGCACTAATCAATAAGGTTCTTAGAATCATATTCTTAAATTTAAGTAGTAGTTATTTCCTTACTTATATAGTATTAAGGTATTTCATAATCATGTACAAATTTAATCAAAAGCCTTCTGATATACAAACTATTCGATAAATAAATAACGGGAAAAGGACTTTTCTTGTGAAATAGTTCGATAAACACTGAACATAAAAAGAAAATCCAATATCGTCCATAAACTTATGGATAGATACTGGATTTTCTTTATGATTTACTTATCAAGTGAGTGCAATGCCCCACGTTCATAAGATATTATTCACTCCAATCTTCTTTGCTCTTTCTGATATATGACTGATAACGGAGTTTAGCCATATGCTCAGCTTCAGCGAAGAGCTCATCTGCTTCTGCAGGATAAGCCTTTGCTACAGAAGAATAGCGAACCTCGCCAAGGAGGAACTCACGGAAGTCTTCCCAGTTAGGCTCTTTAGAATCCAATTGGAATGGGTTCTTTCCTTCGTCAGCACGGCGTGGGTCATAACGCCACAAGTGCCAGTAACCGCATTTAACTGCGAGTCCTTCCTCCATCTGGCTCTTACCCATGTTACGCTTCAACTTCTTAGTGCCCTTGATACCATGGTTTATACAAGGAGCATAAGCGATGACGAGTGATGGACCAGGATAAGACTCAGCTTCACGAATTGCCTTCAAGCACTGTGCATTGTCAGCACCCATAGCAACCTGAGCTACATATACATATCCGTAGGTGGTTTCCATCAAACCTAAGTCTTTCTTACGGATACGCTTGCCACGAGCTGCAAACTGTGCGATGGCGCCCAATGGAGTAGACTTAGAACTTTGACCACCAGTGTTAGAGTAAACCTCAGTATCAAGTACAAGAACATTTACATCTTCGCCTGTTGACAATACATGGTCAAGACCACCAAAGCCGATATCATAAGAAGCACCATCACCACCAATGATCCATTGTGAACGTTTAACAAGGTAGTGTTCAAGAGTCTGGAGTTCGCTGCAGATTTCGCATCCTTTTGCTGCGCCTTCTGCGAAGAATGGCTTAAGAACTTCTGCTGCAGCCTTGCTGCCTTCTGCATCTTCCTTAGCTGCAATCCAAGCGTCAGCAGCAGCCTTGAATTCTTCAGAAACACCATCTTGCGCTTTAGCATCGCCTAAGAGCTTAACGATACGTTCCTTCATCTTCTTGTTACCAAGAACCATACCAAGTCCGAACTCAGAGAAGTCCTCAAACAGAGAGTTGTCAAAAGCTGGACCTTGGCCCTTTGCATTGGTAGTGTAAGGTGTAGAAGGAACTGAAGCAGAATAGATTGAAGAACAACCCGTTGCGTTGGCAATCATTTGACGATCACCAAAGAGTTGAGAAACCAGTTTCACATATGGAGTCTCACCACAACCAGAGCAAGCACCAGAGAACTCGAATAGTGGTTGTGCAAACTGTGAGTTCTTAGGACTTTGTTTGATATCAACCAAATCTTGCTTAGATGTAACATTGTGTACGAGGTATTCCCAAGTCTTTGCTTCTTGAACCATATCCTCAGCGTCTACATTGAAAGGTACCATCTTGAGGGCTTTCTCACCTTTCTTTCCAGGACAAACGTCAGCACAGTTGCCACAACCTAAACAGTCAAGCACTGAAGTCTCGATACGGAAGTGCATGCCGCTCATAGCCTTAGGAGCCTTGATCTCAATAGTAGCAAGTTCACCTGCACCTGCAAGTTCTTCGTCTGTAAGAACAAATGGACGAATAGCAGCGTGAGGACAACAGAACGCACACTTGTTACACTGAATACAATTCTCAGCATCCCAAACAGGTACGAAAGCCTCAACTCCACGTTTTTCAAATGCAGCAGTACCATTTTGCCATGTACCATCTACAGTGTCGTGTTTTACAAAGTCGGAAACCTTCAAGAGGTCACCAGCCTGCGCGTTCATTGGACGAACGATTTCCTTGATGAACGCTGGAGTATTAGCTTCTTCAGCTTCTGCTTCATCAGAGAGGTTTGCCCATGAAGGATCAACAGTAAGTTCTTTGTATTCGCCACCGCGATCTACTGCACCATAGTTCATGTTAACAATGTCCTGACCCTTCTTGCCATAAGACTTCACGATGAATGCTTTCATCTGCTCTACAGCCAAATCGGTAGGAATCACTTGTGTAATACGGAAGAAAGCTGACTGAAGAATGGTGTTGGTGCGGTTGCCCAAGCCAATCTCCTGGCCAATCTTGGTCGCATTGATATAATAAACCTTGATGTTATGCTTAGCGAAGTAACGCTTTACATTGTTAGGTATAAAGTTTACAAGTTCTTCGCCATCAAAGATCGTATTCAACAAGAATGTACCTCCATCACGTAGACCACGTGTTACATCATACATGTGTAAGTATGCCTGAACGTGGCAAGCTACAAAGTTAGGAGTGTTTACTTGGTAAGCTGAATGGATAGGCTCGTCACCAAAACGAAGGTGAGAGCAGGTGAAACCACCACTCTTCTTTGAGTCATATGAGAAATAAGCTTGGCAATATTTCTTGGTGTTGTTACCAATAATCTGAACAGAGTTCTTATTTGCGCCTACAGTACCATCAGAACCTAGACCATAGAATTTTGCTTCAAACAAGCTTTCACCTCCCATTGGAATCTCAGCTACCTCTGGCAGAGATGTAAAGGTAACATCATCCACGATACCAACAGTGAAGTGGTTCTTAGGTTGTGGCAATTCCAAATTGTTAAATACAGAGATAATCTTAGCAGGAGTTGTATCTGAAGAGCCAAGACCATAACGACCACCTACGATCAATGGACGGCGCTCGTCATCATAGAGTGCAGACTTAACATCAAGATACAAAGGTTCACCTTCTGCGCCAGGTTCTTTGGTACGGTCAAGCACAGCGATACGCTTAACAGTTGCAGGAAGAGCCTTCTTGAGATAATCTACTGAGAATGGGCGATACAAGTGAACGGCAACCATACCCACCTTCTTACCTTGTTTCAATAGGTAATCAATTGCTTCACGTGCTGGTTCTGTAGCAGAACCCATAAGAATGATAACATTCTCTGCATCCTCAGCACCATAATAGTTGAAGAGGTGATATTCTCTTCCTGTGATTTCAGAGATCTTACCTAAGTAATGTTCTACTACTTCAGGAATCTTATCGTAATATGGGTTACATGCTTCACGGTGTGTGAAGAATGTCTCTGGATTCTCAGCAGTACCACGTGTGACAGGACGTTCAGGGGTAAGAGCACGATCGCGGAAACGTTTAACGTCTGCTGGATCAACGAGTTTCTTCAATTCTTCCTCATCAATCATTTCGATCTTATGATACTCGTGAGAAGTACGGAATCCATCGAAGAAATTGATAAAAGGTACAGAGGTGTGAAGAGATGACAAATGAGGAACTGCTGTAAGGTCCATTACTTCTTGTACAGAACCTGAGCAGAACATGGCAAAACCTGTTTGACGGCAAGCCATGACGTCTTGATGGTCACCGAAGATACAGAGAGAATGACTTGCTAGAGTACGAGCCGAAACATCAAATACACAAGGAAGCAACTCACCTGCAATCTTGTACATATTAGGAATCATAAGCAACAAACCTTGTGAAGCAGTGAAGGTCGTTGTTAGAGCACCAGCTTGCAATGATCCATGCACTGCACCTGCAGCACCACCTTCTGATTCCATTTCCTGAATCGAGACATTCTGTCCGAACAGGTTTTTACGGCCTTTGGCTGCCCACTCATCTACGTGCTCAGCCATTGGTGATGACGGTGTGATAGGGTAGATAGCAGCTACCTCTGTAAACAAATAGCTTACATGCGCTGCTGCGGTATTACCATCACAAGTCATAAACTTTTTTTCTTTAGCCATTTTTTTAACTTGTTAAATGAATGTATTGTATAATGTTTGTGTTAAAAGAAGATTCTATTTAATATAAAAAACCGAAGAGCCACAATGGTATCCGGTTGTCTTGACCTATTTCGGTATTATATCTTGCGAATATGGTATCAGGACTATTATGGATTTTCTCATCATGACTATTGCAAATCCTAAACTTCTGCTTACCATCTATCAGATAATAGGTTGGCTTGCGTCCTTCATTGACGATGTGATCTTTCCACAACTGGTTAGCAAAGAACGTTTCCATTACATCCTGTTCTGTTGCAACTCTTGGGTAGATGGCATAGATAAGGTTTGTGTTATGCATCATGACCCGTGCAGGTTTTTTAGGGAACTCGTCACCAGGATGATATACGATATTAATCAAACGCGCTTCCGCTAGATACTTTATGTAGTTCATCACCGTAGCACGACTTGTTTTAATATCTGCAGCTAGTTTACTTATATTCGGTGCTTTTGCGCTATTCGTTGCTAAGAGGTAGAACAATTTCTTTATCTTGGTAAGATATTGCAATTCTATCTTTTTAATCAACAAGATATCCACCTCTGTCATCATATTCATTGTTTTGAGTAGGTTCTCCGAGAAATTTGTATTTTCAAGAAAGAATGGATAGAATCCATGATGCAGATAGGATTGGAAATGCTCTTGAGGACTCACCTTTGGCAATATTGTCTTTACGATATGCTCGTGGTGATTCAAAATCTCATCTAATGTATAAGCCGGGAATTGGTTATTTGTCATTAGATTGATATACTCTCTAAAAGAAAATCCACGTAGATTATAGCTCTTGACAATCCCATTAAGCTCAGGATTTTCTTCCTTTAAGCGCATAACACTTGACCCTGTGAATACAATCTTAAGCTTTGGATAATATTCATAGCAACGTCTTAACTCTTTGCTCCAATTAGGCTGCTTAAATACTTGATCTATAAGGAGAACCTTACCCCCACGTCGATAGAATTCACCTGCGAAATCACAAATTCCTCTACCTTGGAAATAAAAGTTGTTCATATTGATGTACAAGCACTGCTTATCACGCACATCAAAGTTTTCTTTAGCGTATTGGAGTAAGAATGTTGTTTTACCAACACCACGCATGCCTTTGATGCCAATCATACGATGAGACCAATCAATCTCATCCATAAGGGTACGCCTCACGGTTGCAGTTGTATGTTCTACAAGATAGGTGTGTGTGCGAAAAAAAGCATCCATGCGTTTTATAACTTATTTATTTGCAAAGTTACAATATATTTCCTTTATTTGCAAACTAAAGATTGCAAAAATAAGAACTTTTTAGATTTTATTTTGGAGGTCAATAGCATTCTTTTTATCTTTGTACAGAAAACAACGAGAGATAGTTCTCCCGCAATTTGCTTCTTCATCCATAATTATCTTAGTAATCAATCATTTTCTACTATAGAACCCATTTATGATTCTTCATGTATTTAATCCGGAGCACGACATCGCATTAGCTTATAATGATCCATACTTTACAGCTCCACGCGCAGGGCGACAAATGCGTATTAGTCTAGAATGGCTACCCTTATTGTGGGCTAACGATGGCGACTTAATCTTAACACACGAGCCAATAGATAACAAAGACTATATATACCCGAATATTCCGAATCTTCCTAGATGCCAATTTGTTACATATAAACAACTCAACCATTGGAAGAATGGCATCACGTGCATTGACGCATGGGGGTGGGATAGTGCTATAAGACATGAACTCATTAAGAATAACATACCTAGCCAACTGCTCCCAACCGATGAGCAATTGACTCATATCAGATCGTTAAGCCACCGTAGATACGCCATGCAGACACTAAGAGAATTGCGAGATGACTATTCTCTCAATTCTTTCAAAGAAACTTGCGAACTAGAAGGCAAAGCGTCCGAGATTCATTCTTTACCAGACTTTATCTCTTACACCAAAGGCATGAATCGTTTTGTCCTCAAATCACCATGGAGTTCTAGTGGACGTGGAGTTAGATTGATAACGCATGGTGTAGACTTTGCTTTGGAGAAATGGGCTAGGGGAGTCATTCGGCAGCAAGATGCTATCATGATAGAACCACTCTATGAGAAGGTAATAGATTTTGGAGCAGAATTTATTTCTTGCAATAACAAGATTAAATTTGTAGGGCTTTCTATTTTTCAAACATTAAAAGGAACTTACGAAGGAAATCTCCTTGAGTCCGAACATCGAAAAGAGACATTCTTGTCGCAATGGATTTCAATAGAGTTCCTCCATGCGATTATTCAGAAATTGTGCTTAATACTTTCGAGAGATGTCGCCCAATGGTATGAAGGTTGTATCGGTGTAGATATGATGATTGTTAACACGGGCGAACATATAGCGTTACATCCTTGCGTGGAGATTAACCTGCGCCGAACAATGGGACACGTTGCCATAGCCTTGTATGAGCGATGCAAAAACCTTTACGAAAGTATGCGTATTGATTATATCGAAGGAAAATACCGATTAATATTAAACACAAAAGCGCAATCCACTTAACATAGAATGCGCTTTTGAATAGGGAACCAACACCATTTGTTATTCTGGACAATAATAAATCCAAGCAACAAACGCCAATATTGCTATGGCAATAACCACGAGCGTGCCAAACAAAATACTGACCAATTTCTTTCGTAAGTTCTTTATACGCTGATAACGCCCGAAGTCACTTACCTCTTTCTCGCTTTTGTGACGATGATGATGGTGGTGATGGTGGTGATGTTCGTTTTCCGACATAGATTATATAATTTCTATTTGATTACTATTTCTTCTTCAAGTTTAAGAACATTAGAAACGAAAAGCCAATTGAAAATCCAACATAGAATAATTGGGTTCTGTTAAAGATCGATCATGGATATAAGCGTATTCGCCAGAGAGTTTTACGTTTTTATTAAACAAATAATCCAAGCCAAATTCATACTGGCTACGCTGTTTCTCCGCACCTTTTGAAGGCTGATACATATCGTATCTTACCTTGGCGTGGAATTTGTTTTTTACAACAGGGGCTATAACCAAGGCATAAACACCTTGCGAACGATCTCCATTCTTAGATAGGGTGATATCCTTAGATGTTTCGTCATTACTATTTACAAGCGATTTAGCAAATGCCGCACCTGTAGAATGTGCATACTCGGTTCTTATAGTCCAATCATCTTTCGCATATTCTGCAGAGAAGGCATATCGTCTTTGTTGCAACTTACGAAGGGTTGTTTGGTTAATACCTTCAGATTCAGACGTACCTTTACGTGCATATGATCCAGTCCAACCGAATGCGCCCAATCGCATTCCGTCTATTGGCATAACCCAAAGGCCGCCAATTACATTCTTTTGCTGATCTACGTCTTTCACGTTAATACCTTGCCCATTGAATACACCCACTTGATAATGTAAGAGATTACGACCAGCTTCGTTTTTAAGAAAATCGCCTTGTACTTGTAGACCAATATCTCGGCCATTGCTTGCATGCCCACCCGCACGATCATTGAAGCCTGCTAAGTTTGTTACCACTTGTGCATAGCTCATAAATCCTTGATTAAAAGGACTAATAGGGTTTTCAAAGAAAAATGGATTCTTGAATTGTCCGACCTTCACTTTAAAGAAGCTATACTTCTGCCATTCAACGAATAAGTCTACCATTCTAGGACTAGAACCTAGCGTTGAGGTATTGCCATTAAACTGTATTTGTGTCTTCCAATACCAATCATTGAAAATACGCCCTTCAAGGGATACACGCCCCATTCGTATCATAAAGCTGTTAGCCTTGGCATCCTCTTTACCACTATATTGGTATTGTGCTATACCAAATCCAGATAATTTGACTTGGTTTACCCATTGAGGCAATTTTAATTCTTGTGCATTTACAACTCCCATCGTCAATGCACAAACACACATAATAAAAAGTTTTTTCATACAAATAATATAATTGTTTAGGTTAGTAGTGGAAAGAATGATGATTACATCACACCATCTTCACGCAACTTCTGTTGCCATTTCCAAGCACTACTTAAGACATCGGCAAGCGAGGATTCTGCTTTCCATCCAAGTACAGTGTTGGCCTTGGTACAATCGCCCCAAATCTTTTCGATATCACCTTCGCGACGAGGACCAAACTTCCAATTCAATTTAACGCCAGTTGCTTCTTCAAAGGTTTTTACAATCTCCAAGGTAGAGTTGCCGCTTCCGGTTCCGATATTAAAGTATTCAATAGGTTCTGTTTCCTGATCCAATACACGAGCCATTGCTGCCACATGAGCTTTGGCTAAGTCTACTACATAAATGTAATCTCTGATGCATGTGCCATCAGGCGTATTATAATCATTTCCAAAAATCGTTAATTCCTTTCTGATTCCCATTGCCGTTTGTGTAACATAAGGGATGAGGTTGTTAGGAACACCATTTGGCAATTCGCCTATGAGTGCAGACGGATGAGCACCGATTGGGTTGAAATAACGAAGAACAATGCTCTTAATCGACGCACCACTATGGATATAGTCATAGATAATCTGTTCGTTCACCTCTTTTGTGTTACCATAAGGAGAAGTGGCTTTCTGATGAGGCGCATTCTCTGTCACAGGAAGATTCTCAGGATTGGGCTGACCATATACTGTGCAACTTGATGAGAATATAATACCTTTGACATCATACTTGGGCATCAACTCTAGAAGATTAATGAGTGACACCACATTATTTCTATAATATAGCAATGGTTTTTGTACGCTTTCACCAACAGCCTTTGATGCTGCAAAATGAATGATACCTGCTATATCGGGATATTTCTTAAATATGTTTTCAGTTGCGTCTTTGTCACGTAGGTCAACATTCTCGAAAGCAGGACGCACTCCTGTAATCTTCTCAATGCCGTCAAGGACCTCAATCTTGGAGTTTGACAGATTGTCTACTATTACTACTTTATAACTTGCTTCTTGCAACTCTACGGTGGTGTGGCTTCCAATAAACCCAGTACCACCTGTAACTAAAATGGTTTGTTTCATTTTGTATAGCGTTTATGATTATATTCGCTTTTGCTTATTTTCTTTTATTTAGTGCAAAAATACATTAATTATTTAATACTAAAATGACTTTAGAATTTTATTAAAATTAATTAACGCTGACTATTCTTAAAGCATGGTTGCAAGTTCATTGTATCTAACGGAAACGTGTTTCATCCTTCGAAATGGAAAGATGAAACACGCGTATCATTTATAGAAGAATGATAGAGGATGAGGTTGTGGGAGGGTTGAACGCGATTAGAATTCGCTAGTAAAATGAAACTTAATATGTTCAAAATCTTGCTGTGCCATACTTAACACATAACCTGAGTCCGCAAGAAACACATCACGTCCTTCTATGTCTTTAGCCATATACTGATATTTGCGTTTTTTGAAACTTTCAAGTTCTGCCTCGTTATCGGCTTCTATCCAACATGCTTTATGGAGGTGTACAGGTTCCCAACGACACTTAGCATTGTATTCGTGTTCCAAACGATACTGAATCACTTCAAACTGGAGTTGTCCAACAGTACCGATAATTCGACGATTATTGAATTGGTTGACAAACAACTGTGCTACACCCTCATTCATCAACTGTTCGATACCCTTTTGAAATTGTTTTTGTTTCATGGGGTCGTCATTCTCTATATACTTGAACAATAAAGGAGAGAACGATGGCAAACCACGGAAGTGAATCAGTTCTCCTTCAGTAAGAGTGTCTCCAATCTTGAAGATGCCATTATCAGGTAGACCCACGATATCTCCAGGATATGCTTCATCTACCGTGCTTTTACGTTGCGCCATAAACTGGGTAGGAGAGGAGAAGCGAAGAGTTTTGTCAAGACGGATGTGACGATAGGGCTGGTTTCGTACAAACTTACCTGAGCATACCTTACAAAAGGCGATGCATGAACGATGGTTGGGGTCAATGTTTGCGGTTATCTTGAAGATAAAACCAGTAAATTTATTCTCTTGAGGGGCTATCTCACGTTCCTCGGCTAGGGTAGGGCGAGGACTTGGCGCAATCTCTACAAAGCAGTTGAGTAGCTCTTGCACACCAAAGTTGTTGAGCGCTGATCCAAAGAACACGGGGGCAATCTCAGCATTTCGATAAGCTTCAACATCGAAAGTGGGATAAACGCCTTCGATAAGTTCAAGATCATTGCGTAATTGTTCTGCAAAATCATCACCCACCTGTTGGTTGAGCTCTTCTGATGAGATATCCACAGCAACTTTCTCTGTAACACGTTGCTTGTTGGGTGTAAAGAGATTGAGCTGTTGTTCGTAGATATTATAAACGCCTTTAAAACGTTGTCCCTGTCCTATAGGCCATGAGAGTGGTAATACCTTGATATCGAGTTCCTCCTCCAACTCATCAAGCAATTCAAATGGATCACGTCCCTCGCGGTCCATCTTATTGACGAAGATGATAACAGGATGCTTACGCATACGGCAAACCTCCATCAACTTGCGCGTTTGAGCTTCTACACCTTTTGCTGAGTCGACAACGATAATTGCAGAATCAACAGCAGTAAGGGTTCGATAGGTATCTTCGGCAAAGTCTTGGTGACCTGGTGTATCGAGGATATTTACCTTGTATTGATCTTCTTCTCGTTCTGACCCAATAGGACTATAATCAAACTCCATGACAGATGTAGAGACAGAGATACCACGTTGTTTCTCAATATCCATCCAGTCGGAAGTTGCAGTCTTTCTTATCTTATTACTCTTTACGGCTCCTGCAACTTGGATTTGTCCACCAAAGAGCAAAAACTTTTCGGTTAAGGTTGTTTTACCAGCATCAGGGTGTGAGATAATGGCAAAGGTGCGTCTACGTTCTATTTCGTTCATATCTGTGTTTCAAAATGTATTCTAGAAATTAGCATCCGTTTTTAGAAACATGCACAATTAGGTCTAAATATTGAGTGCATCTAAGTTCTTAAGACATTGCTTAAGAGAATCCGTCCAATATGGAATCTTTATTCCAAAAGTTTCTTTGATCTTACTTTTATCAAGCACACTATAGGCTGGACGTGTTACAGGCGATGGGAATTCATTGCTGTGACAAGGTTGTATGTCGCACTTATTATTTCCAGCATAATGAGCGATGGCTTTTGTAAAATCGTACCATGAGCAGACACCTTCATTGCTGAAATGATATATGCCCGTGTGGCCTTCGTATTTACGTTTTTCCACAATATCGAATATCGCATTTGCCAAATCTCCAGCATAGGTCGGTGTTCCGCATTGATCAAAGACGACCTTCAGTTGTGGTTTTGAGGCCGTAAGGTTGAGCATCGTCTTGACAAAATTGTGACCATATTCGCTATACAACCAAGCTGTACGAATAATGATATGCTTCACGCCTGTAGCTACAATCTTCTGTTCTCCATGTAGCTTGGTCAAGCCATAAACACCTGTCGGTGTACCTTTCTGCTCTTCCTTACATGGAGTGTTATAAGGGTCTGAACCAAAGACATAATCCGTGCTTATGTGGACGAGCAGACCATCTACTTCCTTCATCACCCTGGCTAGATTTTCTGGCGCAATGGCATTCAGTGTTTCTACGATTTCTCCAGCTGTTTCAGCTTTATCCACATTGGTCCATGCGGCGCAATTGATGATACATTGCACGTCATTGTTTCTGACCATCTCACGAATGGCATCGATATCTGTTATATCTAGATGATCGTAACCATCACACACATCCGTGAAGATATAACAATCTATGCTCTGCTTTGAAACGTTTTGGATTTCGTTTCCTAATTGGCCATTGGCACCTGTAACTAATATATTCATACTTATTTAATCGTCTTCAAATTTTAGACCTTCATTCTTGTCTTTGATGTAATAATCGGATAACATTCCTACAAATGTGGTAATCTCCTTAATAGCATGCTCGGTATCGGGACTTATCGGCTTATTCTGTAATCTAAGCAGCATCACACCATAAAGAGCGTTAAAGCAAGTCTCAATTTCGCTGATATTCTTGTCTCCACGTTGCCTCAATTCTACGATAAACGGCAATACACGATAGTATTCAGAAGAATAAAAGGGGAACTTGGATGATTGCAACAACTGCACATGCAATTCGCCAAGATCTTGCATCAAGATGGCGTTAATCTGCAAATGTCCCTTTTCGCGTTTGCCTTCTTGGTTCATCATACGGACAAGATCTCCAAACCAATCTTCTTCTTCTGCCTTTTGCTCTTCGGTGTAATCGAATCTTTCTATATATTCGTTTCGGATTCGTGATAGCGAACAATTATACGCTCTAATCACGTCTTCAGTTTGCCACATATACAAAAGATATTCGGCAATATTTTTTTTACGTAATTGTTGTGCTATAAACATTATTAATAATAGCTTGGTAAATGATAAAGGTTAAATATTGTTCCTACCAACATTATTAAAGAAAACAATATCACCACAGAACCTATAACCTTATTTATTATAAGGATTCCATTGACATCAAACTTATTGCGTATCTTGTCCACTAACCATGTTAACCCATACCACCAAACCAATGCTCCGAGAGGAATACAAACGAAGCCAATCACGGTTTCAAATACACGAGATGGTTGAACAAAAGCAAACTGGGCAAAGGTTGCCATAAATAGGAAGATGATTAGAGGATTGGAAAATGTCACGAGAAAGGCTGTCAAGCAATTATGAAACAAAGTACCTTTTGAATTTTTCCCACTTGCATGCATTTTCTTGGTAGGGTTGGATAGGAAGCAATATATACCAAACAATAACAAGATTACACTTCCTGATATTTGCAATATAAACTGATATTTAGGGTTTTGCAGTGGCTCCATTACGAATCCCATACCCAAGCCTACAATCAACGCATATATAATGTCGCTGATGGCTGCGCCAATACCGGTCACGAAACCATACCATCGGCCCTTATTCAGTGTGCGCTGAATACACAATATCCCAACTGGTCCCATCGGAGCAGAGGCTATGATGCCGATTATGATACCCTTGAATATAAAATCGACTATGTCGAGTTGGATTGGAATAGCTAAATTCATAATTCGAATGCAAAATTGCAAAAAATATAAGAATTAGGCAAATTTACCAATGCAAAACTTTGTTCGGTTCTATATTTTTTCTACCTTTGCCATATAAAAATCTAACTAAAAACAATATTATTATGGTAGCAACAGATCAGAAGCCATTCGTTATTGGCTTAGATTTAGGTGGAACAAACTCTGTTTTTGGCATTGTAGACCAAAGAGGTAATGTATTACAGACAAATTCAATCAAGACTCAAGCTTATAAAACTGTAGACGACTTTGTATCAGCAGGTGTTGAAGCGCTCAAGCCAATCATTGCGAAAGTAGGTGGTATCGAACAGATTAAAGCGATGGGTATTGGTGCGCCCAATGGTAACTATTACCGCGGAACTATCGAATTTGCGCCTAATCTTTCTTGGGGACATGATGGGGTAGTGCCTTTGGCTGACCTCTTTTCAAAGAAACTCAACATTCCAGTAGCTTTAACAAATGATGCAAACGCAGCTGCTATTGGCGAAATGCAATATGGTGCAGCTCGCGGTATGAAAAATTTCATCATGCTAACCTTGGGTACAGGTGTTGGCTCTGGTATCGTTATCGATGGCAAGATGGTTTATGGAAGCGATGGCTTTGCTGGTGAGTTAGGTCACACTATCATTAGACGTGAGAATGGCCGCATTTGTGGTTGTGGTCGCAAGGGTTGCCTTGAGACCTATTGTTCTGCAACTGGTGTAGCTCGCACTGCTAGACAGTTCTTAAGCGAAAGTGACGAACCTTCATTGCTTCGCGATATTAAAGCAGAAGACATCACTTCTCTTGACGTTTCAATCGCTGCGGGCAAAGGCGACGAACTTGCACAGCGCGTATATACATTCACTGGCGAACTCCTTGGTGAAGCTTGTGCAGATTTTGCAGCATTCTCTGCACCAGAGGCATTCATCTTCTTTGGTGGTCTAACCAAAGCTGGAGACCTCTTGATGGATCCAATCAAAAAGAGCTACGACGAACACGTTCTTAAGATTTATGAAGGAAAAGCACAGTTCTTAGTAAGCACATTGGACGATGCTAGCGCTGCTGTTTTAGGAGCTTCAGCTATCGGCTGGGATATTTAAATCGTTTATCCATTATATTTTTAATATTTTCTATATGGTTAAAGCCTCGAGTAAAAGGGCTTTAACCATATTTTTTTGATAAGTATCGCCAAAGAATACATACTCAATTCTTGGTAAATTGAGTTGTGCTTTATCATTGCCAATGGTCTAGTTCATTTCTAAAGGTTCTGTGCAGCGAAGCAAGACTAAAGGGTCCGTGCGGCGCTGCGAGACAAAAGGGTCTGCGACCCCTATTTATCATAATAGCGATTAGTCAGTTATGTCACAACAAGCATTCTTTTGGCTTGCAATATCGCCGTTTCGGTGAAATGTGTCCATGTTAACCACAATACGCGCGCACTCATCATTTTCTTTATTTCAATCTTTATAACAAGCTTATATGAGTACTTTCGCATCATCGTTCCATACCTTTTATATATTATCAGAGGCTTTCTGATAATGAAGATTAATTTAATTTCTGGAGAAAAATAAATTAATCTTCATCAAAAACTAAATTATTTCTGTTTATGATAGAGACTCTTTCACATCATCATTATCCATCTATTGCTAAATAAAAGCATATATAATGTTATGCCGAAAACCTATCATTATAATACTATAACGTCTGTAAAAATCCGCAAAATTTTTGACTTTTCAATAAAAAACGGATGAAAACGAAAAATGGAAAGAAATGGAAAACTAGGATTATCAGAATTGATTGTATATTTGCGCATATATTGAACAATTGTAACATTCATCCTATGCTTCTCTAAAAATTAATGGATTAGGAAGCTGCGGAACAACAAATTAAAAACTTGACCTATGTATAATGAACAAATGGAAAGCCTCATCAGTGCAGCATTGGCTGATGGTGTACTAACAGAAAAAGAGAAACAGATTCTCTTCAAGAAAGCACAGTCAATGGGTATTGACCTTGACGAGTTTGAAATGGTTCTCGATGCCCGTCTCGTGGAATTGAAAAAGAAGGAAGCACAAGATGCTAAGCAACATGAACTGGAAATGGAGAAAGCTAGGGCGGCTCAAAAATCGGCTCCAAAATCTAACAAGTTTGGAGAAGTTAGGAAATGTCCTGCTTGTGGCGCCATGGTCGAATCGTTTCAAACTAAGTGTCCAGAATGTGGTTATGAGTTCACCAATGTTGAGGCAAATAGCACAACCAAAGAGCTACTGAAAGCTTTGGAAGAAGTGGACAAACAAGTCTCTTCTAATGAAAATACTGTTGGCAGTATGCTTAGAAGCGCGGCAAGTGTCTTTGGCGCAGATTCCTTGACTACAAGAAAAACGCAGCTTATCAGAAATTTTCCGATACCAAACACAAAAGAAGATTTACTAGAGATGCTTACTCTTTGCAATGCAAACTCTACAGCACCAACCGGATCAGGTCAGAGTGAGCAGAAAATTGCTTCAGCTTGGCAAGAGAAAACCAAACAACTCATAATGAAAGGTCGTATCATGCTGAAGAATGACCCTGACTTGGAATACATTCTTGCAGAAATTGCAAAGGAGAAGAAGAAAAGATTCATGAAAAGCGTTGTTCTTCCATTAGGACTAATTGTTGCACTCATTATTTTCATTATCATACTAGGTTGTTTAATATCGAAATAGCAAATGTTATTGGAGCCTTGACAATAGGCATATAACCGAGTAGTATAGAAAGGAAAATAACAACTACAATTAAAACTCAATTAGATATGGGACTATTTGGATTTGGAAGCAAAGGAAAGTCGGGCGGTCTGATGAACGTTATCCGCTGCGACGAACAAGAGTATCTTGTGTGGAAATGGAGGCCTGAAGGTCAAGACGCCAACTCCACATCAAGAGAGAATGCTATCAGATATGGTAGCAGTTTGAGAGTGAAAGACGGCGAGGTAGCTGTCTTTGTATACAAGCAGAAGGATAGCGGAACGATGCAGGATTTTATCGTCGGTCCCTATGACGATACCATCAAGACAGCCAACTTCCCTATTCTATCGGGTATCGTAGGATTGGCTTTCGGTGGTGAGTCGCCTTTCCAAGCAGAGGTGTATTTCATCAATATGGCAGGCATCATACAGGTAAAGTTTGGTGTACCTTACTTTGACGTGTATGATCCGCGATTCTTGGATTTCGCCGTACCTATGTCTGCAAGAGGAACCATCACCTTCCAGATAGAAGACTACAGAGCCTTCATCAAATTGCATCGCTTGATCGACTTCGACCTAGAAGCGTTCAAGAAACAAATCAAGGATATGGTGGTGAAATATGTCAAGGGTTTTATCACGAACGTACCTTCTGAACAACAGATACCTGTGCTGCAGATAGAACGCAAAGTGATGGATATCAGCGATATGATTGGCGCAAAACTTGAACCCGAGTTTAACAATGACTTTGGTGTAAAGCTAAAACGATTTGATCTATCATCAATTGAACCCGACAAGGAGAGCGAGGGCTACGAAGAGCTACGCCACATAACGGCTGGACAGCAAGCCAAAACAATCGAGGCGCAGACGGATGTCAACATCAAGAACATGCAAGACACCCAGCGTATCAATGCCGAGAACATGTCAGAGACTATGCGCCTCCAGCGTGAGGAGAGCCAGCGTGCTCAGCGTCTGCAAACGGAGACCAACTTCATGAGCGCTCACGCCCTAAATCAACAAGCGGAAGTGCTCAAGACGGGGGCTCAGAGCTTAGGGCAGATGGGCAACATGAATATGGGCGGCAATGGTATGAACCCAGCTGGCATCATGACGGGCATGGCTATGGGTGGCGCCATGGGACAGCAGATGGCTGGCATGATGAATCAGATGGGCAATGCGATGAATGGGCAGATGAATACACCCCCACCTCCACCAAACACCCAATATCATGTCTCGGTTAACGGACAGCAGTTAGGTCCTTTCAACATGGGGCAACTGCAACAGATGGTTCAGCAAGGTCAACTTACACCACAGACATACGTATGGAAACAAGGTATGGCTGGTTGGGAGCTCGCGAGCAATGTGTCTGAACTTGGGAGTCTCTTCCAAAGCACAACGCCGCCTCCCCCACCCCCACCCATGCCATAAATGAAGGAGAGAAACATCATGAACGATAACAATTCATTCAGCACCATTGATCATCTCGTAGAGTTTGGCATGGGCATGGCTATCGCACAGCAAATGGTCAATACGATGAATCATTGCATCGGTAACATGCAGATACCTGGAGCAGGCAACGCTCTTAATCAGAGTAGCTCATCCACAAAGTACCACGTTCTGATCAATAACGCAGTGGCGGGACCATTCACGGAGGACGAATTATCTACGCTTGCCAAAGCCAAATCGCTCACACCTGACACGATGGTGTGGACGCAAGGTATGAGCGGATGGATGCTAGCCAAGAACGTTCCTGAAGTGCAGAAACTTATTCTGTTGAACCCATAAGTGACTCATGATATGAAAATTGATTTAGTCAGAACCATTATTGCCATCGGTATAGGCGCCCTACTCGGATGGGGATTCTATGCCATGGCGCAAGAAACCAACGACGCGCTACCGCTTGGCATTATTGTGGGTGCCGAGATGGCGTTGTTAGGTATGGGATTAGTTGGGGTAGAATATAAAGACTGTCCCCGATCGGGTACAATGATTCGAGCAGCATGCGCCTTAGGCACCTTTGTGCTGCTAGTGATGAATGCCATCTACGCTTATGTGGGAGTGAACACCTCCTTCTATATCCTCAATGGCATTTTATCTCTCATCTTGTTATTAACCGTCAATAGTATTTATAAAAGTAAACAATAAAGAAAGATTATGGGATTAATAAGCGATTTCTTAATTGATGCAGCCAAAGATGCCGCTAAAGATAAAGCGGTGGATATGGCGGAAGATAAGTTTGTTGGAGAATCTGATAACAAAGACGGATGTTTAAGCAACATCTTGCGCTTCATCGTCTCTCTTGTTTGGCTTGTTGTGGTACTCGGAATAGACATTCTTTCTGTTATGTCCATTTTATGGAATCCTATCGTTGGTGCAGGTTTAGAGTTCGGAGTGTTCATCATCACGATGTGCATTCCTTTCCTAAGAAAGAAAGGCACACTCACACGCTGGTGGGGCTGGTTAGCATTACTCTCTGCCATCGGTTTGCTAGGAATGATGTTTAAAGGATAAAGCAGAGACCTTGCATAGTATAAAACATTGAAGGCTGGTGTTCCATTGCGAAGCATCAGCCTTTAAGTTTGCTCGTTTCAACCGTTAGCATAGAAAAATAGGACTCTGTAGACATATAAATGTTTACAGAGTCCTACAACCAAATTAACAAAACCTACTAACCTAGAATACAAAATCTCGATTCTTAAACAATCTTTCTAATACCTATCAAGAATAGATTAAACATTGTTCTTCTATATCTTCATCTTTTAGATGATGCAAAGGTATGACTAAGACTTCACAATAGCAAGGTTATGTTCAAAAAATCAGCACTTTACGAATGTAATCGTTTGCAGTGCGAGCATACTACGAGATATCTATCAGCAACATTGTTATACATAGAAGAAGAAGTAGCTGAACAACACTGCCCCTATCATTCCTGCCAAGTCAGCAAGTAGACCACAGGTTACAGCATAACGATACTTTTTCACCCCTACGCTACCAAAATAGACAGCGAGAATATAAAATGTGGTGTCGGTACTTCCTTGAAGGATGCTGGCCAAATGACCAATAAAGCTATCAACTCCGAAAGTATCGAAGCACTGCAACATCATTCCTCGAGCACCTGCGCCATTGAGTGGTTTCATCAAAGCAACAGGCAAAGCACCTACCCAGTCGCTATTAAAGCCTAACGCTTGAACGCCTTGTTCTAATCCATGTTGAACCATCATCAATGCTCCCGACTCGCGAAAGACACCTACGGCAGCAAGAATAGCAACGCAATAAGGGATAAGACTCACAGCTACATGGAAGCCACCTTTAGCTCCTTCAATAAACGAATTATACACATTGATCTTACTGCGTACGCCTGACCAAATGAATATCATTATAGCTCCAAGCATTATACATGCTGTCATCACGCGACAAAAACCTTGTACCTCAGTTGTGGTCATACCATGCATGGCAAGGAACAAGCCACTCACCAAAGCGCTCACCACAACTCCCATGATAAGCATAGGAATATTAAGCAAGTTGATGCGTTGGCGTATGGCTACAGTGAGAAGGCCCACCAAAGTGGCGCACATCGTTGCCAAAAGCATCGGTATGAAGACATCCGTAGGGTCAACAGCACCATATTTGGAACGGTATGCCATAATAGAAACCGGGATGATGGTTAGTCCTGAAGTATTCAGAACCAAGAACATAATCATCGAATTGCTTGCTGTGTCCTTTTTGGGATTGAGCGTCTGCAATTCTTGCATAGCTCGAAGTCCGACAGGTGTCGCAGCATTGTCAAGTCCGAGCATATTAGCAGCATAGTTCATAAAGATAGATCCTAATGCTGGATGATCCTTAGGGACCTCAGGGAACAACTTTGTAAGCAATGGACTAAGTACCTTGGCTAAACGTTCAACCAAGCCACTATCTTCACCTACCTTTAGGATTCCCATCCACAAAGTCAAGGTTCCAGTAAGACCTAGAGTCATCTCAAAAGCTTCGCTGGACATCTTGAAAGTAGAGTCCATCATTGCAGGCAATGTGGTGACATCTCCCCAAAAAATGAGTTTCACAACTCCTACAATCACGCCGATTGTAAATAAAGCTATCCAAATATAGTTTAATGCCATAGAATATATGTATTGTTTTGTCAGAGAATTTCGTCCATGATAATATCATTAGCCTCTACAGGAACGAACGATACCTTTTGAAAAGAGAAGCTTACACCTATTTTATATATATAAGGGAGTTGCGCTAAGAAACGATCATAATAGCCGCGTCCTCTTCCTAGACGATGTCCATCATGGTCGAAAGCCATTCCTGGGACAATTGCTACATCTATCAGATTATAGTCGGTGAATACTGGACCATTAGGCTCCATAATATGGAAAGCTCCTTCGGACAAATCGTTCATAGAGCGCATTTCACACAACTGCATCTCATGATCGTTAATTACTTTAGGTAGCAATACACGTTTGCCTTTGCTTAGGAGTTGAGCTAACAAGTCGAGGGTATTAACCTCATCAGGCAAAGAGCTATATGCCATAACTACCCGAGCAGCAATGATGCGCGGATGTTGCAAAATCTCTTCTACAATAACCGCAGACTGTCGCAGTCGTTCCTCTTGTGACATGAGTTTCTTTTGCGCACGTATCCATTGACGCAGTTCTTTCTTACTTTGCATGTGATGTGGTTTTCGGCTTTTGCGGAGTTGCTTTCCCCTCCCTAAACACTTGCAATGCACGAAGCACCGTAGCATCGTTCTGATTAAGATATTCGTTCAAAGCCTGTTCGTCCAACATATTGTAAATCACTCTACTATCTATATATTGTTCAAGCAAGCTATGCGACTTACGTACCATCAGATTGCGGCGTTGCAAACCATTCTTATCAGCGTAGTCAACAAACTGATTGACCATGTTTTGGCTACGAAGATAATCAGCCAACTGCATCATCTCTGTAAAGGTACGCAAACGTGGACGATTGACATCCGTGTAATTGTAGGCAAACTGCAAAATCATGCCACTCATCACCGCTTCCTTATAATAAGAGGTAACAGCACTGGTATCCTCTGGAACAAAAATATCAGGTGTGATACCACCACCGCCATAAACAGTTCGTCCTTTCAAGGTATGATAAGCAGGGCCTGTGTGCTTGATACTGTCTTGTGAGAAGAACTCGCCATGTTCATATCGAGATAAGATGTCCTGATTATAATCTGACTCATCTCCCATCACATAAGGTTTCTGAATGCAACGTCCAGAAGGTGTGTAATATCTTGCTACGGTAAGACGAATTTCGCTACCATCGGGGAACGCTATCTGCTGCTGCACCAATCCTTTTCCGAATGAGCGGCGACCAACGATGGTACCACGGTCGTTGTCTTGAATAGCTCCCGCAAAGATCTCGGCTGCGGAGGCAGAACCCTCATTAATCAAAATCACCAAAGGAATATCCTGATAAGCACCTCGCCCATTGCTTCGATACTCGCGACGTGGGCTTTTACATCCTTCCGTATACACTATCAGGCGATCTTTAGGTAGGAACTCTTGTATCATATTGACAGCGCTCTCCAAATAGCCACCAGAGTTATCACGAAGGTCGATTACAAGATTGCTAAAGCCCTCTTGCGATAACTTTGCTAGGGAGGCTAGCATCTCTGCATAGGTCTTTTCACCAAAGCTCTTGATACGAATATATCCAGTGGTATCGTTAAGCATATAAGTGGCTGAAATACTCTTTGTTTCAATATCAGCTCTTGTTACAACAAAATACTTAACACCTTTTTCTCCAAATCGAGTGATACCAATCTTAACCTTAGATCCTTTGGGACCTTTTAGTCGACGTTGGGCTTCCGAATCGGTTACGACCTTACCAACAAAGGGTTTGTCATCAACACTAACAATCTTGTCTCCTGCCAAGATTCCGGCTTTCTCTGCTGGTCCATTCTTAATAACACCTTGTACGCGTATGGTATCTTCACGTATGATAAACTCAATACCTACACCCGAGAATGAGCCTTGCAGACTGGCATTAGCCTTCTGAACATCTTCTGCACTGATATAGACAGAGTGAGGATCTAACTCTGCCAATATCTGAGGGATGGCTTTGTCAACAAGATCATCTATATTGACCGAATCAACATATTGATCATCAATGATATGTAGGAGATTGTTGAGTCGGCTACTACCATTATTTATGATATTCAGACGATTACCAGAGAAATGGTTGGCAAAGAAATAGCCAATCATTATACCTGCAACCACACTGATTGCCATAAATAAGGGCGTGAATCTATTTGACTTTAACTTGTTCATTGTTTTCGTTTAAATCATGTTTAATCGGTTAGTTCAAGATAAACCACTTCTATTCCAGCGCGTTTCAGTAGTTGTATACCATCATCCAACCGATACTTTTCTCCATAAACCACACGTTTGATTCCTGCTTGTATGATAAGTTTGGAGCATTCAATGCACGGAGAGGCTGTGACATAAAGCGTGGATCCTTCGCTATTATTGCTACTTCGCGCCAACTTTGTTATGGCGTTGGCTTCTGCGTGAAGAACAAAAGGTTTTGTCACATGGTGTTCGTCTTCACATACGTTTTCAAAACCACTTGGCGTTCCGTTGTAACCATCACTGATAATCATCTTATCTTTAACAACCAATGCCCCTACCTTTCTACGTTTGCAATAAGAATTCTCTGCCCATATATGCGCCATTCTCAAGTAACGATAATCCAGTTGGCGTTGCTTCTCAGCTTCAGGTAACTTTAAACCATTACGCTCAAGAAGCGCATCTATACTAGGTTCTTGGCCGCGGAATCGTTTATACAATATCATTGGATTTTCCGTACCACCTTTCGATAGAACTTGCGTACGGAATCGGTCTGCTACTTCACGATTGAAGATACCATAACGTTTGAAAACGCTAAAAGCATCTGCATCAAGAACTTCAGCCCACTTGTAACTATAATAACCGGCAGCATATCCACCAGACATGATATGAGAGAACTGTACAGACATGCATGTTTGTGGAAGTTGCGGTGATAGAATTGCATCTTTCCACGCTTCTTTCTCAAACGCAATAATGTCTTCATTAAATTCATCCTTCCGCGTATAATAAGCCATATCAAGCATGCCTAAACTCACTTGGCGTAAACACGCTGAGGCAACATTGAAATTGCGGCTTTGCTGAATCTTATCAATCAGTTCGTCAGGAATAGGTTCACCTGTTTCATAATGGAAGGCAAAGGTACGGAGGAAGTCCTTTTCAACAGCGTAGTTTTCCATAAACTGAGATGGCAATTCTACAAAATCCCACAAGACATTAGTACCCGAGAGGCTTTCAAAGCGAGTATTGGCAAACATACCATGTAGCGCATGACCAAACTCATGTAAGAATGTTTCCACCTCACCAAGACGTAAGAGAGCTGGCTTATCTTCTGTGGGTTTACTGAGATTCATTACCAAGGAAGCATGAGGGCGTACATTTGTGCCATCCTTCTCTATCCATTGACCTTGATACTCTGTCATCCAAGCACCATCGCGCTTTCCTTTTCTTGGATGAAAATCTACATAAAGCACGGCAAGGAAGGCTCCATTTTGATCATATACCTCATAAGGCTTCACGTCAGGATGATAAACAGGTATGGCTTTGTTTTCCTTGAATGTTATTCCATAGAGTGTAGTTGCCAACCCGAAAACGCCCTTAATAACTTGACTTAATTCAAAATATGGGCGCAACATCTCTGAGTCTAAGTCGAACTTCTGTAACTGTAACTTATGCGAATAATAAGAAACATCCCACGGCTTAAGCTCAAAATCCTTTCCATTTTGTTCAGAAGCAAGTTGAGCCACTTCGGCTTGTTCTTCTATTGCTACTGGTTTATATGCTTGAAGAAGATCATCAAACATCTTGTAGACTCGGCCCACATTACCAGCCATGCGATATTTCATTACATAATCAGCATATGTATCGTATCCTAAGAGCTGCGCTAACTCGCGCCTCAGATTGATTATCTGTTTGCAGATATCTAGATTATTCTCGGCGTTTGCATGCGTACAAAGCGTATTGCGCGCCATATAAAGTTTTTCACGCAATGCTCTATTTTCGGCATACATCATAAAAGGACCATAGCTAGGTGCGTCTAATGTAATCACCCAACCATCTTTACCCATTTCCTTTGCTGTATTAGCAGCAGCCTCAACGATTGTTTCTGGCAAGCCTGCTAAATCTGCCGCATCAGTAAGATGTAGGGTATAGACTTTTGTTTCCTTAAGTAGATTTTGAGAAAATTGCAAAGAGAGTTCGCCTAACTTTTCGGAAATCTCCCGAAAGCGCTTCTTACCGTCTTCGTCTAATAATGCGCCGCTTCTCACAAAGCCATCATAACTCCTGTCTAAAATGGTTTGTTCTTCAGGGGTAAGCGTCTGGTGATGCTCATGTACATACTTAATACGTTCAAAAACGGCAGGGTTAAGACTTATATCATTAGAGTGTTTTGTCAATATGGGGCTCATTTTCTGAGCCAATGCTTCCATTTCATCGTCACTTTCAGCAGACAACAAATTGAAGAAGACCGTTTCTACCCTACTTAGCAAATCATAGTAGTGTTTACGGCCTTTTACTTTATCTTCGCGTATGAGCGTATTATCGAAGGTCGGCTCATCGGTTTCTGACAGCATTTCCTGTACCTGTTCATTTTCTCTACGCATACCTTCGTAAAACGCTTCTTCCACATCTTGTAGCGTTATACGATCAAAGGGCGCAGTATCATGAGGGGTATTATATGCTTCAAAAAAAGGATTATGACGATCTTCGTTTGTTGTTTGTTTCGTTATCATGGGTTCTCTCTCGTTTTACTATGCAAAAATACTAACTTTTTGCGTTTTAGCAAAACGGCTTCTTCCTTTTTATGAAAATAGTTTCTAGTTTTTATTAGTTAGAAGCAAGTTCATCCGCATAATGAGACAACTTCTCCATATCGTCCACAATAATATGGAGACGGTTCATCCTCAATAGACCTTCACCCTGCATTTCGTGGAGTGCTTTAGACACATTGAGCCTGCTTTCGGATATTTCAGAAGCAAGGTCGTACAATCTGATTTTTATATCTTTATATCCGTTAGAGGTTAAGCAACGGTTGAGCACAAACAAAATAATCTTATATTGGACACCTTGTGGTTTAGTATTCCATAAAAGTTGGCGGTAACGCTGGGCACAGGTAGACAAGAAATTAAGCATATTAAACTGAAACAGCATATAATGACTTAAGAGTTTCAGTACTTCTTGCTTATTAAGGGCTAATAAAGAACACTTGGAAAGCGCTTGAATCGTAATAGAGTAGTTTTGATTTAAACCGAACAAGCGTTCTGGTTGAATCGCTAAAGGCTGACTAATGCGTTCTTTAAGAAGACAAGAGGTATTTGCGTCTTCTTGCGAAACCAGCACCTCTCCATCACTTAGTAGCAACAACTGATGACAAGCTGTTCCTTTTGAAACGATATATTGCTTTGGAGAAACATTGATGAAGTCAAACCGCGTCTTAGTTGCAATCTCGGCGAGTTCAGTTTCATTCATCCCTTGAAAGAACGGGAAACGCAATAACGTGTCATACCATTTCATCACTCTCTGTTTTCTAGACCTGGACTCATCCAAGTATGAAGTTGTCCTTTATTATCTGCATAGATAAAACAAGCCTTCAGTTCAGGGTGCTTATTTAGAAGAACTTTGGCTTTATCCATACCCATAACCATGAACGCCGTAGCATATCCATCTGCCTTGGCGCAACAATCAGTTAGAACCGTTGCAGACAACAAACTATGTTGAACGGGGTGACCTGACTTTGGATCAATAGTATGCGCATATTTACGCCCTCCCTTATAATAAAAGTTACGATAGTTGCCACTAGTTGCCATTGCTTGATCCGTTACATTCAATATAGTTTGAAAATCGTCATCGGTATGAAGCGAATCATCGGTAGGTTTCTCCACTCCTATTCTCCATGGCAAACGCTGAGGATTGTTTCCTTTTGTAACAACCTCTCCTCCTATCTCTATCATATAGTTCTCTATTCCTTTTTCCGACAAGAGTCGCGCTACGCAATCCGTTCCATACCCTTTAGCTATTGCACTAAAATCTAGCGTTATCCCAGGCTGCGAAAGTTTCATATAAGCTGTTCCATCTTTTCGAACCAGAGAAAGTTTATTCATCCCCACATAATTCAGCAGACTATCTACTTGACTGGCATTAGGCATCTGTCGAGTCTTAAATCCAAATCCCCAAGCATTAACCAATGGAGCTACAGTAATATCAAATGCACCATCACTTTCTTTATTAATATCTTGTGCCAAGGTAAATACACTCACAAACATATCGCTGAGCTGAGGTGACTTACCTTGATTGATTAAGGAAACCGTTGAAGTTTTATTGAACATCGAGAACTCATTATCTACTTTCTTCAATGCATTTTCAATCTCATGTTGAAGATTGTCATTGCTTTGGTAGGTCACATGATACTGCGTTCCAAAAATCATACCAGACTGATGCTGATATGGAGTATTGCGCTGATTGCTTACAATCCACACCGTACCTATTATTAATAAAACTAGAAATGGCAATTGCCAAAACAAGCGTCTTTTCATAAATATCAAATTTCAAATATTAGATTGAACGTTGCACCCAATCTGCTTGATGCGTTACGTCCATAACCGGGAACATACCAAGGTTCACCAACTTCTGTTATTGACTGATGCAATCTACTACGATAACGTACGCTCCATCCCATATGAATCCATTTCCAAATTGTTGCGTCAACACCTGCAGAAAGTTCTGCCCAAAACATATTGCATTTTTGATCAATAGCTTGATAAGATACTTTTCCACCCCAAACTGGATCCGTTAAATCTTGGGATGACAAATCGAAAGCGAAGGAAGTATATGCTAAGCGAGCACCGATATAGAATCGATATAGGTCATGTTTGTTCTTTAGTATATTAAAGTCAACACCTAATCGTACATACGGCGCACTTGTTTTATAACACAGATTAGTGGTCTCGTCCTGTGCGTCAGCCTCTCCGAGTCCGACCTCAATTACTGGAAAATACCTATCCTTCAGATTAAACCTCACTTGTCCTTCGTATTGTCCATAGCTACTTAACCATCGCTGGCCTACTCCTAATAAATCAAGACCTACTGCCACCCCATGAAACATAGGCAAAGTGTCTGTAGGTTGGATGGCTTTCCGGCTTTGAGCTGACAATGTCGATATTGACAGAAAACTAACGAACAGAGCGGAAATAAATATAAAAGTTATCTTTCTGATCATAGTCTACATTGGGGTTATTCACAACAATAGAATCAATCCGATGACGAGTATAGCTTACTCCTTGTATCGTATGGAAAAAAGAAGGAGTGCAATCTACAGATTCAAAATGGGGCTGATTAGACTTATATACCACAACCGTATCAAGCAATTGTTGGTTATGCGTATCCGTATAAAGAAACAACAGTTCATCTGAGTCATGACTATAACTCATAGGTAAATCGAACGAGATGGTATTGACCGACCTATTTAGTTGAACTGCATCATTACTATCTGGCCGCAACGTGATGATTGACAATGTATCCTTTAGGGTATCTACATCTCCCTTAAGAACATAATGCGAATAAACCGTATTGTTCATCGGACAATCAATTGTCGCACAAGCAACAACTAGTAATGATACGGCCAAAAATAATAGATATTTCATTATTCTTTATCGAAGCCTATTTCTTTCTCAATTTGATATTCGTTTCTGCGCGAACTGCTTCTACTAATCAGATCCCCAATGAATCCTGCAAGAAAAAGCTGCGTACCTAACAATACAGCACACAAAGCAATATAGAAAGAAGCGTGTGTAGACAACAAATCGCCATATACGCCATTAGATAAATTGTATATCTTGACCCCTCCTAGCCAGACTAAGGCTAAGAAACCAATAAAAAACACAATAGAGCCTAAAAATCCAAACACATGCATGGGTTTCTTCCCAAAAGTACTGAGAAACCACAATGTGAGCAAATCTAGATAACCGTTCACAAAGCGATTAAGCCCCATAAACTTTGAAGAACCATACTTACGAGCTTGATGATGTACAACCTTTTCGCCTATCTTGTCAAAACCAGCTTCTTTGGCAAGGTAAGGAATATAGCGATGCATCTCTCCATATACCTCAATATTTTTGATTACTTCAGAGCGATATGCCTTCAGACCACAATTGAAATCATGTAGATTTTTGATTCCACTGATTTTTCTAGCCGTAGCATTGAAGAGTTTGGTTGGTATGGTTTTCGAAATAGGATCATATCGTTTCTGTTTATAGCCAGAAACCAAATCATATCCATCTTCAGTAACCATCTTATACAATGCGGGGATTTCGTCAGGCGAATCTTGTAAATCAGCGTCCATAGTAATCACAACATCACCTTGCGCTTCATGGAAGCCACAGAAGAGTGCAGGACTTTTTCCATAATTCCGACGAAACTTAATTCCTTTTACGCAATTATCCGACTGTTGAAGCCCTTCTATAATTTTCCAAGATTCATCAGTTGAGCCATCGTTGATAAAGATAACTTCATAGCTGAACTTATTCTCCAACATTACTCGCTTAATCCAAGCATACAACTCTGGTATACTTTCAGCCTCATTATATAAAGGTATTACTACAGATATATCCATTATTTGTTTTCTATGTTTTGGACCTTTTGTGGCCGTTTATTATTTAAAGAGAAGACAATGCTTATTATTATACTCAGAACAATACCACCAAATAGCAACATTACGAAACCACTCGTTACTAAGTCGAACGGAGCAATCTGGTTTAGGATATTGATGTATTCGTTCAAGGTGTACCCCATCGGACGTAAAACCGCTTCAGCTTCAGCTTTATCTTGTAGCATTGCGTTAGCCAAGATTCTAAACAACAAGCCATTATCTGCAAATTTAAGGTATAGATATTGCGCAAGAGAAAAGAAGAATGCGGCATGAGCCGTTGCACGAACACAATATAGCAATGTTCTTCCGAAGGTTAATTGCCCTTGTGGAACTGCCTTTGAAAAGCGCTTTAAGCAGCGATACAAGAAGAAAGGAGCTCCTACTATAAGTGCAAAGCATAGCATTATTGCCAATTGAGCTCCCATAGAGTCAACTTGGAATAATGATTGCGCCAAGTAAGAAGCAAAACTTGCTATAAGTATCACCGATGTATAGAAACCATCGTATCGCGCAAATAGCCTTAATTGTCTATATTCTAGGAAATCCATATATTTATTTTGTGCAAAATTACATATTTCTCTCCAATAATAGTCTAATTAAGATGCTATTTTTTATTAACCGCAGTGTTGCTTTGACAAAAAAGAATAATCTTTTAAGCTAGGTTTGGAAGTTTGGGAAAATAATCGTATTTTTGCAGAAATTTAGATTACAACGAATTTGTAAAGCCACAAACTTAAAAGAAATGAAGAAGTTAGTCTTTTCTATCTTAGCATTTGCCCTTATGATTATCTTGGCAGGTTGCACCACTTCTAAGCAAATAGCCTATTTCCAAAACATTGATACGATTAGCCTTGCTGCATCACGCGGGTTGTATGATGCACGAATTATGCCTAAGGACGAGCTTTCTATCTATGTTCAAACAACAGATCCCACAGCCTCTGCTCCTTTTAATCTTCAAGGAAACACATCATCTTCTTCAGCATCCACATCCGGAAGCCACCAAGGGTATTTGGTAGACAACACCGGAAACATCAATTTTCCAATTATTGGCAAAATACATGTTGCAGGCTTAACTAAAGGACAATGCGAGGAATTGATCAAATCTAAAATACAACCTTATTTGGCACGTACCGAAACCCCAATTGTCGTTGTACGAATGTCAAGTTATCGCATTGTTGTAATGGGTGCAGTAAATAGTCCTGGTGTTATACCTGTAACAACAGAGAAGATTAGCATTATGGAAGCATTAGCGCAAGCTGGCGACTTAAATATAAAAGGTAGACGTGATAATGTAATGCTCATAAGAGAAGAGCCGAATGGCGAAAAGCACGAGACTCGTTTAAATCTTAATGATGCGAACTTGATCAATTCTCCTTATTATTATTTACAACAAAACGATATGATTTACGTAGAACCTAATACCGTGATGAAACGTGATTCTGAATTGGGATCGTCCACCACTTTATGGTTCTCACTTGTAGGCGTTGTTACATCATTGGCATCCCTAATTATTAATATTCTAAGATAAATACCAACTGGGTCTTTGGTTCTATGCAATCAAGACTCAGTTATTTTTATATACCCAAAGAATACCCCTCTTGTTAGATAAAAAGATTGAGGATAGAATAATACAAAACTAGTAAACAGTAAACTACTGAATGGAAAAGAATATTCATGAGGATTGCGGAGTAGCTATGATCCGTCTTCTCAAGCCATTAGAGTATTACCAAGAAAAGTACGGGACATGGATGTACGGGCTTAACAAGCTGTATCTAATGATGGAAAAGCAGCACAATCGCGGACAAGAAGGTGCTGGTATTGCCGCCGTAAAATTGAAAAGCGAGCCTGGTAACGAGTACATGTTTCGTGAACGTGCCGAGGGGAAAAATGCCGTAACCGAAATTTTTGGTACAGTACAAAAGAAACTTAGAGACGTCAGTGAAGAACAACTTGCCGATGTCAACTTTGCCAGAACCAATCTTCCTTTTGCTGGAGAATTGTACATGGGGCATCTACGTTATTCCACTACCGGCAAAAGCGGTTTAACATATGTTCATCCATTCTTGCGCCGTAACAATTGGAAAGCAAAGAACCTATGCATGTGCGGAAACTTCAATATGACCAACATTGAAGAGATTTTCCATAAGCTTACTATTCAAGGTCAGTGTCCACGCATCTATAGCGATACATATATTCTTCTCGAGCTCATGGGACATCGTTTAGATCGCGAAGTAGAACGCAATTTCATCGCTGCCCAAAAGGAAGGATTACAAAACCAAGATATTACACATTATATAGAAGATCACGTAAAAATATCCAATGTCCTCAAAACCACAATGACCGACTTTGATGGCGGATACGTTATTTGTGGCATCACAGGTAGTGGCGAATATTTTTCAATGAGAGACCCTTGGGGTATCCGCCCTGGTTTTTATTATAAAGATGAAGAGAAGGTTGTGGTTGCATCCGAACGTCCTGTGTTACAAACTACGTTTGACCTAGAATGCGAAGATATTAAAGAACTTATGCCTGGCCAAGCTATCATCGTTAACAAAGCAGGCGAATGCACCATCGAAGAGATTATTCCGCAGCGTGGTGATAGTGCCTGCTCATTTGAAAGAATCTATTTCTCTCGCGGAAGCGATCGCGACATCTACAAGGAGAGAAAGAAACTTGGCGAGCAACTTACTGAACCTGTACTCAAATCGGTTGACTATGACGTCAATCATACTGTACTTTCATTTATACCTAACACCGCAGAAGTAGCATTCTATGGTCTTGTGCAAGGATTTAAGCATTGGTTCAATAGACAGAAAGTTAAACAAATCATTGCCTTAGGTGATAATCCCAAGGAAGAGGATCTCGAGAAAGTTATTCATCAATATGTTCGTTCTGAGAAAATAGCATGGAAGGATATAAAGTTGCGTACCTTCATCACAGAAGGTAACTCACGTAATGACCTTGCAAGCCACGTCTATGACATCACTTATGAAGCAATACGTCCAGGAGAAGACAACCTTGTTATCATAGACGACTCCATCGTACGAGGAACAACCTTAAAAGAGAGTATCCTTCGAATACTTAACCGCCTTACACCTAAAAAGATTGTTATCGTATCAAGTGCGCCACAGATACGCTATCCTGACTATTATGGAATCGATATGCCTAAGCTAGAAGAATTTTGTGTGTTCCATGCAACAATAGCTCTGATCAAAGAGCAACACAAAGAATATCTTTTAAAGGAAGTGTATGAGCAATGTCTTGTAGAGTTAGCAAAACCAGCCGATCAACCTATAAACAACGCTGTTAAGGCTATCTACGCACCATTTACGGTAGAAGAGATTAATAAGAAGATTGTTGAGCAACTGCGCCCACAAGGGATGACGACACCAGTAGAACTCGTTTTCCAAAGTATCGAAGGACTGCACAATGCCATTCCTAACCACAAAGGTGATTGGTATTTCACAGGCAACTACCCTACCCGTGGTGGCATGCGACAAGTTAATCAAGCATACGTTAATTACTATCAGAAAGAAATCTAAATACAAGTTGAGATGCGCAATGTAACATTAGTACTCAGTGATGGTACAGAATTTAAAGGAAAAAGTTTTGGTTACGAGCAACCGATAGCTGGTGAAGTGGTATTTAATACCGCTATGATGGGTTATCCCGAAAGCTTAACCGACCCATCTTATGCTGGGCAACTCTTAACAATGACTTATCCGCTTGTTGGAAACTATGGTGTGCCTCCTTTCACCATTGAACCAAACGGACTCCCTACATTTATGGAGAGCGACAAAATCTATGCATCCGCATTGATTGTTGCTGATTATAGCGAACAATATTCACATTGGAATGCCACTGAAAGTCTTGCCGATTGGCTCAAACGTGAGAAAGTGCCAGGAATAACAGGCATAGATACTCGTGAGCTTACCAAAGTGCTACGCGAGCATGGTGTGATGATGGGCAAGATTTTGTTCGACGATGAGCCAAACAATATCCCCGAAGCTAATTATGAAGGTGTAAACTTTGTAGATAAGGTTTCTACCAAAAGCATCATCCGATACAATGAAGGCGCTGGTAAAAGAGTAATCTTGGTTGACTGCGGAGTGAAAGCCAACATCATTCGCGAACTGATTGATCGAAAGGTGGAAGTGGTTCGTGTGCCATGGAATTACGATTATACAGACATGGATTTTGATGGTCTATTCCTTGCTAATGGTCCTGGCGATCCTAATATGTGTGCTGATGCTGTAGAGATTATTCGTAAGCAGATGGGCATCTCTTCTAAGCCTATCTGTGGTATTTGTATGGGTAATCAGTTATTAGCCAAAGCAGCTGGAGCTGACATCTATAAGTTGAAATATGGCCATCGTGGACACAATCAGCCAGTACGCCTCGTAGGAACTGAGAAATGTTACATTACTAGCCAAAATCATGGTTATGCCGTCAATGCCAAGACGCTTGATACTGATTGGGAAGAGCTCTTTGTTAACATGAATGATGGTTCTAATGAGGGAATAAAGCATAAGAGCAAACCTTGGTTCTCTAGCCAGTTCCACCCAGAAGCATGCTCAGGACCAGTCGATACTGAATGGATGTTTGACAAGTTTATCGAAAATTTGAAGTAAAAGTTATCATGAAAGACAATAATATAAAGAAAGTACTTCTCTTAGGATCAGGTGCGTTAAAGATTGGAGAAGCTGGAGAGTTCGACTATTCTGGTTCTCAGGCACTCAAGGCTTTAAGAGAAGAAGGCGTCAAGACTATTCTCATCAATCCCAATATCGCCACAGTTCAAACCTCACAAGGAGTTGCTGACCAAATATACTTCTTACCGGTTCAGCCCTATTTCGTTGAACGCGTCATAGAGAAAGAACGTCCTGATGGTATTTTGCTTTCGTTTGGTGGGCAAACAGCCCTCAACTGCGGTGTTGAGTTGGAGCAAAGCGGAGTATTAGCCAAATATGGTGTACGCGTTTTAGGTACGCCCGTTAAGGCTATCATGAATACGGAAGATCGTGAGCTATTTGTTGAACAGCTAGATGAGATTAATGTAAAGACCATCAAGAGCGAAGCTTGTGAAGATATGGAGCAAGCGCGCCAAGCTGCTAAAGAGGTAGGTTATCCCGTTATTGTTCGAGCAGCTTATGCCTTAGGCGGTTTAGGTAGTGGGTTTGCCAATAACGAAGATGAACTTAACAAGATTTGCGAAAAAGCTTTCTCTTTCTCACCTCAGGTTCTCGTAGAAAAGAGTCTAAAAGGTTGGAAAGAAATAGAATATGAGGTAGTCCGTGACCGATACGACAACTGCATCACGGTATGTAACATGGAGAATTTTGATCCTCTTGGCATTCATACTGGAGAATCCATTGTAATTGCTCCTTCACAAACCTTAACCAATAGCGAATACCACAAGTTACGCGCATTAAGCATTAAGATTGTTCGTCATATCGGTATTGTTGGTGAATGTAACGTGCAATATGCGTTTGACCCCGTGAGTGAAGATTATCGCGTCATTGAGGTTAATGCACGTTTGAGCCGTTCATCTGCTTTGGCATCAAAAGCGACAGGATATCCATTAGCATTTGTTGCCGCAAAATTGGGTATGGGTTATGGACTTTTCGAACTAAAGAACTCTGTTACCAAGACCACTAGTGCTTTCTTTGAACCAGCCCTTGACTACGTTGTTTGTAAGATACCACGTTGGGATCTCAGCAAGTTCAGAGGCGTTGATAAGGAACTAGGTAGCTCAATGAAGTCGGTTGGTGAAGTTATGGCCATTGGACGAAACTTTGAGGAAGCCATTCAGAAAGGTCTACGAATGATTGGTCAAGGTATGCATGGATTTGTAGAGAACAAAGAGCTTGAGATTCCTGATATCGACACCGCATTGAGAGAGCCGACAGATAAGCGTGTCTTTGTTATATCCAAAGCTATGCATAAAGGATATGACGTGGATCAGATACATGAACTGACAAAGATTGACAAGTGGTTCCTTAACAAGCTAAAGCATATCATTGACATTGATGAAGCTCTTAAAGAATGCAACATCAATACACTGGACAAAGAATTGCTTCGTACCGCAAAGGTCTATGGCTTCACCGACTTCCAGGTTGCTCGTGCTGTGGGATTGGAGAGCGAAATTGGCAACATGCATAAGGCGATGTTGGTAGTACGTAATCAGCGCAAAAACTACGGCATCCTTCCTGTAGTAAAGCAAATTGACACCCTTGCAGCCGAATATCCAGCACAGACCAACTATCTATATGTTACCTATGCTGGAACAAAGAGCGATATCGACTTCAGTAACGATAAGCGCAGTGTGATTGTTCTCGGATCAGGTGCATATCGTATTGGTAGCAGTGTCGAGTTTGACTGGTGCGGTGTACAAGCCCTCAATACAATTCGAAAGGAAGGCTATCGTAGCATTATCATCAACTACAACCCCGAGACAGTAAGTACCGACTATGATATGTGCGATCGTCTTTACTTTGACGAGCTCACCTTTGAACGTGTACTCGATGTCATCGAGCTTGAGAATCCTCACGGCGTGGTAGTTTCGACCGGTGGTCAGATTCCTAACAATCTAGCCATGTATCTTGATGAGCAGAATGTCAATATCCTCGGTACCAAGGCACAGGATATAGATAACGCAGAAGATCGCGCCAAATTCTCTTCTATGCTTTCACGCAATGGCATCAACCAACCCGAGTGGAGGGCATTAAAGAGTATGGATGACATCGACAAGTTTATTGAAGAAGTTGGTTTCCCTGTCCTTGTGCGTCCAAGTTATGTGCTTTCAGGCGCGGCAATGAATATCTGTTCCAACGAAGATGAGCTACACCGCTTCTTACAGTTAGCTGCTAATGTGAGCGAAGACCACCCTGTTGTTGTAAGTAAGTTTATCGAACACGCTAAAGAAATCGACTTTGACGCTGTAGCTAACAATGGCGAAGTGATTGCATATGCTATCAGTGAGCACATTGAGTTTGCTGGTGTCCACTCAGGTGATGCGACCTTACAACTTCCTCCACAAAAGTTGTACGTCGAAACCGTACGCCGTATCAAACGTATCAGCCGACAGATTGCTAAAGAACTGCACATATCAGGTCCTTTCAACATCCAGTTTATGGCAAGGGACAATGACATCCTCGTGATAGAATGTAACTTGCGTGCAAGTAGATCTTTCCCATTTGTAAGCAAGGTGCTGAAGATCAACTTTATAGAGCTAGCAACTAAAGTAATGCTTGGCCTGCCTGTTGAGAAGCCAAACAAGAACTTGTTCGACTTAGATTATGTAGGAATCAAGGCAAGTCAGTTCTCATTCAATCGACTACAAAAGGCCGATCCCGTTCTAGGTGTCGACATGAGTTCGACGGGCGAAGTGGGTTGCCTTGGCGATGACACGAATGCTGCTTTGCTTAAGAGTATGCTTTCCGTAGGACATCGTATCCCCAAGAAGACCATCCTTCTTTCTACTGGTGGAGCTAAACAAAAAGCTGAAATGCTTGACGCTGCCAAGCAACTGGTTGAACATGGATACGAGCTATATGCCACAGGCGGCACTAGCAAATATCTTACCGAAAATGGTATTAAGAATACGCTTGTATATTGGCCATCAGAAGAAGGCAAACTTCCTCAAGCACTCGACCTTCTACACGAAAAGAAGATTGACATGGTGGTCAACATTCCTAAGGACCTCACCACACGAGAGCTTACCAATGGATACAAGATACGCCGTGCTGCAATCGACCTCAACGTTCCTTTGATTACCAATAGTCGTCTGGCAAGTGCGTTTATCAATGCATTCTGCAGCATGACTCTTGACGAGATTGATATCAAAGCATGGGGTGAATACTAATTTGCGTATCATAATATCTAAATAGATAATCAGGAATGTAGCACGTCACAAATTGTGACTGTTGTTTACATTCCAGATTATTGACTTTACTCTGTATGAGTTTCCCTTTGTCGAAACCTATCATCTGCAAAGATTAGGTGTTGCTACAAAAGTTTAACGTTACTAATAGCTGTTTGTAAGAATGAGAAGAAATGCCAATAAACCACGAAGCGTTCGCATGATGCAATTAACGAGTCTAGCATACATGCTATTTATCGTTTGTACATTCTTTGCATGTGGAAAACAATCGCTACATGGAAACCATTATGACACAACTATGGTGGACACCATGATCGCTATCGAGCCTAATGCAAATAATTCGCAAGGGAGTCAAATCTCACAATGGATCTATAATGCGGATACCACGTTAGCAACTATTGAGAGTCAAACCAATCGTCACTCGCAGATTACAGCGCAAAACACGATGGAGATTGTTGTTAAGCAAAGAAATGGTAAAGGCACTATAACCATGCTTGTTCTACATGATGGAGAGAAATTTGCAGGTAATAGTTTTGATACGACAAACATCGTAAAAGTATATAGTGACGGAAGCATGGTCGGGAAATACACCTATCAGCCAGGCCCATCAAAGAGTACAGACACTGCCATCGTGGCGGACAAAGCCTTCTTATACAATCTCCGTGCTTCAAAATCCATCAAGATTGAAGCAGAAACATTCACGAGTGGCGACTTAGTGTACGACTTTAAGTGTATAGATCCACTCGCTTGGGAAAAAAGCAAATAGAATATTTAATAGCGAATTATCTCTTCCAAAACATCCTATCTCACGTGTTATTACCTATGCTTTCTCCTTATATTCTATATCTAATGACAACACAAAAGAAGAACTCCTTGAACAAAAAATAATTTATTTTCAAATCAAAATTAATTTATTCTTTCAAGTAAATTAAATTAGGGTCTGCTAATTAATTATAAGTATTTGATTATTAACATGTTATCACATAAAATATTTG
>CAVJZR010000025.1:0-40197 GCA_963654235.1 Bacteroidaceae bacterium | reverse complement strand
CAATCTGCTATTACTCGGAATGCATGATAATACCAACTCGATTCGGGGATGAACCATATTTATGATTTAAGCGGTAGAAAGGTAATATTCCCACAGAAAGGACAAGTTTATATTATAAATGGTAAGAAAGTAGTTTATAATCATTAAGAAAGTAACAATCCCTTCTTTATAAATGAGGCGAAGATTCAAATGTCTTCGCCTCATTTTATGTTGTGAGTAATCATTTTCTCAGGGAATGATTTGGGTTTTAAAATTTATTGCGTAACTTTACACTCGAATTAGATCAACTTTTACTTTTCAATGGAAAACCAAAACTTTGTGAACATTCAAGGTCTTTCTCGTGAGGATATTTTGTATCTGATTGAGATGGCTCAGGAGTTTGAGAAACACCCTAATCGCGAACTGCTTAAGGGGAAGGTTATTGCAACCTTGTTCTACGAACCTTCAACACGAACCCGTCTCAGTTTTGAAACGGCTGCTAATCGCTTGGGAGCACGCGTTATAGGATTTACTGATGCTAAAGTCTCAAGTGTTAGTAAGGGCGAAACCCTTAAAGATACTATTCTGATGGTATCAAACTATGCTGATGTTATCGTTATGCGCCACTACATTGAGGGTGCAGCGCAATATGCATCAGAGGTGGCACCTGTTCCTATCGTGAATGCAGGAGATGGAGCCCATCAACATCCATCACAGTGTCTGCTGGATCTTTATACCATATATCAAACTCAGGGAAGGCTAGAAAACTTAAATATTTATCTCGTAGGAGATTTGCGTTATGGACGTACAGTACATTCTTTGATTATGGCAATGCGTCATTTCAATCCCACTTTCCATTTTATCGCTCCTAAAGAACTAGCAATGCCCGAAGAGTATAAACTTTATTGTCGAGAGCACAAGATTAAGTATTTTGAGCATGAAGAGTTTAATGAGGATGTAATAGCTGATGCAGACATTCTTTACATGACCCGCGTTCAGAAGGAGCGTTTCTCTGATTTGATGGAGTATGAACGTGTTAAGAATGTGTACATCTTGAAGAATGACATGTTGGGCAAGGCTAGACCAAACATGAAGATACTTCACCCTTTGCCACGTGTTAATGAGATAGCTTATGATGTGGATGCCAATCCACATGCTTATTATATCCAACAAGCTAAGAATGGCCTTTTTGCACGAGAAGCTATTTATTGTCATTGTTTGGGTATAACCTTGGAGGATATCAAACATGATAAGACTATCATCGGTTAACATTAATCAGATTAAGAAGAAACTTGTAAAGAAATGAGTAAGAAAGAACGTCTAGTAGCCGCCATTGAGAATGGAACGGTGATTGATCATATTCCAGTAGATAAAACATTTGATGTAGTAAATCTGCTAAAATTACAGTCTTTGAGTACCCCAGTGACCATTGGGTACAATTTTACTTCAAAAAAAGTAGGGACCAAAGGTATTATCAAGGTGAGCGATAAGTTCTTCACAGATGATGAGATTTCGCGCTTGTCAATGATTGCGCCTTGTATGGTGCTTAATATTATCAAAGACTATGAGGTGGTGGAGAAGAAAACGGTGGAGACACCTGACGTGCTCAAAGGTATTGTGAAGTGTAACAATCCTAAATGTATAACCAACAACGAGCCTATGCACACTATCTTTAATGTGGTCAACAAAGATGCCCGATTGCTTAAGTGTCATTATTGTGGCAAAGAGCAGAAGATGGATGAGGCTAAGCTTTGTTGATTCTTGATAAAATAATCTTAAATAATTGTATTATGAGAAAAGACACCGAAATCTTCGATCTCATTGAGAAGGAGCATCAACGCCAGTTAAGGGGTATGGAACTCATCGCATCTGAAAATTTTGTCAGTGATGAAGTGATGAACGCAATGGGTTCTTATCTGACCAACAAGTATGCCGAAGGCTTACCTGCACATCGTTACTATGGAGGTTGCCAAGTGGTGGATCAAGTTGAGAATATCGCACGCGATCGTGTAAAAGAACTTTTTGGCGCAGAATTCGCAAATGTGCAACCTCACTCAGGTGCACAAGCAAATGCTGCCGTTTTATTAGCATGCCTAAAACCTGGTGATACCTTTATGGGGTTGAATCTTGATCATGGAGGTCACTTGTCACATGGATCCGCAGTCAATACGTCTGGAATATTGTATCATCCTATAGGCTACAATGTAAGTAAAGAGACTGGTAGGGTAGATTATGATGAGATGGAACGTTTAGCTTTAGAGCATAAGCCTAAGTTGATTATCGGCGGTGGATCTGCTTATAGTCGTGAATGGGATTATGAGCGTATGCGTAAGATTGCAGACGAAGTAGGCGCAATCTTCATGGTTGATATGGCCCATCCTGCAGGACTGATTGCAGCAGGTCTACTAAACAATCCTGTAAAATACGCTCACATCGTTACCACTACAACCCATAAGACACTTCGTGGTCCGCGTGGAGGTGTCATTATGATGGGAAAGGATTTTCCCAATCCATTTGGAAAGGTAACTAAGAAAGGCGAGGTACGCATGATGAGTTCTTTGCTCAACTCTGCAGTGTTCCCAGGTACACAGGGTGGTCCGCTTGAACATGTTATTGCGGCTAAAGCTGTAGGCTTTGGTGAGAATCTTTTGCCTAGCTGGAAAGAATATGCTTTGCAAGTAAAGCGCAATGCTGCAGTCTTGGCCCAAGATCTTATTGACAAAGGCTTTGATATTGTAAGCGGAGGAACAGACAATCACTCTATGCTGCTAGATCTCCGTCCAAAATATCCAGAGTTGACTGGGAAGTTGGCTGAGAATGCTCTTGTCGCTGCCGACATCACTGTCAATAAGAATATGGTGCCGTTTGATACGCGCTCCGCATTCCTTACTTCAGGAATACGTCTAGGAACAGCCGCCATGACAACCCGTGGTGCAAAAGAAGATATGATGCATCTTGTTGCGGATTTGATTGACGAAGTACTTCGTGATCCAGAAAACGATCAAGTGATTGCCAGTGTACGTGAGAAAGTCAATGCAACTATGAAGGATTATCCTCTGTTCGCATATTAATCGTTTATTCAGACCTAACCTTGTAATAAGAATGACGGTCTCTCTTGGCTGAACCACTAAGAGAGACCGTTTATGTTAACAATGTAACAACGTCGCCGTCCAAAACTTCCTCTAACGTCAGAATCAAGAAACGTGAATATGAAGAAACTCTTGAAATGTGCTTTGGCAATTATACTCACACCAATCCTCGTGTTTGTTGTTCTGTCTGCATTGCTCTATTGTCCTCCCATTCAGCGTTGGGCTGTAAAGCAAATAGCGCATTATGCTACAGAGAATACAAATATGCAAGTGACCTTGCGAGATGTACGTCTCTCGTTTCCTTTATATTTGCAAATGGATAGCTTGCAGATAACAAAGCCCAACGATTCTATTCCATCTTTGACCGATACTATTGCAGATATGAAACAGCTAGTAGCCGATGTGCGGTTATGGCCTTTGTTCCGTGGTCAGGTGGAAGTGGATGGTGTAACCTTAAAGCACACCAAAGTAAACACGGCAAACTTAATCGGTGATTGTAGAGTAAAGGGGACAATGAATCAGTTGCACTTGGAGAGTCATGGAATAGATCTACTTACTGATTCGGTTTTTGTCAATGTTGCAGACTTAAAAGGTGGTAATCTTGATATAGCACTTGGCGATACAATCCCAAAGGATACGACATCTTCTAATCCTACTTGGGTAATAAATTTAGAGACGCTTAATCTAGAACAAACGCAATTTGCACTACATTTACCAAGGGACACAATGATGGTAAGTGCAGATTTTAATAAAGCAAATGTCAAAGAAGTCCTTATTGACTTATTACATAACAAATATTTAGTCAATCACTTAGATTGGAATGGTGGCTCTCTCGAATATCATCAAACTTATCAGCCAAGGAGCAGCCGGGGCTTTGATGCAAATCACATTTCCTTAAAGAACGTCAATATTGGTCTAGACTCTTTAAGTTATGTACAACCTGATGTAACACTAAGCCTACGTCAAGTACGATTTGTTGATCAAAGTGGCTTGACCATTAATCGAGCTAAAGGCCATTTCTCATTGTCCGATTCTACAATATCTTTAGAATCGTTTGCTTTACAAATGCCTAGTAGTGAAATCCGTGGAAGTCTTTCTATGGATATGAATGCTTTTGCCGATTTGCATCCAGGAAAGTTTTATGCCAATTTGGACGGATATGTGACCAAATCTGATTTGCAACCATTTTTAACGTCTTTCCCTCAGCGACAGTATGCTCAACTCCCAAGTAACCCATTATACATAAGCGGTGTGGCTGAAGGCAATTTGCGCCAATTGTATTTGAAAAACCTCAAATTGAAAATGCCAAGCCTATTTGATTTTTCGTTTGATGGATATATTGCTAATGTGCTCAATACTAATAATCTAAAGGCAGACATTCGAGTGAAAGGTCGTACGGATGATTTGTCGTTTGCTTATCGATTTATGCCTCGGCAAATCTCAAAAATGATTTCCATACCAAAGGGCATCGGTTGGAATGGACATGTGAAGGTTGTTGGGCCACAGTATGCCCTGGCTCTAGCCATGACTGATGATTATGGTCGCTTGAACCTAAATGGGAAATACAATAATCTTAGTCAGGCATACACATTATCCCTTGATGCTTATCGTATGCCATTGCAGCATTTCCTACCCAAGATGGGCTTGAATCCATTTAGTGGGAACTTGGCTATAAAAGGACGAGGACTTGATTTCTCTAATAATAAAGCTAAGTTAGAACTTCAAGCGGATATCAATCAGTTTAAGTATCAAAATTATGTGCTAGACGGGATTCATGGTAAGACAATATTCAACAATGGAATCTTTACTGCGAGGATGCATAGCACCAATAAGATGGTGGGTGGTGACTTTACGCTTGATGGTAAATATACCAATAATGCAATCAATGGACATCTGAAAGGGTGGTTGAAACGCATTGATATCCATTCGCTTGGGTTAATGAATGAACGATGGGTAGCCTCAACCTATGTCGATGTTTATTTTAAAAGCGACATGCAACGAGTTCACCATGTAGAAGGTGCGTTAAAAGGTTTGCAAGTAAAGGATTTCTCTACGCGTTCACCGCAAATGTTGATAGCTGGTACATTTGATGTGAAAGCAGATATGGTCGGAAACAACCTATCTTCGCATGTTAGCGGATTCCTATCTCAAGCCAACTTGAAAGGGCTAGGTGTTGTAACAGATCCTTATGTTGTTTCAGCTAAAGCTGACCTTGATATACATTCAGATCTTAACCGCAACCATAATATAAAAGGTACAGTGGGTGACCTACGCTTAAACGAAAGTGTTAACGGACAAGACCTCAACCTCTTTACTGGATCGTTTACAGTAGATGGACAGATGAATGGTAGCAAGGTCGCAGGAAATGTAAACGGAACGGCAGATCATATCGACCTCTATCATTTAGGAATAGTAGACAAACCATACCATTTGGCTTTAACCACAGATATGAGTTTGAACACTGATATGAAAGACCAGCTAGAACTAAATGGAACAATAAATAATCTGTTGGTTCAAGATGCCACACATTCTTACCAGCCTAACGCTATTCAGTTGTCCGTTTTAAGCAGTAAAGATTCCACTTATGCATTCGTGAGAGGTGGTGATTTCTTCTTGCGTACAGATTGGAATTGTAGCTATACAAAGTTGATCTCGTCAGGACAGAACATCGCAAAGGCATTGCAAACGCAGTTGTCAAATCGAGAAATTAATCAAGATAGCATAAAAGGGTTATTGCCCCAAGGCAATTTCTATTTAGAAACAGGTAAGGACAATTTCTTCTGTCAGTTGGTTAAGCAGATGGGATATTCGATAGGGAGTATATCTTCTCATGTCAGTTCCTCTCCAGTAGATGGCTTGAATGGTACGATACATGCTGATACATTGGCATATAACAAAGAATATCAGATTGACCAGCTCGATTTGGAACTTAAAACCGATGATGATGGACTTAACTATGCTTTATCCGTGGTAAATGGTCCTAGCAATAATTATCCTTACAAGGGATACCTTACTGGAATATTCTATGAAAAAGGTATTCGTTCCCATGCTTTAATCAAGGATAAAGCCGATAAAACGGGCTTTGATCTTGCTATGCAGTTGGGAATGGAAGGTAATGGCATGAAATGCACGATTACTTCTCCGCAGTCAGTCTTGGGTTACAAGCAATTTGCTGTAAACGAAGATAACTATATCTATTTAGCTCAAGACAAGCGTATCTCCGCTAATATGAGTCTGTTGGCTTCAGATGGAGCCGGTGTACAGGTATACACAGATGATGAGGACTCAACTGCTTTGCAAAACATCACCTTAAGTATGCACCAATTTGAGTTGGAGAAGCTCTTCTCGGTTCTGCCATTCACTCCAAGTGTTTCTGGTGTTATGAATGGTGATTACCATGTAGTGCAGACTGAAGACGCATTCACGGTTTCGAGTGATATCTCCGTTAAGAATATGATTTATGAGCATTGTCCTTTGGGCAATATAGGAACGCAATTGGTGTATATGCCACAAAGCGATGGCTCTCATTATGTGGATGCTCTCATTACACAGGACGAAGAAGAAGTGGGCAAACTCACAGGTACCTATAAGAGTGAAGGCGAAGGCTATTTGGACGCAACGTTCGAAATGGATCAGTTCCCACTTGATTATATCAATGGCTTTGTACCTGATCAAATCGTTGGTCTGAAAGGAAAGGGTGAAGGCAACCTGTCCGTGCAGGGCGCTCTTAATAAGTTGGATATCAATGGTGAGATCTATCTTGATTCATCCTATCTTGTCAGCGTACCTTATGGCGTTGAGATGCGCTTTGCCGATGATCCAGTGCTCATAGAGAATAGTAGACTGAAGTTTGAAAACTTTGAGATGTTTGCTCATAACGATAGTCCTTTAAATATTTCGGGGTATTTAGATTTTAGCAACTTCGATAATATGTATATGGACGTAAGGATGCGAGCAGACAATTTTGAACTGATTGATTCAAAGGAGACTTCTCGTTCGGAAGCTTATGGTAAGGCGTTTGTTAATTTTATGGGAGGAATGCGTGGCCCATTAAGCAACCTGCAAATGGGAGGCAAACTTGACGTGCTTGGCTCTACTGATATGACCTATGTCCTAAAAGATGCAGAACTTACTCAAGATTCAGAATTAGACAATCTAGTGAGATTTACCAATTTCTCCGATTCGATATCAGACAAGGTGGTACGTCCTACCATAAATGGATTCACGATGAATCTCGATATGTCCATAGACGAGCAAGCGCATATATTATGTATGCTTACTGCGGATCACTCTAACTATATTGACTTGATTGGTGGAGGCAAACTACAGATGAGCTATGATCCCACTCATGAGCTGCAACTTCAAGGTAAATATACGTTAAGTGATGGAACGATGAAGTATTCATTGCCCGTGATTCCATTACGTACGTTTGAGATACAAGATGGAAGCAATATTCAGTTTACGGGAGATCCAATGAAGCCCATTTTGAGTATCACGGCTACTGAACACGTCAAGTCGTTAGTGTCAGATGTCAGTTCTCAAGGACGATTGGTCGATTTTGATTGTGGTGTTAAGTTATCTAAGCAATTTCCTGATATGGGTATCGAGTTTATTATAGAAGCGCCGGATGATGCTCAAATGCAAAATGAACTTAATACCAAAAGCGCGGAAGAGCGGTCTAAGTTGGCCGTGTCAATGCTTGTGTCTGGTATGTATTTAGATAATAATGCTGGAAACTATGCAATGAATTCGGCTTTAGCAGGATTCCTTCAGACAGAGGTGAATAAGATTACGGGTAGTGCGTTGCGCTCAATAGGTCTTGATCTCACAGCCAATATGGAAAGTTCCGCTGATGCTTCGGGCAATTTGCATACAGATTATACCTTTAAGTTCTCTAAACGAATCTTGAACAACCGCTTACGTATCAATTTAGGAGGCCGTGTGTCTACAGGCTCTTCTCTCAATGAGGATAATGGTGCTTATTTTGATAATTTCTCATTAGATTATCGATTAAATAAGAACGAGACACAATATCTTAATCTGTACTATGAGCGAGAAGCTTTTGATTGGCTAGAAGGAAACCTTAGCGAATTTGGTGTGGGCTTCTCATGGCGTCGTAAGTTACGCCATTTCAAGGATATTTTCCGCTTCCGCTCTACGGATAATGAGAGTTTTCCGACAGTTCCTGTCGATAGTATGAATCGAACGAATCGTAGCAATGATAAATAAGAAAATCATCATCCATGCTTTATGCCTTTTGGCTTTGTTGGTAATGGTGTCTGCTTGCAGTAGCACAAGCGCCATACCCGATGGCGAACAACTATATACAGGCATGAAAACCACCCAATATGACAACTACGAAACTTCTACGTATACGGATGCCGTACGTGAAGAATTGGATATCGTGTTAGCTACAAAGCCTAATGCTTCCTTGTTGGGAAGTCCAAGCTTTACGTCACCATTTAAGTTCGGTTTGTGGATTTGGAATGCATTCTCACAAGATAGTACCGCTTTCTCTAAGTGGATAGTCAAGGCATTTGGTTCTAAACCCGTTTTAATGAGTTATGCCAATCCTGATTTGCATGTCTCGGTTGGTAAAAATTTGTTGAAGAAACGTGGATACTTTGAAAATCAAATCTCTTACGAACGTCTGCCTCAACGCAATCCTAAGAAGATGAAATTGCAATATAAGGTGGATATGGGTCGCCTTTGGCGCATATCTGATTTGCAGTACTTGGGCTTTACCCCTCAAGCTTATCAGTTGATGGAAGCGGACACGGCGAATGCTGCTATCCGTAATGGAGATCCGTTTGATGTAGCTTCACTAGAAGAAGAACGCCAACGCTTGCAAACCTTGTTTTTGGAGAATGGTTACTATTATTATCAGAAGAGCGACTTAAGCTACCTTGCAGATACGATATCACAACCCGGCAAAGTTCAGGTAAGGCTACAACAAGCCGATTCTATTGATTCCAAGTCGCTCTATCCTTGGGTGATAGGGCACGTTGATATCAATCTGAAGCATAACCGCTTTGAACAGCTCGATACCGTACGCCATGGTCGTCGGTTTGATGTACATTTCTCTGGTCGTCGCCCAGCCATCCGAACACGTGTTATCAATAACAACCTCACTCTTCGCAAAGGTGATTTGTATAGCTATACCAAGCATCAGATCAGTCTACAAAAGATCAATGCAACCGGAATATTCTCACAAGTAAACTTTAGTTTTTCTCCCCAGACCGATAGCGCGCAATTAGCCAAGGATAACATCCTAGCTAGGAATCATTCGTTTCAGATAGATACCAATAGGGTAGACACGTTGAATATGACGGTTGATTGTATATTTGACAAACCTTATGATTTCTATATTGAAGCCTATGGACGTGGTAAGACTAGTGGGAAAGTGGGTCCAGAGCTTATCATGGGTTTGACCAAACGCAATGCGTTTCATGGGGGCGAACTGCTCAATGTGCGCCTTCATGGAGCATACGAATGGGAGACAGGACGTAAAGATCGTGGAACGAGCACCGGTATTAATAGTTATGAGTATGGTGCAGAAGCCAGTATCCAGTTTCCTCGAATCCTTGATCCTTTCCGTGAAATACGTCAACGCTTGCTGAGCAAGAAACGTAAAAAAGCAGACAATTCGTCAACCTTGGCAAAGCCAAGAGTGCCAAGGAAAAGAAAGATATTCTATGAAACTCCATTAACAACGCTCAAGGCAGCTACTGACGTTATTAATCGTGCCAATTATTTCAAGCGTCATGTGGTTTCGGGTGAGTTGACTTATGATTGGAAGTCGTCAGCTCAGAAGCAATATTCCTTCTCTCCACTGATATTAACCTACGAGTATATGTCAGCACGAACCGAAAAGTTTGATTCCTTGGTAAGCGAGATGCCTTATCTGAAGACATCCTTGGCAGACCAGTTGGTTCCTAAGATGCAGTTCTCATACACTTATCAAAGTCCATCTTCTTACCAAAACCCAATAAAGTGGTGGACCACGCTTAGTGAGGCTTCCAATATCTTGTCATTAGGGTATATGTTAGCTGGTAAGAAGTGGAATGAAAAATATAAAGAGATGTTCCATAATCCTTACGCTCAGTTTGTAAAGATTGAAACAAACTTTACGAAGACATGGAGCTTGTCTAACAAGAGTACGTTTGCCGCACATGCCAGCGCCGGTGTGGTTTATAGCTATGGCAATAGTACCTATGCGCCTTATACCGAGCATTTCTACGTCGGAGGCGCAAACACCATTCGTGCCTTTAATGCACGTGAGATAGGACCAGGTAAATATGTATCTGCCAATCGTTTGCTTTCTTATGTTGAGCAAACAGGCGATGTGAAAGTCGTTGCTAACCTTGAATATCGACCTCACTTGTTAGGTTCACTTTATGGAGCTCTGTTTGTAGACGCCGGTAATGTCTGGCGTCTTGACGATGAGATTCCTGGCGGTAAGTTTGAATGGAAAAACGTATTCAAGCAAATGGCTGTTGGCACAGGTGTTGGCCTTCGGTACGACTTGGATTATTTTATGATTCGTATCGATTGGGGTATCGGATTGCACGTGCCTTATGATACGGGTAAAACAGGCTTTTACAATATCTCCCATTTTAAAGATGCTCAAACGCTTCATTTCGCAATAGGTTTGCCGTTCTAACGCTTTTGTGGCTGTTAGAACGCAAAAAAAGCGCTCAAAATCAAAAATAATTTCTACTACGCAGAAAGACTGCGGAGTGGTATTGTTCCTTTGCACTTGAAAACAAAGAAGTGGTCAAAGGAGGCTTACTCCGTCAATAATATGCTTAGACTCATGCTTCAGGCATAGGGTCCAATGTAGCTTCTTGATTACCACTTCTTTGTTTTTAGCTGCGGTAGCTCAGTTGGTAGAGCATATATTTTGTGTGGGGATTACCTTCTCTCGATAGGTCAACTTACGCATACTTCATTCCTACTAGGTATAGGGTCGCAGGTTCGAGCCCTGCCCGCAGCTCTTAATGTTTAACTAGGTCAAGAGGGACTTACTTCAAAGTAATTAGATAGTGCAGCAAGAGTTAGAGTTCCTCCATTACCTTATTATATTATAGACGATTATGAGTGAGAACAATTTGCAGAAGGTGGCATTGAGATACAAGGCATTGTATCTCGATATCAAGAAGGAAAACATCGACATGGCTTCGGAGATTACCACTGCTGTGTACGCTTTTGCCGAAAGACTAAAGGAGAATGGCTTTTGCATGACTGAGGAACTTCTACATGCGCTCATCGCTGTACCCGAAGGGAAGCTAGCCGACATCGTGATTACGATTAAGGATGTCATGGGCGTTGATCTCAACTGGGCACCGCTTGTGAAAGGATGGAATGTACCTACTGGAGAATCAAGGGAAGAGCATTTTGTGACCTGGATGGCCAATATGCTTCAAGGACAACTAAAGATTCAAAGTACCACGTTGCCTTGCGGACACCTCATTCCTGAGGGAATATTCCCATTGGAGAGGTACAATGGTTGCCCTTTTTGTGGAAAACCTTTCAAGACGACCAACTATGTCTTTACGGGCCAAGGAAGTAAGCTGAAGGAACTCCGGCTCTTAGATACTTCCGATATGGAATCACTCTTCCACTCGTTGCTCACTTCCGCTACTCCTCTCGACGCTACACAGAGAGACTCGCTTTCCTTATTGTTAGAAACGTTCCGTGTACCAGAAGATACCGATATAACCATGAAGGAAACGCAGATGGTCGTCATTCGACACTGGCTCGCTAACGGTGAGGCAGATAGAGCTATGGACTACTTCCATACATCTACTGACATCCTACGTTATCTCTGGTATGAAAAGACAGGATATGTGCAGATTATCCAACCTTCCGTTCTTATAGCCAATGCTCGTCGTCTTGGTAGTCACATGAATGTGGTCTGTGATGATAGGGATGCTTATGAAGAGAATATGAGGGGTCACCTTCGCTTGAAGTATGATCGAAAGATGTGTAGAACCGTGAGCGGATGGCTCAACGCCCTGCCTCTCTCTGCCGTAAAGATGGCTGAAGACATGAATGCCAAGCGCGGCATGTGGGTGAGGTTCATACGTGCTCTGCGACTAGCAGAATATGCACAGAGGAAGCAGTACAAGAAGCTAGCTGCGATGATGGATGTCTTTTACAATCATAGCTATACCACATGGCAAGGAAGTGTGGATAGAGCTACCAAGGAACATCTAACTGATCAATTGTTGTCACTTCTTCAGGCTAGGCCCGGAGCCTTCGCCCGTTGTCTCTTTGCAACAATGCTCAGACTTGGGAGTAAGAGAACACTAAAAGCTTTTGATGAAGTGTCAGATCAGTTGCCTGCACGACTGCTTGTCTCTCTTGGCAATGCAGCTGAAAGGTATTTTGATCCGTCATCAGTAAGATCCATAAGTACCATTACCGGGCTGCGCAAGACTATCCCGCACAATCGTCTCCTGCAACTCTATAGCCAAGAGGAAAGGGAACGAATGATTGACGAGGTGGACCATCTCTATCGCAACTCCATGGCTAGGAGATTCCGACTGCAACCCACAGAGAGTAAGACCATCTACATTGACCCTTTGCTCTTTAATATCCCCATGAGCGTGGGTGATCGTTCCTGTACGGTGCAAGACACGAGCCATGCCTTGATGGGAACTCGCTTCCATGTGGAGGGTGACGCCGTAAGGCTCTTCTTACAATGGGGAAAGGGGCTGCATGCTCAACCTTTGGATATGGATTTGAGCTGTCGTGTGTCGTATGAAGATAGGTATGAAGAGTGCGCCTATTACAATCTTACTTGTACAGGTGCTAAGCACTCGGGTGACATCAGATGCATACCCGAAATGGTGGGTACTGCAGAATACGTCGAACTATCTCTGCCTGAGCTAGGAGCGGCAGGAGCCAAGTATGTCACTTTCACCAGTCATGCCTATTCCTGCGGAAGCTTGATTCCCAATCTTGTTGTGGGCTGGATGAACTCCGCTTATAAGATGGAACTGTCAGAGAAGGATGGTGTGGCTTACGATCCTAGCTGTGTGCAGCACATGGTGAAGATAGTTGATGATAACCAATCTAAGGGGTTGGTCTTCGGAGTACTTGATGTTGCTGCGCGTGACATCATCTGGCTAGAGATACCTCTCGCAGGACAGACATTGCGTTCAGCCAAGAGTAGTGATATCGAGGCCTTTCTTGACAAACTGCAGAAGAAGTTGAAGCTAGGCGAACTACTCAAGATGAAGGCTGAAGCACAACATTTGGAAATAGTGGACTCTGCTGAACAGGCTGATGAAAGCTATACCTACGAATGGGCACTAGACGCTGCGGCTGTGAGCAAGATGCTCTATTAGTATATTATTCAAACAAAGGAAAATCATTCAATGAAAGAATTTATAATAGGTCATACCCCCGTAAAGATGTGGGGCAACGTATGTGACGCAACGGCATGGAAACAAATAAGCAATCTCTGCAGTTTACCTTTCGTCTATCATCACTTAGCGTTGATGCCCGATCTGCATGGAGGTAAAGGTATGCCGATAGGTTGTGTGTTGGCAACAAACGATGTTGTTATTCCTAATGCAGTGGGAGTGGACATAGGTTGCGGTATGTGTGCCGTGAAGACGAATGTCAAGGTCGAGGATATCGAACAGGATGTGTTACGCAAGAAAATTATGCGAGATATCAGAAAGCAGATACCCCTTGGCATGGAACATCACAAGGAGGCACAGGACGAACAATATATGCCACAAGGGATAGATATTGAATCAACCATAGTGGTCAAGCGTCAATATGCATCTGCTATGAAACAAGTGGGTACGCTTGGAGGAGGAAATCATTTCATCGAACTGCAGAAAGACGATGAAGGATGGCTTTGGATTATGATCCATTCCGGTTCGCGCAATCTTGGCAAACAAGTGGGTGACTATTACAACCGTCTAGCTGCAACGCTTAACGAGAGATATTTCTCATCCGTCAAGTCAGAACTCTGTCTGCCTTTTCTGCCCCTTAAGACTAAAGAGTTTAATGACTATTGGCGCGAGATGGAATATTGTATTGCTTTCGGACTTTGCAATCGTAAACTGATGATGCAACGTATTGAGGAAGTGATTGCTGATGCGTTGCCCGATGTGGCATTTGAACCGATGATCAATATCGCCCATAACTATGCGGCATGGGAAACGCACTTCGGCCATGCGTGTATCATTCATCGCAAAGGAGCAACGAGCGCTCGTGAAGGCGAAATAGGTATTATACCTGGATCACAGGGAACTAGCTCCTATATCGTTGAGGGATTAGGTAATCCGCTTAGCTTCATGAGTTGTTCTCATGGAGCAGGTAGAGCAATGAGCCGCACAGAAGCGGTGAAAACGCTTTCGTTAGAAGAAGAGAAGCGCCGACTAGATGAGAAGGGGATTGTTCATGCTATACGTTGCCAAAAAGATCTAGAGGAAGCGGCCACCGCCTATAAGAATATAGAAGAAGTGATAGGACAAGAACTGGATCTAGTGAAGATTAAAATCCATCTGCTTCCTATCGCGGTAATTAAGGGATAAAAAACATAAAAAACGAGCACTCCGCAAAAGATTTGTGGGGTGTTTTTGTATATTTGTACTCAGAACAAAAACGATAGCTTATGCCAGCCAATAAGAATGCCTTGATTAGGTACAAGACCATAGATAACTGCCTTCGGAATAGGTATCGTCGATGGATGATAGATGACCTTGTGGACGCTTGTAGCGATGCTCTATATGATATGGAAGGCATCGTGAAAGGTGTGTCGTTGAGAACGATACAAGCTGACTTGCAGATAATGCGTTCTGACAAACTCGGTTACAATGCACCTATTGAGGTTTATGATGGAAAGTACTATCGCTATGCAGACCCAGACTACTCCATCTTTGATATGCCTTTATCTGAGAACGACTATGAGGTGATGAAGGAAGCTGTGGATATGCTGCGCCAACTAGAGGATTTCGACCACTTTACAGAGATGGCCGACGTGGTGGGAAGGTTACAGGATAAGCTTTCTATCAGTCACAACAACCGCAGACCGATTATCCATTTTGACTCCGTACCCAACTTGAAGGGACTCAAGCTACTCAATCCCCTCTACAACTACATTGCCAGTAAGCAGACGGTTAGGGTGATATACAAAGCTTTCAGTGCCCGCAAGCCGATGGAGTATTTGCTTTATCCACACCTATTGAAGGAATATCGCAATCGATGGTTTCTCTTCGGTTCGAGAACGAAGGACATGGTGCTTTACAATTTGGCTTTGGACAGAATCATCAGTGTGCAGCCTACTGACATTCCCTATCGTGAAAATCCCGACTTTGATAGCTTGCATTTCTTTGATGATGTGATTGGTGTGAGTAAGAATATCAAGAATAGACCACGTACTGTGAGATTTTGGGCTTCGTCAGAGCAGAGCAAATACATTATCACCAAACCGCTAGTCCGGAATCAGAAACTTATCCTTAGGAATGAAGATGGCAGTTGTATCTTTGAGATCTCTGTGATACTCAATTATGAGTTCTACTCGGTCATGATGAGTTATGGCCCTGGTGTAAAAGTAATATCTCCTCGGATTGCTGTTCATGTTATAAAAGACAAGACCAAAGCAATGGCGCAACACTATGAAGATACGGACACCTTACGCTCCCTAAAAGAGATGAAGGGGAGGAAATGACCCCTATATAGAAGTTACATACCCATCAGATAAGTACCTCATAGGAAACGTATCACAAGTTATTTGGGCTGATTTGACATTGTAATCGATATGCTTCTGAAAGAAAAAATAAATTATTTTTGGTCGAAAATTAAATTAATTTACAGAAAGAATTAATTTAATTTTCGACCAAATTGTTGCTATAATGAGTCTTGATATTGATGGTTAAGTACTTCAAAAGGTACTTAACAGAAAGCTGCTCTTGCTTGGATGAAACTCTTGCTAGGCTGATTATTCGTAGTGCATACTCTTTGCTGGGTGAATGCGTGATACCAAGAAGCTAGGTATAATTAACACCAATACGCAGATTAACATCGTAGCAATGTTTAAGGCAAGGATGAGAGGAATGTTTAGTTCCACCGGAACCGTTTTGACGTAATACGTTTGAGGATCTAGCGTGAATATGCCCGTATAGTGTTGTATGGCAACCAATGACAATCCAATGATATTTCCCCAAAGAAGGCCTTTACCTATAATAAAGGTGGCAAACCAAAGGAAGATTTGTCTAATCTGCTTATTTTTTGCTCCCAAAGCCTTCAATATGCCAATCATCTGAGTTCGCTCTAAGATGATAATGAGCAACCCTGAGGTCATGGTAACGCCTGCCACGGCAATCATCAGTGCCATAATAACCCACACATTCATATCCATCAGGTCTAGCCATGAAAATATTTGTGGATTCTGTTCGGTGATGGTTGCAGACGAATAAGTCTCTCCGTAATGGTCAATGGTCTTGTTGATATTCTTGATTACCCATTGAGAAACGACACTGAGTTGGGAGAAATCTTTCAAGATCAGTTCTGCGCCGCTATATTGGTCTGGCTCCCAACCATTCAGCTTGTTACAGGTATACAAGTCGGTAAAACATATCTGAGAGTCAAACTGCTTGAGATTGGTTTCGTAAATCCCCGCAATCTTGAAACGACGTGTACGCACACCCTGTTCATTGATAAAGTAAGCAAAGATCTTCTGGCCACAACTGAGATGCAGTTTGTCAGCAATGGTCTTAGAGATCAAAATCTCTTGTTGGCTCTTCTTATCAGAGAAGGTCGGAATAGAACCCTCTATAAGGTTTTGATGAATAAAGGTTGTGTCATACTCAGGGCCAACACCTTTAAGTGCAACACCCAAGAAGTCGTCGTCAGTCTTTAAAATGCCTTGTGTGTAGGCGTTTCGTTGTACATGAGCCACTCCTGGTACATGCTTTAGTACATTCATCATTGAGTCGCCCATCTGGATGGGGTACTGTTCTGATGATAATAAGGTCATAGCATCGGCAACCGTGATGTGACTGCCAAATCCTATTACCTTGTTACGTATAGTATGCTTGAAGCCAAGGACGACGCATATGGATATGATCATCACTGCAAGCCCAATGGCTACACCTATAGTGGATATGAGGATTGCGGGTTTAGATACCTTGCGCTTTTCATATCCGTTGCCGTAGATTCTTTTAGCGATGAATAGAGACAATTTCATTTTTCGTCTGTTCGTCCTGGATATTGTTCAAGAGCTTTTCTTAATACGATAAGCGCATCCTCTAGGTCGTGTTTCTTGAGCACATAAGCGATACGCACTTGATTGCGTCCTGCACCTGGCGTGGTGTAGAAACCACTTGCTGGCGCCATCATGACGGTTTTGCCCTCATAGTTGAACTCGTTGAGACACCATCTGCAAAACTTCTCGCTATCATCCACCGGAAGACTAGCCACGGTATAGAATGCGCCCATAGGGATAGGGGAGTAAACGCCAGGAATGCGATTGAGTCCATCAATCAAGCATTTTCGACGTTCCACATATTCATCGTACACCTCTCTATGATAATCCTCGGGGGCATCAAGCGAAGCTTCAGCCACGATTTGTCCTAGCAATGGAGGAGATAGTCGGGCTTGACAGAATTTCATGACGGCTTGTCGCACGTTTTTGTTCTTGGTAATCAGTGCACCTATGCGTACGCCACACTCTGAATAACGTTTTGAGACAGAGTCGATAAGGATCACGTTGTCTTCTATTCCGTCTAGATGCATGGCAGAAATGTATGGTGAGCCCGTATAGATATATTCACGATATACCTCGTCAGAGAATAGGTAAAGATCATATTTCTTAACCAAGTCTCTGATCTGATTCATCTCTCTTCGTGTGTAAAGATATCCTGTGGGGTTGTTGGGATTACAGATCAGGATGGCTCTAGTATGCTCATTGATGAGCTCTTCAAACTTTTCAACTTTGGGTAAGGCGAATCCTTCATCAATGGATGTAGCTATGGTTCGGATGGTTGCACCTGCCGAAACGGCAAAAGCCATGTAGTTAGCATACGCTGGTTCTGGGATGATAATCTCATCTCCTGGGTTAAGACACGCCATAAATGAGAACAATACTGCCTCACTACCACCAGAGGTGATGATGATGTCGTCAGCTGTTACATTGATATTAAACTTGCTGTAATAGCCGCATAGCTTTTCTCTATAGCTTTTGTATCCCTGACTAGGAGAATAAGCCAAAACCTTGAGGTCAATATTCTTCAAGGCATCAAGGGCGCATTGTGGTGTGGGCAGGTCAGGCTGACCTATGTTGAGATGGTAAACTTTGATGCCTCTTTCTTTCGCTTTTGCTGCGAGAGGGGCAAGTTTACGTATTGGGGATTCGGGCATTTCAAGCCCACGTACTGATATATCTGGCATAAAACTATTTCTCTTTTATCGAAATGCAAAGGTACGTAAATAGGTTTGAAATGCAAAGGTTTTGGTAAAAAAGAACTTGTGACATGCGTTTTCGTAAAGCTTGGCTGATAATAGCACGTTGCTAACGGACTGAGCTATAGGATGCTGATTGCCGTTTGTTCTCAGATAGCAGAAACAAAAATGGGGGATAAATACCTTTGTTCTTGGTATTTATCCCCCAAACGATTAGATAGAATCGTCAACTGACGTTATTATTTGTTTACAAATTTCTTGCCGTTAACGATAACGATGCCGCGATAGTTGTTAGCTACGCGCTGGCCTGCGAGGTTGTAACGAACATCCTTAGCTACAGTATCGTTCTTAACCTCATTGATGCCGGTGGTGGTCTTAATGTCTTCTACAGGGTAGATCTCGTAAGTGGTAGTGTATTGGGTGATAATACCTTTAACAGATGCATTCTCTGCTGCTTCGATTGTGAAATCTTTGTGGAAACCATCATAGATCTGCAGTTTGTTGTCACCAGAAACGGCGTAGTACTTAGTGGTCTCAGTGCCGCTTGAGCTAGTTGTGGTCTCTTCAGTAATGGTAACATTCTGAAGTAAAACAAGGTCAGAAACGTTGTCGGCAGCCTGATCAACAGTGATTACCTTAGCCTCAGCTTCATCACCTTCAGTTAGAGTGAGATTGTCAGCGTTGGTGTCATCGTTCTTGCCTGCCTGAACCATGCTCTTGTACTCGTTGCGAGTCAAGCATACAGTACCATTCACATCTTGATTAGCTTGGAAATCAATACCAGTGTTGTAGAACAAGAGCGCTTTAGTGTTGTCACGCAAGTAAGCAGATGTGTTGCCATTGTTTGAAGTCCATGTGTACAACACCTTAGCGTTGTTCATAGAAAGATTGGCTACAGTAGACTTTGCCAAACCGATGAATTCGGCAAAGTTGTCTACGGTAACGGTCTCTGCTGCAGGACGACCAATGCTAACAAGAGAACTATTGGTCATTTCAGGAGTAGTAACATCATTCTTAGTATAGTTTACAAGTACACCTGCAACTACAACCGTGTCACCAACAAGGATTTGGCTCTCGTCAGTGAATTTGGCTCCATCAAGATATTTACCTCTATATACTACTAAGGTGTCGGTGTTAGCGCCATCAACAGAGATGTTGTATGTCGCGTTTCCGTATGAGGTGCTAACTTCCTTTACATTTGAGATGATACCCTTTACCATAACTTCGTCAGAAGTCTGTGTCCCGTCAGCAAGAGTCTTAAGTGCTTCAGTTACGCTGATAACAGAAACCTTAGTGAATTTTGCGGTAGCAATCTCGCTTTGCAAAGAGCCTTTGTATGCAATGGCTTTTACGGTGGTGGTGGCTGTCAACTCGAATGGAGCAGTGTATAGCTCTGCACGGTCATCAGGATCTTGGCCATCAGTGGTATAATAAATCTCAGTACCTTCTTCAGCGGTAATGGTCACTGTAGTGCTTTGTGCAAATGAAGTCTCGCCTGAAATGGTTGGTGCAGCAACGGTCTCTTCAGGTTCTTTTCCATTTGGAGTGTAAGTTACGACGATTGAGTCGCAACGTACCTGTTTCGCTGCAGATAATGTGAATGAACTAGCATCACCAGTCCATGTACCAAGTTTATTTTCGTAGCTATATGAACCTGTTGATGGGTCGCTGAAACAATCAGGTCCATAATCCTTGCCAGCATTGGCCGTGCTGTAGAATAGAACTTCTGTGATGTTTCCTACAGTTGAAGATACAGTAGCGGTAGCACCTTTATAAAAGCGATACTCTGGTTTAGTAGACAATGTACCAACCGAAGTCTTGATTGTAATACCTTCTTTTACAGCAGTAAACTGATCGGTAGTGTCTACAGTAGCAACAAACTTCACCTGTTTTTGGGCAAAGCTAACGTTCGCAACAAACGCCAAAAGCATTAGAAACGAAAAACGTAAAATTTTGTTCATAATAAATAGATTGAATTGATAAATTGATATTTAATATTTATAGTTGCAAATTTACAAAATTAATATTGTATACCAAACTCTTAGCTTATTAAAATGACGTTAAATATCCGATTCATAGCCATCTATGTCGTTCTTACTGGATATAAAGTGTCGTTCTTACTGGATATAAAGTTTAAAGGTTAAGTGTGGCTATAAAGCAATAAAACCATAAAAGTTTCGTTATTTGCAATGATAAATATTGTATTACGAAGATGAAGAAAATTAAATATAACAAATCAACAATCCAAGGCTTGGCGTTGTTACTGCTATCTATGACGGTCTTTCTGTTGTCATCATGTAGCGACGACGATATGTTTTCGACCTCGCCAAACAATCTACTGACATTCTCTACCGATACGGTGAGTCTTGATACGACGTTCTCAAGAATGCCGACAACGACACAGACGTTTTGGGTGTATAATCGCAGTGGCGCTGGAATAAGGTGTAGCAACATTCGTCTTAAGAATGGAAACCAAACTGGCTTTAGGGTGAACGTCGATGGTGTCTATCTCGGATCGTCGTCGGGTTTCCAAGTTAATGATGTGGAGATACGCAAAGGGGATAGTATCCGCGTGTTTGTGGAGCTAACCTCGGCTACCCAACAAGTTGATCAACCGAAGTTGGTAACTGATGATTTGGTGTTCACACTTGAGAGCGGACGGCAACAACAAGTCAACCTGAAGGCATGGTCATGGGATGCAACGCTGATAGGTAAATTAGAAATCAGCAATGACACGACGATTCAGAGCACTAAACCAATCGTGATACGTGAAGGCATCAAGGTGGATAGTGCTGCTACATTGACCATTGCGGCAGGTACAACACTTTATTTTGCAAACAAAGCTGGGGTAGATGTGTATGGAAAACTGATTGTCAAGGGAGATGCTGATAATAATGTAACGTTCAGAGGTGATCGTCTTGACAATATGTTCGATTATCTTCCGTATGATCGTGTGGCTGGACAATGGCAAGGAATTCATTTCTACACAAGCTCTTATGAAAACCAAATAGATTATGCCGATATACATAGTGCGTATAATGGTATCGTGTGTGATTCAGCATCCACAGAGACGCTGAAGTTGCATTTGTATAATAGCACCATCCATAATAGTCAAGGGTATGGATTGATATCAATCAACTGTTATCTAGACGTGTACAATTGTCAAATCACCAATTCGATGAACGACTGCGCAGCATTCTATGGCGGACGTGTGCTATTAAAGCATTGTACCATTGCCCAGTTCTTCCCATTCGATTTGAACCAAACGGTAGGCGTGGCTCTGCGCTTCCAAAACTATCGCAATGACAGCTTCTATCCACTTGAGCTCTTCGGAGTCTATAATTGTCTTGTGACAGGATACAACGAAGATGAAGTGATGGGCGACTTTAAAGATGAAGCCACGGCAAGTTATTATTTCTCACATTGTATTTTAAGAACCGTAAAACCAGACACGATACAAAGTGAGTTCTATCAAGATGTGATATGGGAACAGGCTTCGGATACAACGCAAGGAGGAAAGAAGCATTTTAAGACAATCGATTATAATAAGCAATATTTTGACTTCCATCTTGACAGTTTGTCACATGCAATAGATTCGGCTGTTGTGCTACCAAGTCCATATCATGAATCGGACAGAGATGGTCGCTTGCGAGATGCACGTCCAGATATAGGATGCTACGAGTTTAAGAAAGAATAAAAAATTTGGTAGAGTAAAAGAAAATACGTATTTTTGCATCTCAAAATATAATAATACGAAAGAATAACTTTGATATGGCAAAGAAATTTCCAGAGTACAAAGGTCTCAACCTAGTAGAGACTAACAAGAATGTGTTAGCAGAGTGGGAGAAGCAAGATATCTTCCACAAGAGTATTGATTGCAGAAAAGGACATCCACAATTTATATTCTTCGAAGGTCCACCTTCGGCTAATGGTCATCCCGGCATTCATCACGTGTTAGCTCGTGCCATTAAAGATACTTTCAATAGATACAAAACCATGCAAGGCTTTATGGTTCCTCGTAAAGCTGGATGGGATACCCATGGACTGCCTGTAGAACTTGGTGTCGAGAAAGAATTGGGTATCACGAAGAAAGATATTGACAATAAATCATCAGAGAAGTATATCTCAACAGAAGATTATAACCACAAGTGTCGTGAGAACGTAATGAAGTTTACGGCTGAGTGGCGTCAACTCACTGAAGAGATGGGTTACTTCGTAGACCTTGATCATCCTTATATCACATACGATAATAAGTATATAGAGACACTTTGGTGGCTTTTGAAGCAACTATATAATAAAGGCCTATTATATAAAGGTTATACTATCCAACCTTATTCGCCTGCAGCGGGAACAGGACTATCTAGCCATGAGCTGAACCAACCAGGATGCTATCGTGATGTGAAGGATACCACGGTCACGGCACAGTTCTTGATCACTGATCCTAAAGCAGAATGGAACAAATGGGGTAAGCCTTATTTCCTCGCTTGGACCACAACGCCATGGACGTTGCCTTCTAATGTTGCTCTATGTGTGGGACCAAAGATCGATTACGTGGTAGTAGAGACATATAATCTCTATAACGGCGAACCAATGACTTTGGTGATGGCTGAAAACCTAGTCAGTTCCTATTTGCATCCAGATCATGAGTGCAAAGAAGGTGATCTTCTTCCTTTTAATAAGGAAAAGAAAGTTTGTCCTTGGCGCATCATAGAGCATTTGAAAGGTGTTGACTTGGTAGGATATCATTATCGTCAACTGATGCCATGGGTAAAGCCTGTGGAGAAACTAGATGACTATGCACACGATTATGTAAAGGAGTATGCTGATGCTCATCCAGAAAAAGTATTTGTTGGCGAAAACGGCAAAGATCGTTTCGTGGAAATGGAAAGTGAAGCTTTCCGTGTCATCCCCGGTGATTATGTAACAACAGATGATGGTACGGGTATCGTACATATAGCTTCTACATTCGGTGCGGACGATGCTAAGGTGGCTGCAGATGCTAAAGTGCCCGCATTATACTTAATTAATAAGAAAGGTGAAACACGTCCAATGGTAGATCTCCAAGGTAAGTATTATCTTGTAGACGACTTAGATTCAAACTTTGTAAGCCATTGCGTTAGTGTAGAACAATATAGCCATCATGCTGGTGACTACGTTAAGAACGCTTATGACCCCAAATATAATGTAGATGGTGTCTGGGATAAGAAAGCCTCTGAAAAGGCAGAAGATCTCAATGTGGTCATCTGTATGGAGATGAAACAAGAAGGTATCGCTTTCAAAATAGAGAAGCAAACCCACAATTATCCCCATTGTTGGCGAACGGATAAGCCAGTGTTGTATTATCCATTGGATAGCTGGTTCATTCGTGACACGCAGAAGAAAGAACGCATGGTGGAATTAAACAACACCATACATTGGCAACCAGAGTCAACTGGCACTGGACGCTTTGGCAATTGGCTAGAAAATCTGAACGATTGGAACCTTTCTCGTTCGCGTTTCTGGGGTACGCCACTTCCTATTTGGCGTGATGAAAACAAAGGTGAGAAATGTATTGGTTCTGTAGAAGAACTTTACAACGAAATAGAACTTGCTGTTGCCAAGGGCGTGATGACAAGCAATCCTCTCAAGGAGAGAGGTTTCGTGCCAGGAGATTATTCTCAAGAGAATTACGATAAGATAGATCTCCATCGTCCTTACGTAGATGATATTGTTCTCGTGAATAATGAAGGAAAGCCAATGCATCGTGAGAGCGACCTGATTGATGTTTGGTTTGATAGTGGCTCTATGCCGTATGCTCAGCAGCATTATCCTTTTGAGAATGATATTCTTTCTAGTGATTCTGATCCTAGAGTAAAAGAGACTTTCTCTAAGAATAACGTGGCTTCTGTTGAAGAGTATAGAGAGAAACTTGTCCATTCACAATATGAAGGAACTCCGTTGCCTCCAGCATTCTATCCAGCAGATTTTATCAATGAGGGCGTTGACCAAACACGTGGTTGGTTCTTTACTTTGCACGCAATCGCCACAATGGTGTTTGATAGCGTTGCATTTAAGAACGTGATATCGTCAGGCTTGGTTCTTGACTCTAAAGGAAACAAGATGTCTAAGCATGTTGGTAACGTGGTCAATCCTTTTGAAATGATTCATGAGTATGGTGCAGATGCAGTAAGATTGTATATGATGACCAATTCAGAACCATGGGATAATCTTAAGTTTGATCCCAAGGGTGTGGATGAGTGTCGTCGCAAATTCTTTGGAACATTATATAACACATATAGTTTCTTTGCGCTCTATGCTAATGTTGATGGATATGATCCTGAAAAAGCATTGTCTGCAAAACTTTTGGATACTCCAGAGATTGACAAATGGATTATATCCAAGCTGAATAGTTTGGTGCAGAATGTAACAACTCAGCTCGAGAGTTACGACCCTACGCGTGCTGCACGTCTTATAGATACGTTTGTTAATGACGATTTAAGTAACTGGTACGTTCGACTAAATCGTAAACGTTTCTGGGGTAAAGAGATGAGTGATAATAAGTTGGGTGCATATAACACGTTATACACTTGTCTGATGACGGTTGCCAAACTGCTTGCTCCGTTCTCTCCATTCTTTGCTGATCAACTTTATCATGACCTTGGAGGAAAGTTGGAAAGTGTACATCTAGATAGTTGGGTTAAAGCTGATGCTAGTTTGATAGATGCTGATCTAGAAGACCGCATGGGTATGGCCCAAAAGATTACATCTATGGTTTTGGCATTGCGTCGTAAGGTTAACATTAAGGTACGTCAACCTTTGGCACAAATCTTAATTCCTGCTACAAGTGCGCAGCAACGTAAGCATATAGAGGCTGTAGCTGGTTTGATAAAGAGCGAGGTCAATGTCAAGGAACTTAATTTCGTAGAAGGACAAAACATCTTGGTTAAAAAGGTGAAGTGTAACTTCCGAGTAATGGGCAAGAAGTACGGAAAGCTCATGAAGGATGTCGCTTCCTATATGAATAATCTAGACCAAGAGTTGATTATTCAATTGGAAACGGTTGGTAATCTAACGTTCGAAGTGAAAGGACAATCCTTAACGGTAGATAAAGCCGATGTTGAAATCATCTCTGAAGATATGCCAGGTTGGTTGGTAAGCAATGAAGGTAATCTGACAGTGGCTCTTGAAGTCGAACTGACTGATGACTTAAAGAAAGAAGGTGTCGCTAGAGAGCTTATCAATCGTATTCAGAACCTACGTAAAGATAGTGGCTTTGAAATTACTGACCGCATCACCATCACCGTCTCTTCATATAAAGAGAGTGATGAGGCAATCGCTCAGTTTGGTGAATTGATTAAGTCACAAGTACTAGCTAACGACATTCATGTTGCTCCTAATCAAGGTAACGTTGTCGATTTCGATGAGTTTAAGCTCAATATTTTGATTACTAAAATATAAACCATCTTCTTACACACTTTGGGAGTTAGCCCTCCTAAGGTGTGTAGGAAACCTTATTAATACTACCTATGGATACAATCAAGAAACGTTATAGCGATGAGGAATTGGAAGAATTCCGCGCTATCATTAATGCTAAACTCGCAACTGCAAAGTCTGATTATGCCGAGACCATGAAGGTGCTAACCAATCAAGACACTAACGATGTTGATGACACATCACCTACGTATAAGGCCTTGGAAGAGGGAAGCTCTACTCAGACGAAAGAAGAACTAGTTAATATGGCGCATCGTCAGCAGAAGTTTATACTTGCATTGCAGGCAGCCTTAGTACGAATTGATAAGAAGACATATGGTATAGATCGTTTGACGGGAGAGTTGATTCCGAAAGAACGCTTACGCATTGTACCTCATGCAACGTTGAGCGTGCAGTCAAAACAAAACAATAGAAATCATTAATCGTTAATGAAAAGAAAAATATGGATTGCTGGATTGATTATCATGCTTTTGGTGGTAATCGATCAAGCAATCAAAGTTGCGGTTAAACTGAATATGAGCCTCGGAGATCAGATTGTGATTTTCGATTGGTTTCGTATATCGTTTATCGAGAACAATGGTATGGCTTGGGGAATGGAACTTGGAAGTAAGCTCTTCTTAAGTCTTTTCCGAGTGGTAGCTGTTGCCTTCCTCCTTTATTATATATATAAGCAAATCAAAGCCAATACGCGTTTTGGATATATTGTTGTCTTATGTATGATATGTGCGGGCGCAGCAGGAAACATATTCGATTCGTTGTTTTACGGAAAGATATTTTCTGCTTCTGAGCCATTTGGCGAACCTGCTCACATTGTGGCTTGGGGGCAGGGGTATGCCGACATGTTACTGGGTAAAGTGGTGGATATGTTCTATTTCCCTTTGATTCATGGAACATTTCCCGATTGGTTCCCATTATGGGGCGGCGAAAATTTCACATTCTTCTCACCGGTCTTTAACTTTGCAGATGCTTGCATCACCGTGGGAGTGGCTTTGATTTTAATCTTTTATAGAAAAGAGATAAATGGTGAACATCAATCGGTTAAGTCTACTAATCATAAGTCTTAGCTTATGGCTATTTGTGGGCTGTCGGCCAAGTGTACCTTCCGAATATATTCAACAAGGAAAGATGGAGGATATCTTGTTCGATTATCATTTGGCGTTGGGAATGGCGGATGAACAATGTGTTTCGTCAGTGCAACGTGAAAGCTATAAACTTGCCGTCTTAAAGAAATATGATGTAAGCCAAAAGGATTTCAATAAATCAATGGAATATTACATGCGCCATACAGAGCGTATGCATGATATATATGAAAATCTTTCCAAACGATTACAAGAGGAAGCACGAGAACAAGGTGCTACTGCTAGCGAGCTTAATCAGTTTGGTGTAATAACGTCAAAGGGTGATACTACAGATATATGGAAAAGCCAAAGAGCAATGGCTATGTCGATTTATCCACCTTATAACCAATTCTCTTTTTCGATTAAGGCTGATACGTCTTTCCACAAAGGTGATCGATTTGTTTTGCGCTTCAATACACAATTTATTGTTCAAGAAGGTATGCGTAACGGCAAGGTCGGCCTGATCATTACTTTTGCTAATGATAGCGTTGCGCAACAAGTGCAACAGGTGACGAGTGATGGTCAGCAATCTTTGACTGTAACAGATAATGATAGCTTAGGCATTAAAAACATCCGTGGGTTCTTTATCTTAAATCCTAACGTCGAAGGAACGACTACTACGCTCACGATGATGTTCTTGACTCAGATACAATTGATTCGTATGCACGTGCGTCCCAATAGAGTTGAAGAGTCGAATGATTCGAGCAATCCGATGAATGGTAAGACCCCGATACGCATCATAGGTGGGCCTCCGCCAACGCCAATGAATAAGAAGCCTTAAGCAAAGTGTTTTGCACATAAGTTTATCCATTCAGAAACAAGGAATACACAATGAGAAGATTCGCAGCTCACGATATAATTTGGCAAGGAAAACATTATAAGCTTTCTATAGCAGAGATCGAAAATAACGAGGTGCAGCGTGTTTATCCTCTCTTAAGTGAAGAAGCTCATGTAGAATGGTTTGATGGCGTGCTAGATTTAGATAGCCATAATTGGTTTGCAACAAACAAATAAATGTAAAGAATATAGATATGTTAAGTGTAAACGAACTAGAAGACCAATTGATAGAATTGGCATTTTCAGAAGATATTGGTGATGGCGATCATACTACATTGTGTTGTATCCCAGAAGACGCAATGGGCAAGAGCCATTTGTTGGTGAAGGAAGAAGGTATTCTTGCAGGAGTAGATATAGCTCGCAAGGTATTTGAAAAGTTTGATCCGACTCTTCAAATGGAAGTAATGATACATGATGGCGAACATGTGAAACCTGGTGATATCGCTTTCGTGGTAACAGGTAAGGTGCGCTCTTTGCTTCAGACCGAACGACTTATGCTTAATATTATGCAACGCATGAGTGGTATTGCAACGATGACCAATCGTTATGTTAAACGCGTAGAAGGCACTGGGACACGCATCTTAGATACCCGTAAAACTACACCTGGTATGCGTATGCTCGAAAAGCAAGCTGTAAAGATTGGTGGAGGTGTGAACCATCGTATAGGTCTCTTTGATATGATATTACTAAAAGACAACCATGTGGACTTTGCTGGCGGTATCGTCAATGCGATAGATCGTTGCCATAAATACCTTCAAGATAAGAATCTAGACTTGAAGATTGAGATTGAGGTTCGCAATTTTGATGAGTTACAACAAGTGTTAACGCATGGAGGCGTAGACCGTGTGATGTTGGACAATTTTACACCAGCAGATACTCGCAAAGCTGTAGAGCTAATTAACCATCGCCTCGAAGTAGAGTCGTCAGGTGGTATCACCTATGATACAATTCGTTCTTATGCAGAACAAGGCGTTGACTTCATTTCAGTAGGTGCGCTTACTCATAGTGTCAAAGGATTAGACCTTTCGTTCAAAGCCTGTTAATGGTCGCTTAAGTTAAGAGAATAAACTTCTATTTTCAAGATTTACCATATTGATTTTATTCAGTATATTATTGTCAGCTATCACCTATGTATCTCCAGTACATGGGGTGATAGAATTGGCAGGCAACTTTGGTGAGTCGCGCCCTAATCATTTCCATGCAGGAATAGACGTTAAGACCAACCATGCCATTGGACGCGCAGTATATTCTATTGCGTCAGGTTATATATGTGGCGCTTCTGTTGGGCTTCACGGGTTTGGTAATGCGCTATATGTACGTCATCCAGATGGGAACACATCGACATACGTCCATTTGGATTCGTTTACACCGCAAGTAGCTGCAGCAATCAAGCAATATCAGTATAAGCATAAGGTATATGCTTGTGAAGTGAAATTCACAGCTAGTATGATGCCTGTAAGAGCTGGCCAGCTGATTGCCTTTAGTGGTAATACAGGTGCTTCACAGGGACCACATTTGCATTTGGAATTAAGTCGGACCATTAATGGAAACCTTCTTGATCCTTTGGATTATCTGAAGGAATATATTAAGGATACCACTTCTCCTACTATATATGGATTTAAGGTGTATCCGGTTCAAGGGAAGGGTGTATTTGAAAGCAATGGTAATTCTAAAGAATATTCTTTTAAAAAAGAAGCTTATCAAGCGTGGGGACAAATTGGTTTTGCTGTTCGTACAAACGATCATATGGATGGATTGTCTAATACCTTAGGGGTTAGATATATACGATTATATCAAGATGGAAAACTCATCTATGAAGCAAACATCAACGATTTACCCATTTCCATGCATCGTATGATGAATGCGTGGGGCGATTATGACTATTATACAAAGACCAAACAATGGTTTTTGAAGTCATTCATAGATCGAGGCAACAAACTCCCATTCATGAACGCTTTCCGAGGAAATGGTTTGGTAAATATAAACGAAGCACGCGATTACCATTTCAAATATGCGGTAAGCGATGCTTTTGGTAATCAGAGCGAGAAGGAATTTGTTGTACACGGAAAACCTCAAACTTTCCCAACTTCAGATGAACAGAAAGATGGAAAACTCCAACTTTCTGCTTTCCATGATAATCATTGGGAACAAGATGGACTTAGCTTGGATGTACCACAAACCTTGTTGATACATAACTATAATATCACTCCCGAGCTAATCCCATATAAAGAACAATTTCCTCCAGCAGTTTGTTTTTCTACAGACAACATTCCATTATTAGGTTGGACTTACGTTGGGTTCAAGATTCCCTCACAATTGCAGCACTCTTCCAAACTTTACGTTGGTGCTCGTACCAATATAAAACAGAGTGGAGAACCGATATATTATTGTCCAACGGTGGTGAGTAAGGGTTGGGCTAAAGGCAAAATTCGTGAGATGGCACTTACTTATTTTTTAGCTTTAGATGAAACACCGCCACAGATTAGCTTCGCATCTACATCTAGTGACAAGTTGGAGATCGTTGTGGAAGATAAAGAAAGTGGTTTGTCGGGATATGAAGCCTATATTGATAATCAGTTTGTATTGTTCGGTTATGATAGATTCCCTAAGGAACTTTGGTGTAAATTGAAGGATACTCCAATCGTTTCGAAACATAAAGAACGAACCCTTCGTGTCATAGCATGGGACAATTGCGGAAATAAATCTCAATCAGTAACCACCATTAAATACTGATATATGATATTCCAGAATACTCTGAAATTAATAACTATAAAGTGATAAATATGAATAGAATCTTTTCAGTAGCCGCATTAGCTATCTTTTCTGTGATGCGTATGACGGCATGTACAAATTTTATTGCTGCAAAGGGCACTACCACAGATGGCTCAGTGCTTTGTACTTATAATGCTGACGATTATGGTATGTTTACCAAGTTGTGCCATTACGCAGCAGGAACACATGCCAAAGGAACACAGCGAGAAATCATCGATTATGATACGCATGAAAGTCATGGATTTATTCCTGAAGCTTCCGTAACATATAATGTGATTGGAAATATTAATGAGTATCAAGTAAGTATTGGTGAAACAACTTACGGCGGTCGTGAGGAAATGGTTGACAAACAAGGCACCATCGATTATGGAAGCTTGATGTATCTAGGTTTGCAACGTGCTAAAACCGCTCGCGAAGCCATTAAAGTAATGACCACTTTAGCAGAGACCTATGGCTATTGTAGTGAAGGTGAAACCTTTACCATTTGTGATGCAAATGAGGCTTGGATAATGGAGATGCAAGGATGTGGCGGCGATGCCAAACAGAAAGTTGTTTGGTGCGCTGTTCGTATTCCTGATAATGCGATTTGTGGCCATGCTAACCAAAGCCGAATCGGTAAAGTGTCGAGCTATGATACAGAAGTGATTCGTTCAAAGAACATGATTAAGTATGCACGCGAGAAGGGATGGTTTAGTGGAAAGGATGCTGATTTTAGTTGGAAAGATGCATACGCCAAACCAGATTTTCAAGGACGCAGATGGTGTGACGCTCGTGTGTGGAGCTTCTTCCGTCACTTTGATAAAGGATTTGATCGTTACCTCCCTTGGGCATTAGGCAAAGATCCCAACGCAGAAGACATGCCTCTATGGATCGTGCCCGATCATAAGATGAGCGTGGCAGAGATGGAGCAATGTATGCGCGACCATTATGAAGGAACAGCTTTGTCGCTTGATCAAGACTGTGGTCAAGGTCTTTGGGATATGCCTTATCGTCCAACACCATTAGCATTCGAAGTGGATGGAAAGAAATATTTTAATGAACGTCCTACTAGTACTCAGCAAACAGGCTTTAGCTATGTAGCTCAGCTTCGTTCATGGTTGCCACGAGAGATTGGTGGTATACTATGGTTTGGCAATGATGATGGCAATATGATAGCTTATGTACCAATATATTGTTGTTCAACCGTACAGCCAGAGTGTTTCAATACACCAGGTGCAGACGCTGTGACCTTCTCTGATAAGAACGCGTTCTGGGTATGCAACTGGGTTTCTAACATGGTTTATCCCCGTTATTCTCAGCTATTCCCATCTTTAAAGGCTGTTCGTGATTCTTTAGAGCAAAGTTATTTTGATCATCAAGTACAGGTGGAATCTCATGCACAACAACTTTATGCCGCATCTCCAGCTCAAGCCGTGAAATACCTCAACGATTATTCGGTAGAGAAAGGTGATCAGATGATAGCACGTTGGCGTCAATTGGCAATCTATTTGATTGTTAAGTTCAACGATATGGCTGTTAAACCAGAGGCTGATGGTAAATTCCTTCGTACCAAAACTGGCTTAGGTGCAACGGTAGAACGTCCTGGATACAGTGACTATTCTCGTCATGCGCTTGTCAAGCAGACGGGCGATAAGTTTGCCATTCCTGAAGAATAAATTGAAGAGTACCTGAAAACAACCATCCCATTCATACGATTAATATTGTATGGATGGGATGGTTGTGTTATATTATATTAGAGCTCTACAACAGTGATACCTGCCCCGCCAAATTGTACGTGTTCATCGCGTACAGACCTTACATAAGGCATTGTTTTGAGAAATTGTTGTATCATTTGCCTCAAGATACCATTCCCTTTGCCATGCAGAATACGCAACTGGGAACTGCCGACAAGTAATGCGTCATCGACAAAATGTTGTACTTTGAGCAAAGCCTCATCTGTTCTGAAACCACGTACATCTATTTCCGGTTTAAAGTTCTTTTGATGCTCATCGATTGTATTACGTGTCATCATACTTGATGGCTTGTAGGTTTCAATCTTGCTGATTGGTGTCTTGCCATTTTGGTTTGTATTAGCACTTGTCGTTTGTGTACATCTCTCTAAACGCTCTAGCCGCATCTTTGTTTTCATACCGCCGAAGATGATCAATGCCATTTTACCATCAATAGACTCTATCGTTCCAACGGAAGTTAACCCCTTTATGCGCACAGAGTCGCCTTTAGCCAAAGGCGCTTCTTTGGCGGATTTGGGAGCAGTTTGTTGTAATGACTTCTTTGCTGCTTTTTCTGCTTGACGCTTTTCATGACGAAGCTTACGTTCACGAAGCTTATCAACCTTTGCTTGAAACTCTTCCTCGGTGAGCAAGCCATGATTCTTTCCTTTCTTAGGCTTGTTATCTTCAGTATGCGAATCATCAGCGATACCTTGTTGAAACTTAGTAAGTTCTTGCCTGATTTTCCGTGTTTCTTCTTTTTCGGCTTGATGTTCTTTAATCTCCCTTATAGCATTTTCTATTCGTTTGTTGCTTTCTTTAATAAGATCATTAGCCTGTGCTTTTGCACGTGTGATGATATCTTTTCGACTTTTTTCAACACGTTCCACCGTTTCCTCGTATTCTGCAATTCGCTTCTCCAAGTCTTTTTCACGTTGGTGAATGGCTTGTCGCTTGTTCTCCCAATATCGCTTATCTCGTACGATATCTTGTAGATACTTATCACTTTGAATGTAATCAGAACCGACAATGTCGGATGCTTCTTGGATTACACTTTCCGGTAAACCGATTTTGCGAGCTATCTCGATGGCAAAACTGCTTCCTGGTCTACCGATAGCAAGTTGGAACAAAGGACGCATTTCATGGCGATCATAGAGCATTGCACCATTTACTACTCCTGGGTGATCCTCGGAGAAGTGTTTGAGATTTTGATAGTGAGTGGTAATCACTGCCCATGCTTTTTTCTTCCAAAACTGTGTTAGGACCGCTTGCGCTATTGCACCACCAATCTGCGGTTCGGTACCTGTGCCGAACTCATCTATCAGAATTAGTGTGTGATCAGATGATTGTCTGATCATGTTCTTCATGTTCCATAGATGAGAAGAGTAGGTGCTTAGATCATTCTCCAAACTCTGCTCGTCGCCGATGTCAATCATTATATCATCAAAGATACCTGCTGTTGATCGATCAGATACGGGGATAGATAATCCGCATTGGAGCATATATTGCAGTAACCCAACTGTTTTTAAACAGACGGATTTACCTCCAGCGTTTGGACCTGAGATGATCAAGATATGTTTATCAGCTTTAAGCGTTATCTCAAGTGGCACTATTCGATTGGGATGCTGACCAGGTAAGGAACCATTTTGAATCTGATTGCTATTTTTGTCAAGGATTGACTGTTCTAGAAGTGGATGTCTTGCTTCTATCCAATCAATCATTGGTGTTTCGGAAAGCGTTGGTTCTGTTGCTCGCATGGTTCTAGCTAAGCATTCGCGAGCCTGAATAAAATCTATCTGAGCTAGAAAATGATAGCTATCTATAATCTCATTAATGTGAGGTCTTACTCTTTTGGTGTAGGTCGTGAGTATACGGATGAGTTCTTGTTTTTCCTTATTCTCTAGATCGCGAATCTTATTGTTTGCTTCCACGACCTCGGTTGGCTCTATATATAAAGTGCGCCCAGAAGCCGATTCGTCATGTACAATCCCCTGAATCTTACGTTTCACCCCTGGCGCTATCGGTATAACCAACCTTCCATCTCGTAGTGTGGGAGCGGTATCTTTGTCAACCAAACCTTCTGCTTGTGCAGAATGAAGGATATGGTTTAACGTTTGAGAAACGCTTCCTTCCATACGCTTTAGTTCGCGTCTTATTTGTAAAAGCTCTGGAGAGGCAGTGTCACGTATTCGTCCCCATTTATCCATGATTTGATCTGCTTGTTGCACTAGGATAGGAAAGGTAGCAATGCCATCTTGCAAGTCATAAAGGGCAGGATAGGGACGATTCATGATGTTGCTGACTTCTTCGTCATTGTCTGACTGATTAATCTCTTGGATAAATCCTACGAGCTTATTAATAGTATCAAGTGAACGACGAAAATCGAACAATTCATCCGTTTCAAAGTGTGTATTCTCTAAACGAATCCGTTTCAAAGTGAACCTAACGTCAAAGAAAAATGATAATGGAATGTCTTGGTATGCTTCTTTCAGACTTCTGAATTCGCGGGTTTGTTGCAAGCTAAGAGCCACTTCGTCCTTAATGCATGAAAACGACATGTCTTGAACTAAGTCTTTGCCTAAATCTGAAAGGCAATAACCCTTAAGAATGGTTCTAATCTTGTCTATTCCTATTTTCTTTTCAAAGTTGTTAGGATATATCATATTCGTATAACTATTTCTTTTCTTATGGGGAGTATTGGGTGACCTCTTGTCAATGAATACGCAAAGTTACGTAATTTTACATAAAAAGTGGAAAGAAAGGTATGCTTTCTTTCCACTTCTAGCTATAGGTAAAGGGCTTATCAGCTCTTATATGTTAAAGGCATTTTGATGTACTTATGCCTCAGTAACGCGTTCAAGCCATTTCACCATACCAAACATAACTGCCATTGAGATGAAGCAAACAATGGCGAACACAAGCCAGCATTGCCAAATAGGCCATTTGTTATACATCAATGGACCAACCCAAAGTAGACAATTTCCTACAGCTGTTGCGCCTAGCCACAAGCCCTGACACAATCCTTGAAGATGTTTTGGCGCAACTTTAGAAACGAAACTTAGTCCTAGAGGTGAGATAAAAAGTTCTGCTACCGTGAGGAAGAAATAAGTAACAATCAATACCCAAGGTCCTGCTTTCATCATATTGCGAGCACTAGGATCTAAAGAGGTAAACTGCTCTGCTGAAGGATAATTATTGGTGATAGATGTCGCCATCAAGAATAGATAAGCACATCCCGCAATCGCCATACCGATAGCAATCTTGCGTGGGGTAGTGATAGGCTTACCCTTTTTAGTGTAACATGCAAATATAAACATGATGATTGGGGTCAGGAAGATGACGAAGAATGGGTTTACTGCTTGCCAAATTTCGGGTGCAATTAAATCTGTTTGTACGAAGTCACGAGCAAAGAAACTCAAACTTTGGCCATTCTGATGGAATGAGAACCAGAAGAACACACTGATACCCAATACAGCAAACAATGCATACATACGTTGTTTGATCTCTTTTGCCATCGTGATTTTCTCTTCTTCTGTGTATTGTTCTACAACCACTGCTTCTTTCTTTCCTGGCATTGGGAATAGATGTTTAGAGCGGAAGAAGATTACTAGCGAGATAATCATCATTACCACTGAAGCAATGAAGCTATAATGAATACCCGTATTGAATATGTCTAGGTAGTGCGGACAGAACGATGCTAGATCAGCTGCATTGCCACCTGCTTCTGTGCATAGGTGTGTGAGACTGCTCAAGTCCTTGTCTGAAATCGTTTGATTGATATACTCGTGGCAAAGTTTGGGTAAGTCGGCATTATATACCAAGTTATTAGATTTTAGCCACCAACCACGCAGAAGAGGTGCGATGAAAGGAGCAAGAAGCGCACCAACATTGATAAACACGTAGAAGATTTGGAAACCAGCGTCGCGTTGGCCTTGTGCCCATTTTAGTTTTTCTTCGCCTTCTTTGGCTGCTTCGGCTTCAAAGTCATCATACATCTGACCCACAATAGCCTGAAGGTTACCTTTAAACAAACCATTACCGCAAGAGATCAATACCAAGGCGAAGATAGTAAACGCCAATAGATAGCTATTGTTCTGTGGTGTAGCTAAGATGGGCACAGATAGGCATAGATAACCCAATGCCATCACAACCAAACCACTTTCGATGGTGCGCTGATAGTTCTGTGTACGATCGGCAATAATACCGCCGACAAGACTCAATACATAGATTGCTGCTAGAAATAAAGAGGCTATCAAGCCACTTGTTTCATCGCTTAATCCGAATTTACTACAAAGGAAAAGCACCAAAACGGCATTCATGATGTAGTAGCCAAAGCGCTCGCCCATGTTACTAAGTGCTGCAAGTAGCAGTCCCTTGGGATGATTTTTAAACATAATATTATTTTTGAAGTTAATGGTCTGACCTTTACTAGGAAGGTCAATGGATTATTATTGATATATGTATTAGGGGGTATTGAAATGTTATTTCTTTATTAAATCGAACAGATAAGTGGTCTTGATGACGATATTACTGATATTGGATTTACCGAAATAGTCGGTCTTACTTGAGCCATATATGTTTCCTAGTCCGTAGTAGTAACGGGCCTCTATAAGGAATCTTCCGATATTGGCATGAGCATATTCGGCACCAAAACCAGCCGTTATGCCATAATCAAACTTCTTTTCTACGGGCATAGATTCTTGTTCTATAATTGTATTACTGCGCCCGCTACCATCTGTTGATAGATTGGGCGTATCATAGTTCTTGCTGGTAGATTCGCTAAGATATAATCCGATTTGTGGTCCAGCTTGGAAAAAGAAGTTCCATCCGTTTTGCTCCTTGCCCCATGCTAAATGGGCAAAAAGCGGAATCTGCACATAATTAATAGTGCGCGAATAGCTTTCTATAGCGCCATTGCTGTTGGTTACGGGCTGATCGGTTGCAGTGCGAATGTTTTGTGACCATCCTGTAGAAGCATAATTGATTTCTGCTCCGATTGAACAAATAGTGGAGAAATACTTCTCACAAGTATATCTCATGGATAAACCGCCTGTGACCCCACCATGTAGATTTTGTGGTACGCTAGGGTCAAACCCTACATTTGATAGCACGTATCCACCATTCACACCAATGGAGAATACGTTGCGATGCTCTCCCACTTGGGCTTTAAGACTCTGCGAGAAGATTACCCCTGATAGCAATAGCATGAGGGTGTGTATGTAAACGTTAGTTTTCTTTACCATTTTAAACTTTTCTTCTTACCTCTAAAAGAGGACTTGATGGTATTAATAAGTAAGCTTTTCTATCGTTTGATCTGCTTTGAAATGAATCAATTGGAAATTGCAATTTTGATAGCCACCATTAGGAAGAGACTTGAAACGCAGCGGCGTTTGTAGGGGACGATACGTTGATTGATCGCTTGTTCCCTTAAAACGTTTTCCGTGTTGCTTTATCCCTCGAATGAAGAATTGCCCTTGGTCATATCCTGTTAGCGCTAATCGTGGGATATATTTCTTGTCCATGTCTGTACCATACGTATCTTTGTAAAGCTTTTGCAATTTTTCTGTGCTTACGCTGCTCTTATTATAATAGTAGGTAGTGGGGATGTATACGCTATACTTGTAAAATTGATCTAAGTCGTAATCCTGATACATAAACCAATCATTGTATCCAAAGATAGAAATAGCTAAGCCAGGATGTGTGCTCTTGAGCGAGTCTAGTTTCTGAAAGACACGATTGAGTTGCGGACTCTTTTCTGAATTGATAACAATGGCATTTGGACGTGAAGAAGTGAAATGCTTTGCAAAGTCTGTGAGATTGGTGTTAACGTTGGTTAGGTCGTACTTGATGCCCACATTGTCAAGTTGCTTCTTTAGAGCAATGGTGAACGCCCCGACCCTCGAATTGGCATCGTTACAATTGATGAAAATAGGGTGGTGGGAAGTTTGAAAGCGTTCAATAAAACTTGTTATTGCTGCGCTAGTAAGGGTGGAATCATTTTGGTACACTTGAAAAATGTTGTTGTTCCATTTCACCTCGTCACTTTCTATAGAAAAAGGAATTACCATTTTGATACCATGCTGCTTGCAGAATTCGGATAAAGGCTTTACCTGTGAAGAGTAAAGCGGACCGAAAATAATATCAAGATTAGCAGCGTTAGCATCTCTTAAAGTGGTATTGATGTCCACATCTTTGGCAACATTCCATGCATGGACATCTGTGTTAATTCCTTCCGTTTTGAGCTGATTAAAGGCAAGCAACAACCCACGATAATATTCCACCATCCTTATTCCGTCACCATCTAGATTGTGTAATGGTAGCATTACGCCTACTTTGATGGCATTCGTTTTCAAAGCTTGAGCAGGCTTTGATGTTGATGATGTGCCATTGACGTTGTTGCGAGAAGGGTCTATGACCTTATCGTTGTCTTTCCCAAAAGGAACGAGTATCTGTTCTCCCTTTTTTAGTTCATATCCGTTTTGCTTCATGATGGGATTAGCGTCAAGAAGCTCTTGCATACTCACTTTATAATCTTTCGCAATACCAAAGATTGTCTCCTTCTTCTTGACCTTATGGATATAGTTCCAATGGCTGTTTTGTGCATTCAATGTGCCGCAAAACAACAGGAGAAGAAGAAATATGCCTACTTTAAAAAAGCTTTTCATTGTTCTGATATTTAGTAGCTTATCTTTATTGCAAAGATAATGTAAACCGAATGCAATCGAGCTTGCTTGGAATTGCTGAGGTGCAACTTATCTTATGCAAAGATAGTGTAAACCGAATGCAATCAAGTTTGCTTGGAATTGCTGAGGTGCAACTTATCTTATGCAAAGTTAAGAAAAAGTTTAAAAGTTAATGTAAGTGGCTAGGAATAATTTTGTAAATTTGCAAAAACAATGCTTTTAAAGCGAAATAAAATGAGAAAAACATTTATTATCATATTGTTACTAGGATGGCAATTGTTGTCTTACGCACAGTCTGTAAGTCCAACGGCTACATATAATGATGAGAATGGAGATGAGCAAACGCTTGAGCCTGGAGGCGCTTGTACCGGTTCCGCTCCTTTAACAGTACATTTCTTTGCTAATGTGGAAAACACAGAGGGTTATAGTGAGCACTTTGAATGGCGATTCTATGCAGATAGCAATTCAGAAGAGCCTGAGCTTGTGCGGTATGATGCTGATACTGAATATACGTTTAACAAAGCCGGCGCTCATCGAGTGGCATTGTTTGCAACGTTTACCCTTGGAACTGACACGATTGCCTATACAATGGAAGATTTCCCAGCCTTCGTGATTTCAGTAAGCGAGAGTAAGTTAGACTTCCCTAACGCATTCTCACCCAATGGCGATGGCATAAATGATGTTTATAAAGCTAAAGATGGGTATCAAAGTATTGTAGAGTTTCAAGCCACCATCTATAATCGTTGGGGGCAGAAACTATATAGTTGGACTGATCCTGCTGGTGGATGGGATGGCACTTTTAATGGGAAGGCTGTGGCAGATGGTGTCTATTTTGTCAATGTTAAGGCAAAAGGTGCTGATGGAAGAGTTTATCACATTCGCCGTGACGTGAATCTGCTACGAGGTTATACCGAGAATACCACTGTGAACGAGTAAGGACAAAAGTATTCTCATTGGTAGCTAAGAGAGCATCTATCACCTTGCGATAGATGCATTATTGGTGTACGATATCATCACTTTAAGCATTCGCCTAAGCCACTATCGTGATGAAAATTAATTTAGGGTCTGCTAATTAACTCCGAGTGCGCAAACTTGTGGAGCGATAAAAATGTCC
>CAVJZR010000024.1:0-43858 GCA_963654235.1 Bacteroidaceae bacterium | reverse complement strand
TTTTTATCGCTCCACAAGTTTGCGCACTCGGAGTTAATTAGCAGACCCTAAATAACATTATATCTATAATCCCTCATCAATCCCTCATCGCCCCTTGACGGTTGAGGGATTTGTTTTGTATGCTCATGCCGAGCATACAAGGAATACGGTTGGATTCTATGAGCGAATCCAGCCATTTTTGAGGCTCATCCGTTAAATGCGTGGATAGGCATAGCTAGTCCAACTAAATTAGACTAGCATGCCCGTAACCTTTTATTTCTATCCATACTGCAAGTGTAACAATAGTGGGCGACGTGTCTCACGTCGCAACAATCACTAAGCTAACATGCGGTGAGCCACCGCACCCACTACCTCGACGGCATTTATCTATCTACGCATTTAACGGAAGAACCCTTTTTGATCTTATGAAATAGGATCTTTTTATAATATGCCTCTTCATCGGCTACATATTTGCGGCAAGTTTCTCACGAATCTTGAGACTTGTTTTATAGGTCGATAAGTTCCCCTCTGTCAGTTCATCGTCATGTCTATGTGAATCGAAATTCTTTTCTGCTTCTAACGCGATGGCAGTGGCCTCCTCTTCTTCTTTGACCATTGTCCTTTAGTACGGACATTTACGTTTTGTGCTGCAGCTACGTTTACCAGTTCGCGAATAGGAACGGAATACAAAATAGTAATTTGGGAACAGTGCGGAAATAGAAGAACAAAGGCTTATTAAAAGATTATTATGGGTGACTTGGGCCTGCAAATATTGCAAATTGCCCATTGTAATAGAAGTTTGATACGAATAGAAAAGAATTCTAATGGCTTATTCTTTCGTTTGAAACGAAATTCGTATTTTTGTAGTCAATAATTGGCAATTCCTTTAAGAAGAAATCTATGGGGTATGTTGGAGTTTCTAAACAATAACATTAGAAGAAAAAATTAATAGTTTCTAAAGGCTAACGTCTCATATGCCAGAAGGTAATGGATACAATTAACATTGAAAATTAAGAAATCTATGAAAGAAACAACAAAGAATATACTCAACTTAGATGCGGAAGAAGCAATGGAGTTTTTTATGAAGTCTGAACAGTATCACGGTTTTGAACTTCCTGAATATTTCGTCTTTGATGATTTATTGAAATTTGTCAGGGAGACAATAGCCGAGACGCCTTATGAGGAATGCCTTACGGATGGAATTAACCCCGAAGACCTTCTAAATGTAAATCTTAATATACTACTGAATAAAGATGGGCGTTACGCAGTTCGCCCTATAATATTAGCCAATCCTTACCTCTATTATTTTTTGGTTAGAGAGTTGTGCAACAAAGATCATTGGGAAATTGTGATGTCACTTTTTGAAAAGTTTCGTGTGCCTCATATAACCCCGTGCGCTCTGCCAATAATACCAAAGCCAAAGGAGTCTTTTCATAAATCAACAACAATATTGAATTGGTGGAGCTCTATGGAGCAACGCTCTATAGAACTATCTTTGGAATATCGATATATGTTTGTAACCGATATCACCAATTGCTATGGCTCGGTTAACCCACAAGCCTTTGACTGGGCGTTCTCTCTCAAAGGTACACAATATGAGAACAATGTGGAAACCTCAATTCCGAAGAACATACAAAAATATCTACGTGCTTTCCAACAAGGACGAAATATAGGTATTCCTCAAGGAAGTGCAATATTCGACTTTGTGGGAGAAATAGTCCTTGGTTATTCGGATTTACTTCTTCATGAGGCTATTCAAAAAGCAAACATTACTTTTCCTTATGAAATCATACGTTACCGAGACGATTATCGCATTTTCTGCAACGATAAGGCCATACTTGAAAAAATCTCCTATATCTTACAGCATGTGTTGGAAAACTTAAACTTCCGTATGAATAGCAAGAAGACAAAGATTAGTGACAATATCGTCACAGATTCCGTCAAGCCAGATAAGCTCGCTTACATCTACAACACTCCTGTCTCTAATAAGAAAGGTTGTGACTTTGATAGTTTCGAGAAACATTTGCTCTACATTTTGATGTTTGCCCGTCAATATCCCGATACTGGTTCCATCAAGAACTTGCTCTCGGATATTGACAAACGTATTGAAGAGTGGCTAAAGCCTTATGAAGTGGAAGTAACAATGATACCTCTTTTCGAAGAAGGTGAACCCCAAACTGAAAAATTGACAAAGCAACGTAGTCTCGTTGGAGGTAGCGTTCGTGCTATGTCTGCTATATGTACACAAATTGCATTAGAGAATGTTGGTTGTTGCCATTATGCCCTACGGGTGCTTAGTCGAATGGTGGACTCCTTGAAAGATGAAAAGGAGAAAAGTGCAATCATTAATCTTGTTTATTCAAAACTCTGCAATCAACCAAACTCAGACTATAACCAGCTTTGGCTTCAGAATATCACATATCAGCAAGATAAAAGAAACGGCGCATCGCCATATACCATGCGATTGTGCCATGTGGTGGCAGGAGATAAGAATGTGGAATTGTGGAATAATGCGTGACTGAAGCTTTCCTTTGCGGAAGGAATAAAGTCATTGTCTGTTGTTGATACGGAAGTATTGAAGAAGGTAACGCCGGTGATAATGTTTAGGGAGACAAGAATGTATAATGAAAAACTTGATTAAAACGATGACAATTTCGCTATAGTTTTGTTAATCTAAATAATTAAGCACAAACTGAATAATATATAATGGAGCTAACTGGTCAACAAAAAGAAGCATTAAATAGCATACTTGATTTTTCAAAAGATAGGGATAAATCTATATTTATTCTTAAAGGTTATGCTGGTACAGGTAAGACTACCATGATAAAAGCTGTTATATAACATATAAGCAAGATGAACAGAATGGGCAGTCTCCAACTATGTGTCTCTTTCGAATTGCTGCAGGATAGGATGATGATGTATTGTGGAATATACTAACATGCTTGATATTAAACAAAACTATAATTGCTTTCTGCTGCATCGTCCTAAAATTGTATTACCTAAATGATGTTCTTATGCTAATATTCATAGATTTAGACGGAACTTTAACAAACACCGTTCATCCAGGTTGGAAACCTTATAAGAATGGACAAGAAAATTATTTAGTCGATGATTTTGTTGATAATATCCCTATTTTCAATGGTGCAAAAGATTTTATTCGCTCTCGAAAATCAAAAGGTGACACTCTAATCGTTGTTTCTGATTCACATTTTAGATACGTTATTCCAATATGTAGGATATTGGGACTAGACAATATATCTCTTGCTGATAAGCCAAATACAAAAAAAATGAATGAATACCTTGATTCGCATCCTGACTATAAAGTACAAGTTGAAAACAAAGAAACTTTTTTTATCGGTGACACAAAACTTGATATAGAAATTGGGCGCAAAATAGGAGCAAAAACAATATGGTTTCTTCCTTATCAGATTACAGACGAAATCAAGGATGAACGTGATGGCATAGGAGATGAGATGCTTTGTCGTAAGATGGGGCCGACTTACGAAGTAAGAACATTTCAAGATATAGAAACAATTCTAGATTCTCCTTTAGACAACCTATATTCTGTTGAGGCTGCATTTGCAGGAAGTCAATCAAAAAAATCTATTAAATTTAGCTATAACAAATATAGGGATGGTTCTTATGCTTGTATCAGGTGTTTGGCAAGACAAGAGCAAGGTATGTGCGATAGTTATGGATGTGGAGACAAGTATCTTATGATGTCATATCCTGAACGAACTAAAGATTTCCTTCAGAAACTTGCTAACGGTATTTCTTCATACATAAATCAGGAAGCAATAAAAGGACAACATTGGGATTATTTCACATATCTTACTGACAAGCGTTCAACGATACCAACAAACAAAATGAAAAGTGTCTTTGATCTTGTTGAAATAGAGATAAAGAAAGTTTTGTTATTAAAGTGGGCAGACGAGGTACAAGGTTCTCTTAGAAATAAAAATGTGTACCGAGAAAGACAGTCTTTTCTCCAAGAATATTTGTCTGTGGAATGTCCCCAAGAATTTTTAACTGATATTTCGGGGCGACATTATGAGCAACCAATATCCTTATCCAACAAAAACATTATTGTGCTTGATGATCAGCTCACAACTTCGGCTACTGCATGGTATGTGATAAGAAAATTGAAAGAAAAAGGCGCAAAGAACATATTGTTCATAGCTATTTTTCAAATGATATTGCCTGTTTATAGCGATGTTTTATGTCCTATGTGTGGAAAACCTATGCTCTTAAAAATTAGGAGATCCGATGGTAATAGATTTTATTCATGTACCCCGCCACAATATAATGGAAATGGATGTGGTTATATTATGGATGTTTCAAACTGATAATACTTTTACAATATGGATGTAAAAAATTTGATTACTTTATCTATGATTAAAGGTATAGGACCATCTTTCATAAAACGCAATTTGGGAAGAATTCAATCTGATAAAGATTGTTCATCTTTAGTAAAAAAACATAAACCAGACCAATTAGATTATATTCCCATTCTTACAAAGGACGCTGAGAAAATAATCGAAGATTGCAAGAATTCGAATATAGAAATAATAAGTATTCTATCGTCTGATTATCCTCCCAAGTTACTAGAAATTAATGACCCTCCAAGTGTGCTATATATTAAGGGCAATAAGAACCTTTTGAACAACTGTATAGCAATTATCGGAACAAGAAAGAGTACAATCTTAGGAAATAGAATAGCTGAAAAACTTGGTTCTTTTTTCTCTCGGAATTTTTCAATTTGTAATGGGCTAGTTGAAGGAATAGATGAGCATTCAATACATATGGGTGAATCTATTCTATCAAATGTCGTTGGAATAATATCTGGTGGTTTGCTGTATAAAGAAACATGCACGAATGGACATATAAAAGTTATAGACAAAGTCCTTTCGTCTGGAGGTCTTATAGTTTCGGAATATGCTCCCCATGTAAAAGAAGACAAATTCTCAGGTAGTAAAGCAAGCAGAATACAAGCAGGGCTATCAAGTGGGTTGATTCTTGTTCAGAGCACAATAGATGGAGGATCTAAATATACGATAGCGAGTTTTGCAAAATTAGGAAGAAATTTGGGAATTATTCATTTCCCTTCTTCCGCAGAATATAACACCGATGCTTTTAGCGCAAACCGATTGATTGTAGAAAAAAAAATAGATGGAATCGCTCAGATGATTGGTGCAAAAAGCATATCAAAAATAAAAATAAATTCTATTACTATAATAGAAAGTAAAGAAGATTACGAAATATTTTCTAAAAGAATTAGTCAGTCGAACCCAACACTATCTTTCGGATTTTAGGGTTATGTTCGAAACAAATCTACAACAATACCTACAGCGTGAGTACTCACAAGAGAATGCTAGTAGCGAATGGAAAAAGAACTTGAAAAACTCGAAGAACTCGTTTTGTGGGCACAAGAAAGATGATATCATCTCCTATGTATGTGTCGGCTATCGCCAATATGGAGGGAGGATACCTTGTGATTGGAGCTAAGGACAAGACGCTTGAAATCGTCTGTACATACATTTCAAAACTGACGTTTAATGGTCAGCCGCGAACACGCTGTCGGTCACGTACAAACTCACTGAGCAATGCATTTATCTATCATCGGAAGGACTAAGCATTGAGGAGTTTGTAACGGATGACACGAATATGCGGCTATAGATAATCCATATTCCCAAGCATCTGCCTTACCGCCTAGGGCTTGCACACAAGAAAGCATGGCAACGAATAGAAGAATCGTTGGTAGAAATGACACAAGAAAGGATGGTATTAATAAGCTTCTTCGTCGGCAACACCCTCTGCGGCAAGTTTCTCAAGATCCTCGGGGCTTGTCTCATAAGTGGTGCGATAGCTTTCTTCGGTTAGCTTCTCGTCATCGTATGGATCGTCATCGTCGTCATCCAGTCCGTGAGCATGTGTGTCAACATCTTCTTCTGCATCAGGATCCTTTTCTGCATCAAATGACATGGCAGAGGTATCCTCGTCAGCTTTGAGCTTAAACTTGTCAACCTGTGGCTTGGCTTTGGCAAAGATGGCTTCAGTCCAGTTGCCTTTGGCTATCTCAAGCACTTCGTAGCCATCATCCACCTTCTTTTGATATAGACCTCCAGGGCGTTTCAGTCTTGATGTGGGTAGTGTGGTGGTAGAAATGTCAAAGCCACTCAGGATGATGTCTTGTATGCTTTGAGGCAGACTTTCCCATCCGCCACCGAAGTTGCGCTCCAATACCTCTATGAGCTTTGTGGCACTGATGTGGCTGATGTTTTCGTATGTGAGGTCGGTGATACGTGAGATGGGCTTCTTCTTGATGGCCCATTTCACACGCGAATTGTCATCGATGCGAACCAGCCCCACTTTGAAGCCACGAGCTTCGTATTTGCTGATCACTTCTTGACGATCGATCTTTACCTCTTCAATGGTAAATGCACTACGTAACACATCCAAGTAATGTGTCATATTATCTTTCAAGTCGGCATCTTTTTCGGCACTTTCCCATAGTCTGAACACGTCATTTTCTTGAATGTCCCAAACGCTACTCTTTGTTAAAGTCTTTAAAGTCAACTTGTTGCTTTGTCTCATAAGTAATGTATTTTCCTAAATATCAAACTTTAGTACCACTAAGAATTTTCTGTGGCGGTGCAAAAGTAAGTACTAAAACCTAAAATACCAAACATTTCAAGCAAAAGTTTTGAATTGTACACCCGAATTTGTAACTTTGCATTATGGAACCATTAGCTGAACGAATGCGTCCGCGTACGTTGGACGAGTATGTTGGTCAGAAGCATATCGTAGGACAGGGAGCTGTGCTAAGAAATATGATTGATTCTGGCCATATCTCTTCGTTTATCTTATGGGGGCCACCGGGGGTAGGAAAGACCACTTTGGCGCAGATTATCGCTCATAAGCTAGAAGTGCCCTTCTATACCTTGTCGGCAGTAACCAGTGGTGTTAAGGATGTCAGAGCAGTGATAGAAAAAGCGCAAAGCAACCGCTTCTTTAATGCCAATTCACCTATTTTATTTATAGACGAGATACATCGTTTCTCCAAGTCGCAGCAAGACTCTCTGCTTGGCGCGGTGGAGAAGGGCATTGTCACGCTTATAGGTGCTACCACGGAGAATCCTAGTTTTGAGGTGATCAGACCGCTATTATCTAGATGCCAAGTGTATGTGTTGCAAAGTTTGGAGGTGGATGATCTCTTGGCTTTGCTCAGACGAGCCATCAGTGAAGATGTGATTCTCAAACAAAAGACCATTGAGGTCAAGGAGCACAAAGCCTTGTTGCGCTATAGTGGTGGCGATGCACGAAAACTGCTGAATATCCTCGAACTGATTGTTGAGGCTGATGGAACCGATCATGTGGTAATCACGGATGAGCAGGTGGCCAATCGGCTGCAGCAGAACCCCTTAGCTTATGACAAAGAAGGTGAGATGCATTATGACATTATCTCAGCCTTTATCAAGAGTATTCGTGGTAGCGATCCTGACGCAGCGCTCTATTGGCTTGCCCGTATGATAGAGGGTGGAGAAGAACCGCAGTTTATCGCGCGCCGTCTGGTTATCTCCGCAGCAGAAGATATCGGCCTGGCCAACCCTAATGCGTTGCTCCTTGCCAATGCCGCCTTTGATGCCGTGATGAAGATAGGATGGCCCGAGGGACGTATTCCCTTAGCTGAAGCCACGGTGTACCTAGCTACCTCACCCAAAAGCAACTCGGCTTATCTAGGCATCAATGATGCTTTGAAACTGGTAAAAAGCACTGGCAACCAGCCCGTACCATTGCCTATCCGCAATGCGCCTACCCAGCTGATGGAGCAGCTAGGCTATCATGATGGGTATCTGTATCCCCATGATTTCCCCAACCATTTTGTTGCACAGCAGTATATGCCCGATAGTCTGACGCAGCAACGCATCTGGCATGCGCAACATTCTCCTTCGGAAGAGAAGCTATATAACCGGATGGTGCAATGTTGGGGAGAACGTTACAAAGACGAAAATAGATAGTCTATATATCAAAGAGGATAATTGTGTAAATCGCAAAGTGATACATAAGCAGTATCTCTTGCAAGAATAAAGAATAAGATAATGAAAATAGTAGAACTTGATAGCTTTGGAGTCAATCCAGGCGATATGTCGTGGGAACCTTTGAAACAGTTGGGCGATTTGACGCTATATGATCGCACGTCCGAGGACGAGGTAGTAGAGAGAGCCAAAGATGCCGATATGATCCTCGTGAATAAGGTGAATATCACCCGCGAAATCATTGAGCAATTACCCAATCTGAAATATATCGGTGAGCTAGCTACGGGATATAACAATATCGACTGTGTTGCAGCGCGTGAGCATGGCATCGTGGTGAGTAACATCCCGGCTTATAGCACCGATAGTGTGGCACAACATGTGTTTGCCTTGTTGCTCAATGTGACTAATCATGTGGATGATTTTGCTCGTCAGAATCGTAATCAGCGCTGGTCCAATCATCCAGACTTCTGCTATTGGGACGAACCGCTTCATGAGCTATGCGGTAAAAACTTTGGTATTGTGGGCTATGGAAACATCGGTTCCAAAGTGGCTAGCATTGCCCATGCTATGGGGATGAAGGTGCTTGCGGCAACGAGCAAGGCACCCGAACTGCTCCCCAAATATGTAGAAAAAGTGAGCCTTGATTCGCTATATGCCCTATCGGATGTGTTGTCACTGCATTGTCCATTGGTCAAGGATGGCCCTCACGCCAATGTACATATGATCAATGCGGAGACTCTAAGCAAGATGCGCCCTACAGCTATATTGATCAACACCGGTCGTGGACCTTTGGTCGATGAAGAGGCTATGGCTCAAGCGTTACAGCAAAACACGATTGCGGCTTATTGCGCAGACGTGATGGCGCAAGAACCTCCGAAGGCAGACAATCCGCTCTTTGCTCAACCGCATGCTTTTCTCACCCCTCACGTGGCTTGGGCCACAGTGGAGGCACGCCAGCGATTGATGGAGATATGTGTTGAGAACGTGAAAGCGTTCATGAATGGCTCACCTACTAATGTTGTCAACTGATTTGTTCTACGCTGATCCGCATATTGTACATACCGTACAACAGTTAATAGAAGTATTAGGAACTATCGCTTTTGCCATTTCGGGGCTACGTCATGCCTGTGCCAAACATTATGATTGGTTCGGTGGATACGTCTGTGGCTTTGCCGTGGCTCTAGGAGGTGGAACGATACGCGACGTGTTGCTAGGTGTTACGCCCTTCTGGATGACATCGTCGCTATATGTTTTATGCACCTTGTTGGCTTTCCTCATTGTGGTGTGTTTCGGCAGATATATGAAACGACTAGACAATGCTTGGTTTGCTTTCGACACCTTGGGCATGGCGCTCTTTGTGATAGCTGGTATCCAGAAAACCGTTGGCATGGGCTATCCTTATTGGGTAGCAATCATCATGGGATGCCTTACGGGTTCGGCTGGTGGTGTGATTCGCGACGTGTTGCTCAACAATGTACCTGTGATCTTCCATAAAGAGATCTATGCTATGGCTTGTGTCTTGGGCGGAATGGTCTATTGGTTGATGATTGTGGCAGGTATCGATGTGCCTGTAACGGTCATTGTTACGTTCCTGGTGATATGCGCTATCCGCTTCTTCGCGGTGAAATACCACATCGGTTTACCCACTTTGAAGAACGAAGGGGAATGATATGAGAACAGAAAACAATTTATTTTTCTCTGAAAATTAAATTAATTTCTTCCGAAAAATAAATTGATTTTATATCTCAAACGAGGCTGATTAGATGATGAAACGTAGACCACGGCATCGTCTCAGAGCCTTTCTTATAGTATAAGGACTTAGGTTAAGGGTAAAACAAAAAGTGCTCTATCGCTGTAAACGATAGAGCACTTTTTGATGTTAGGGGGCTTTCCCTAGATGATTATTGTTTCTTGCTAATCTTGCGGAGGTCGTTCACGATGATTGCTATTGCACGAATGCTTTCGCCAACATAATGTGAAGCGAGAACCAAAATATATCCTAGCACAACAAACGATAGCGCACCTAGAAGGGCACAGATGAATATTACAATATAGTAACTAGCTGATGCGAACGAACTTAATGCTTGTCCGATGATGCCATAATAAAGGATGAATACCGGATAAAACAACATAACCTGTAATCCGGCACATTCTAGCATCGTCTGTAACAAGTCAGCGCATAAGGGCATAACTACCATCTCGCTATTGGTTTCGACCTTGTCTTGCAACTTGCCGGCACGGTTAAACCAAAGGAAACAAGAAAAGACGCTTGCTGCCAATGCTACAACAAAGAGCACAATCATGTTAAAAACGCCACCCAATGCAAACTTTAACGAAGAGCCAGCGTCCGAAAACATAAAGAAAAGCAAGCTGATGGCGGGTAACACAGACAATACGCCGATGATGCGGTACAAGTAGACGAGTGGCTCACGGAAGAATCTGCCATCGTCAATGTAGCTTATTAGTTTGGTGACTGGATTGGATGCGCTCTCGGGGTAGTACTCCTCCGTGTTTTGCTCGTAAGGGTTGTTTGTTGGTGGGATACTAGATGGGGTGCCGCATTTGGGGCAGAAACCAGCTCCATCGGGGATGCTGGTGCCGCAGTTTTTACAGAAATGTGCCATAATGTATTGAATATTAAGTTAATAATAATATCTTGTAAGATGTTACAGGCTAAGCACTATTGGATCGAGTTGAGGCTCTTCGCAATGTGTGCAGCCTCCTCGTGTGTTATCACTTGGTTGCAAGGAATGGACAACTCTTGCTGGTGAATCTGCTCTGTGATGGGCAGTTGTCCTTCTAGATGATTCCATTCTTTATAGCATTCTTGCAGATGGGGAGGGATGGGGTAATGGATCATGGTTTCAATGCCGTCTTGAGCTAATGCCGTTTGCACTTGTTGCCGATCTTTGCAGAGAATGGGAAAGATATGAAACACATGATCTACGCTCTTATCCAGCCAGTCAGTTTTGCTTGGCAGTGAAATCAATGGATTGGTGATGGTATTAAAATAATAGGTGGCGATGGCTTTACGGCGCTCGTTCTCTTGGTCTAGGTACTGCAGTTTCACGTTGAGCACGGCTGCTTGTATCTCGTCAATGCGCGAATTGCGACCCTTGAACGGGAACACATACTTGCGTGATGAACCATAATTGCCGATGGAACGTATCGTTTCTGCTAGCTGGGAATCATCCGTTGTGACCGCTCCCGCATCTCCAAGCGCCCCAAGGTTCTTCCCCGGGTAAAAGCTATGAGCCGCAGCATGGCCTAGGCTACCCGTCCGTCTTCCTTTATAGGTGCAACCATGCGCCTGTGCATTGTCTTCGATGAGTAGGAGTTGATGCTGCTGGCATAAAGAAAGAATCTTCTCGGTGCAAGCGCAACGACCATAAAGATGCACGATGAGCATAGCCTTGGTGCGTGGTGAGATCTGTTGCTCGAGAAGCGCATCGTCAATCTCTAACGTGTCAATGTTTGGTTCTACGAGGATGGGCTTCAGCCCGTTGTCCGTTATTGAGAGGATAGAAGCGATATAGGTGTTAGCCGGTACAATCACTTCGTCGCCAAGCTGGAGCTTGCCTAATGCTATGTAGGCTCTGAAGATCAGCCACAAAGCATCGTATCCATTGCCACATCCCACACAATGGTCGGTGCCAATGTAGCGAGCGAAGTTGGTCTCAAAGCTCTGCGTAGCTTCACCCTTCAGATACCATCCGCTGTGAACGACCTTGTTCACGGCTTGGGCAATCTCTTCAAGATGCAGTTTGTTGACCTGTTGTAGGGATAAATATTTGATTGGTTCCATGCTGTTCTATTGTATAATCCATTCGTAAGTGTCGTAACAAACTCCTCTTCCGCCAAATCCTTCCTTCTGAAAGATGAGACTTTGGTTGAGGTAATGGCCTTGATCCTCTGTCGACTTTCCAAAATCGAAGTAAGCCCATTGCTTCCCAGTATAGACGTCATTGATGAGCCAATCAAGCAAAGCATCCAAAGCGCCCAACGCCTTACCTAGTGGCGATGCAGATATGTATTGGGTGTGAACCACTTGTGATGTCTCATAGACGAGTGTGCCACCCAAAACGATGTCGTCTTGGTAAGCCATGTAAAGTTTGATTTGGTTGGGAAAGCGGCTCTGTAAAAGCTCCATTTCGGCCAAGGTATGAACTGGGTGTGTGTGATACCTAGAACTAAGGTTGCTATCTAGTATGGACCAAAAAGAAGATAGGTCCTTGCTCTTTCGGCAAGTGATGTTGTTGGCCAATGCTTTGCGGAGGCCAGACCTACGCGATTCGGTCAGCCTTAACTTGCGATTGAGGATGATCGAGGATGAAATCTCTCTAATCTTGAGTTGTGCATGGCACACTTCGGTTAGAGCGTATAAGTCCTCCTGCGCAGGATAAAGATGGTAAATCCACGGAATGGCTTTGTAAACGACATTGCGGATTCCTTGTTGTGAAAGGTAATGGTTTAGCCCTTGAAAAATGTCAAGCGCATGTTGGGTGGTGAGTTTCTGATCCGTGAGCAACCCCCCATAGGTCAAACCCTGATGCGAATATAAGGTGGTGTTGACAATGTTAGCCGGTAACAGGGCTGTGAGTTTGCCTTTGCGATATACCATCAAGCTATAGTCTACAAATCGATCGGCATGATAGTCCATGTATCTGCGGTCGAATAGAAAGGTGGCATTCTTAGATTTGCTGACAAATGCGTTCCATTCTTTACTATGCTCAGAGGTATATCGTATGATTTCTATCATTTAATGTAGTTGATAAAATCGTCGTATTCTCGTATGTAATCGTCTTCGTCGTATTCTTCAGAAGCCAAGCAGAGACATACCGCACCTGAAGAAAAGTCGTCAAGCGTGCGCCATGTGTTAGGGCCAACAAGCAGTCCTTCCCAAGGATGGTTGAGCAAAAACTGTTTCCGTTCGCTTCCATTATCTAGCGTTACGGTGAAACTTCCACTGACAGCAACTAGAAACTGGTAGAGGTTCTTGTGGGCATGTCCTCCACGCGACTCGCCTGCTGGCACATCATAAACCCAATATGCCCTCTTGATAGAAAAGGGTAGGTCCTTGAATTGTTCTGCTACAGTAAGGTTGCCGCGTGGATCTGTGATTTTCTTCAGTTGTATGATTCTTCCGATTTCAGCCATTACTTCTTCATGTAAGGATCAGTTCCTAGAACCGTAGCGGCTAGACGCTTAGCCTTGTTGCGTAGCTCCGTCATATCAGCGCTAGGCTCATCGTAACATAGAACCACGCCCATGCGTCTGCCAACGTGAGCCACAGGTTTACCGAAGATGCGCACGCGAGCATGGTCTTCGTTGCAGACATCATCTAAACGATAGGGTAGTGGCTGGTCGCTCTCCGTTGGTGAGAGGATAACGGCGGATGCACCGCTATGCTCTAGGTGTATGGCGGGAATGTTCAGACCAAGAATGGCTCTGAGATGTAGCTCGAATTCGCTGAAATTGGTGCAGTGGCTGAGGGTTACCATACCCGTGTCGTGCGGACGTGGGCTGAGCTCGGAGAAGATGACTTCTCCCTTCTTTGTCAAGAAGAACTCTACTCCCCACAACCCATACCCTGTAAGTGAATGGGTTACGAGGTCAGCCATCTCCTGTGCTTTCTTCAGAGCTTCATCGCTGATAGCAAACGGCATCCAGCTCTCACGATAGTCTCCACCTTTCTGGATGTGTCCGATTGGGGGACAGAATAGGGTGGGGCGATCCTTCTGAGTCACAGTAAGCAGAGTAAACTCGGAATCGAAATCGATAAATTCCTCAATGATTACTTCCTTGACATCTCCTCTGCCTTCTTCCATAGCCTCCTTATAAGCAGCTTGCAGCTCGTCATCGTTATGCACATAGCTCTGTCCATGCCCTGAAGAAGACATCAGCGGTTTGACCACGCATGGGAATCCAATCTCATCGGCTGCGTTCTTAAACTCCTCAAAGGTCTTGGCATAGAAATATTTGGCGGTTCTTACATTGAGCTCTTTTGCGGCAAGGTCACGGATGGCACGGCGGTTCATCGTGAAGTTGACGGCACGAGCTGATGGCACTACTTGGATGCCTTGCTTCTCAAAGTCGAACAAGCGCTCAGTGCGTATCGCTTCAATCTCGGGTACGATGATGTCGGGCTGATGCTTGTTGATCACTTCGGTCAGTTTGTCGCCGTCTAGCATGCTGAACACTTCGTATTCGTCAGCTACTTGCATGGCTGGCGCTTGGCTGTACTTGTCACACGCAATAACATATTGGCCTGCTCGTTTGGCAGCAATGGCAAATTCCTTGCCCAATTCGCCAGAACCTAATAGTAATATCTTTTTCATTGTCAATGGGTGGTATAATGGATTGGAAGTAAAGACTATTTTATTTCAACTTGATGGCTTTCAACTTGGTCATTGGTAGCAACATCTGCCATTCGGGAGTGACGGCTATTTTGCGTAAGCTACTTGTCAGTGTGTCTCGCAATGCGTCCTCATCGATATGGCGTGTCTGCGCCAACGTTGCTAAAGGCGTGGCTTGATGCCCAAACAGACCATAATGACTGATAACCAACTGTTCATCGTCCGGACTAAGAAGATGCAACAACCGTTTGAGGTATTCGGTCATAGTGTCTCCATAACGTCTTGGGTCAACTCCGAGCTGTGTAAGGCAGAGATGCAAATCGTTAGAGAGTGCGTCCATGTCGCTCGTCCCCGTACATGATGTCGTAATACTTTTGGTAATCACCAGACGTTACCTCTTGAATCCAAGCTTGATGTTCCAGGTTCCAACGGATAGTTTTTACAATGCCATCTGCAAATTTGGTCTCCGGATACCAACCCAGTTCGTCCTTAATCTTGGTAGGATCAATAGCATATCGCTGATCATGACCCAAGCGATCAGCAACAAACGTGATCAGATCATTGTTAATCCAGCTGATGTCGATGTTACCATTAGCATCGAGCTCTTTCTTCTTGAGCACATCTCTTAAGGCTACATTCTCTTCCATCATGTCGTGAATGGTCTTGATGGTTAGCTTGACGATGTCTATGTTCTTCATCTCATTGTGCCCACCAACATTATACACTTCGCCTTCACGGCCGTTGCGAACCACGAGGTCGATAGCTTTGCAGTGATCTTCGACGTACAACCAGTCGCGTACGTTTTCGCCTTTTCCGTACACGGGGAGCTTCTTGCCTTCCAAGATATTGTTGATGATCAACGGGATAAGCTTTTCAGGGAAGTGATAAGGTCCGTAGTTGTTGGAACAACGTGTGATGCTGGTAGGCATGTGGTAGGTGTCATGATATGCTTGGACAAACATATCAGCGCTGGTCTTGCTAGCCGAATAAGGGCTATGAGGGCAGAGAGGCGTAGACTCTGTAAAGTAGCCTTCTAGTCCGAGGCTTCCATACACTTCGTCAGTAGACACTTGGTGGAAACGTTTGCCTTCTTTCCAGGTAGGATAGCCTTGTTCATCTTTGCCTGTAACCCATGCGCGTCGAGCCGCATCAAGCAGATTCTGTGTGCCAAGGATGTTTACAGATAAGAAAAGCTGAGGATCTTCGATTGATCGGTCAACGTGTGATTCGGCAGCAAAGTTTACGATGTAGTCAACGTCGTTGTCCTTTAGGAGTTGATCTGCAAGCTCTCGGTCACGGATGTCGCCTTTGACAAAGAAGCATCGCTTGTCATCAATGTCTTCCTTGATGGTTCCTAGGTTGCCAGCATAGGTAAGGGCGTCAAGGATGATTACCTTGATATCTTCGTTGGGGTACTTCTTATATAAAAGGTATTTGATAAAGTTGGAGCCGATAAAACCAGCTGCACCAGTTACAAGATAAGTCTTCATATTTTATGATTTATGTTGGATAAATGATTTACTAATTAATGGAGTTTGATTACTTCACAATCCTTAAACTGATCTCCGTCAATGACCAATCGAACAAGAGTTCTTTCTTTTTGCCAACCTTGTAGACCAGCAGCGCCGGGATTGATGTGCAACAATTGAAGGGATTGATCGTATTGTACTTTTAAGATGTGCGAATGACCACATACAAATAAGTTGGGAGGTGAAGCGTACAATGTTCGGATAACGGAACGATCATAATGACCGGGGTAGCCACCAATGTGCTTGAGAAGGATATCAACGTCTTCACATTTGAAACGTAACATTTCGCGGTATCTCATGCGCAAGTCGTAGTCGTCACAGTTGCCGACAACCGCCCTAAACGTAGGTTTCAAATCTTCGAACTTATCAGCAAGCTCCATACTGCCAATATCGCCCGCATGCCAAATCTCATCACAATCGTTGAGATGAAGGGCATATCGGTCGTCCCAATAGCTATGTGTGTCGCTGATGATTCCTATTCGTTTCATGACCAATGGCTCTTGTTATTTGCATGGATATTGCATCTTCTCCAATCGTTGCTTGATGAAGTCGTAGATGAGTTTCTCGGTAAGCTCTAAACCTAAGAACGAAGAGTTGACGCACATGTCATAACTGCTGGCGTGTCCCCATTTCTTTCCCGTATAGTAGTTATAGTAGCTTGCTCGAGCGTCTTCCATCTTTTCGATGTACTTGAGCGCTTCGTTCTCTGAAAGATGTTCTCTTTCTGCAACGATTGCAATGCGATCTTCGATGTTAGCTGTGATGAAGATGTCAAACTTGTATGGCTCGTCGCGGAGAACGTAGTCGGCGGTGCGTCCTACAAAGACACAGTTGCCTTGTTGTGCTGCCTTGCGAATCGCATCACACTGAAACTTATAAAGGTTCTCTTGTGTGAACGAGTTGCGGAATAGCACATGATCGTTCAGTATAGGTAGTTGGATGTTGAACCGACTCTTAAAGAATCCTTTCTTCTCATCGTTTTCTTCAAAAAACTTTTCAGAGAACCCGCTTTCCTTTGCGGCAAGGTTCAAGAGCTCTTTGTCGAAGAACGTGCAATGAAAGTCATCAGCAAGAAGCTTGGCGATGATTCTTCCACCAGAACCAATCTGACGTCCTATATTTATAATAAGGTTATTGTCCATTAGCTTGATTGTTTAATTGTAGTTTGAGTTTTTTCATGTATATTGCCATCACAACAGCAGCTATCACCGCAGCGGTAAAGTCGCTAGTAGGTAGGGATGCCCATACACCATCAAGCTTGAAAAGCAATGATAGGATAAACAATGCTGGCAAGAGAATGAGAAGCTGACGGCTCAGACTTAAGAAGATACTAACCTTTACCTTCCCAATACATTGGAAGAAGTTGGCGATAACCATTTGGAATCCCACTACAGGGAAAAGCATCTGATTGATACGAATCGCTCTCATCGATTGACGTATCAACTCTGGGTCCGTCGTAAACATACGCGCACAATAATAAGGTAAGAACATCGCTATGAGCCATCCCGTAACCATGATGCCTGTTGCGGCAAAGATGGATAACTTTAAGACGCGGAACAATCGGTCTGTTTGTTGGCTACCATAGTTGTATCCAGCAATTGGCTGCATACCTTGGTTGACTCCCATGACAAACATAATAAAGATCAGAGCAATGCTGTTAGCGATACCATACGAACCAACCGCCATGTCGCCACCGTAGCGGACAAGCAGATTGTTCATGAAGATGACGATCACGCATGAGCAAACGTTCATCAAGAATGGTGAAATGCCAATCCCGATAATATTCTTGACAAGATCGGCTTTCAGTCGGTAGATACCTTTCTTAAGATGGAGTAGCTGACTTTGGTCGGCAAACAGATGAAGCTGATAGCACAAAGCCATCGCTTGGGAAATCACGGTAGCAAAAGCCGCACCACGTATACCCCAATGCCACCACCATATAAAAATCATATCAAGCAAGATGTTCATTGCCACGGTAAACAAAGTGGCGTTCATGGCTTGTCGTGGCTTACTAGCTGAACGCAACACTGCGTTCAAACCAAAATACATATGTGAGATAGCGTTTCCTAAGAGAATCACCTGCATGAAACTGCGCGCGTAGGGAAGCGTCGCGTCGCTTGCTCCAAAGAAACGCAAGATGGGGTTGATGAACAATAGGCAGATGATGGTTATAGATAAGCCCACTATCAGGTTGAGCGTGATGGTATTGCCTAGGATGTTCTCTGCGGTCTCGTAGTCTTTCTGTCCAAACTTGACTGAGATTGTCGTAGCAGAGCCGATGCCGATAGCTGCGCCAAAAGCTGCGCTAAGATTCATAAAAGGAAAAGTGATGGCAAGGCCTGCAATCGCATCAGGTCCAACAATCTGCCCTATAAATACACGGTCAATGATGTTGTATAACGATGACGCAGTCATTGCAATGATGGCGGGTAAGGCATACTGCCACAACAATTTACCAACAGGACGTGTACCTAATTCAAGGGTTGACTTCTTATTGTTCATTATTATTTTATTACGAATCTTCTGCAAAGGTAAGCAAAATTATCGAGTTTCGGTAGCTTCTACACCTTAATAATAAAGGATGGTATTGAAACTTTATTTCGACTCTAATTCTTTTGTTAACCTGATAATCTCATCACGATATTGGGCAGCCTGAAGAAAATTAAGATCCTTTGCGGCTTCTTTCATCAAAACCGTGGTGTTGGCAATGCTCTTCTCGAGTTGTTGCTTGGTCATTTGCTTGACGATAGGATCAGCTGCAAATGCAACGCTCTGATCCTGTTCGTGGTAGGCAACGGCTTTATCGTATGATGCTTTACTAGGCTCGTTCTTCGTCTGTGTAGGCAATGCAGAGTGGATCTCTTTAATGATTGGCTGTGGCGTGATATGATGTTTCTCATTGTAAGCCATCTGTTTGATACGATGTCGTTGCGTTTCGTCAATCGTCTTTTGCATGCTCTCGGTGATGGTGTCGGCATACATGATTACCAATCCATTGATGTTTCGGGCCGCACGTCCAGCCGTCTGAATCAAACTGCGCTGGCTACGCAAGAAGCCTTCTTTGTCTGCGTCAAGGATTGCAACAAGCGAAACCTCAGGCAAGTCAATACCTTCACGGAGCAGGTTTACACCTACTAGCACATCAAAGATGCCCGCGCGTAAGTCGTTGATAATCTTAACACGATCCAAACTGGCCACATCACTATGAATATAAGCGGCTTGAACACCATTGTTGAGCAAGTACTCGGTTAGCTCTTCTGCCATACGCTTGGTAAGTGTGGTCACTAACGTGCGTTCATGGCGTTCACAACGCTCCACGATCTCGTTCATCAAATCGTCTATCTGATTCTCCGATGGACGAACGATGATCTCTGGGTCAAGCAGTCCGGTGGGGCGGATGACTTGCTCTACCACAACACCTTCGCTTTCTTGCAATTCAAAATTGGCGGGGGTGGCTGAGACATAGATGACTTGATGAATCATGTTTATGAATTCATCAAACTTTAAAGGACGATTGTCAAAGGCTGCGGGTAAGCGAAATCCATATTCTACTAGGTTTCTTTTTCGCGCTCGGTCGCCACCATACATCGCATTGATTTGCGGAACAGTGACGTGACTCTCATCCACGATAAGCAGAAAATCCTTTGGGAAGAAATCTAAAAGACAATAAGGACGATCACCTTCATGGCGCCCATCAAAATATCGAGAGTAGTTCTCTATGCCCGAGCAATGACCTAGCTCCTTGATCATTTCGATATCATACTCTACGCGTTCCTTAATGCGTTGGGCTTTAATGCTTTCGCCTATTTCATTAAAGTGGTTTACTTGCAGCGTTAGGTCGTCTTGAATCTTTCTGATTGCTTGCTCCGTTTGCTCTTTCGTAGTGACGAAGAGGTTTGCTGGGTAAATCTCATAATCTTCAAATGAGGCTATCCTATGGAATGAAACCGAATCCACTTCCTCTATACTATCGATCTCGTCGTCCCACCATGTGATGCGCAGCACATTGTCCGAGTAAGCCATTGCGATGTCGACCGTCTCACCTTTGACTCTGAATGCACCGCGTTTTAGGTCGAGATCATTGCGAGAATACAATGCGTCAACCAATCGATGAAGGAATAAGTTTCGGTCAAGATGTTCTCCTTTCCGAATCTTAATTACCGAACTTTTCATCGCTACGGGGCCTCCCATGCCGTAGATGCATGACACTGAAGAAACGATGATGACATCTTTGCGCCCTGATAGTAAGGCGGAGACGGCTTCTAGTCGCAACTTGTCAATCTCATCGTTGATAGCCAAGTCTTTTTCTATGTACGTATCAGTGGTTGGCAGATAGGCTTCTGGCTGATAATAGTCGTAGTAGGAAACATAATATTCTACGGCGTTATCTGGGAAGAAGGCTTTCATCTCTTCATATAGCTGTGCCGCCAAAGTCTTGTTGTGCGATAAGATCAAGGTAGGCATTTGCGTCTCTTGGATGACGTTGGCTACCGTGAAAGTCTTACCAGAACCTGTCACACCTAAAAGCACCTGACTTTTATCGCCGTGACGCACACCATCGCAAAGCTGTTTGATAGCTTCGGGTTGATCCCCAGTGGGCTTATATTTAGAAGTTAGATGAAAATTCATAGATGATGCAAAGATACTGAAATCCCACTTAAAACCCTTTGCTTAACAGGTGATTTCGTGTTAAAAAGTTCTCTTAAACCTATTTCATAGACTAAAAGATGTAAAATGCTCAAAAAATAGGTTTTGCGTTTTGTGAATCTTTTGAAAATACGTACCTTTGCAATTCAAAGTGAAAATATGAAAGAGAAATTACTTGTTATCTTTGCCTCGGTACTTCTGTTTACTAGTTGTGCTCACGAATTTAATCAGGTTTTTAAATCCACTGATTACGACTATAAGTATGAGTTTGCAAAGGAATGTTTCGTAAAAGGAAAATATAGCAACGCGATAACATTGCTTCAGGATTTGGTTACCATCGAGAAAGGTACCGATAATGCGCAGGAATGCCTTTATATGTTGGCCATGGCCGAGTATCAAGTGAAAGATTACCAAGCAGCAGCTGAGACCTTCAAGAAATATTACCAGTCGTATCCTCGTGGCTTTTATGCTGAGGAGGCTTCCTATTATGTAGGTCAGAGTTTGTATATGAGTACGCCTGAACCTCGCTTGGATCAGACCCCCACAGTGTCAGCCATTGCTGCATTCCAAGACTACTTGGATATCTTCCCCAATGGCAATATGAAAGGTACAGCTCAGCAACGTATGTTTGAGTTGCAAGACAAACTGGTGATGAAGGAGTATCTTTCAGCCAAGTTGTATTACAATCTAGGCTCTTACTTTGGCAATTGCACCGGTGGCGGCAACAATTATGAAGCTTGCATCGTTACTGCAGAAAATGCGCTCAACGATTATCCTTATAGCAAACTGCGTGAAGATTTTGCTATTCTTGTGATGAAAAGCAAGTATGAGCTGGCGCAGATGAGTATTGAGGAGAAGAAGACTCAGCGCTATCAAGATGCAGAGGATGAGTGCTATGGTTTCATCAATGAGTATCCTGATTCAAAGGAACGAGCTACGGCAGAGAAGTACATTGCTAAATGTAAGGAATATACCAAAGAATAAATAGAGAACAAAATATTAAATCATTCACATAAATAATGGATTACAAGAAGTCAAAAGCACCGGTTAATACCGAAACCCGTAATTTGCAGGACATTTGGGCGCCCACAGGAAATATCTATGAGAGTGTGGCCATCATCTCAAAGCGTTCAAATCAAATCTCTGTGGAAATCAAGCAAGATTTGAGTAAGAAACTTGCAGAGTTTGCTTCCTATAATGATTCGTTGGACGAAGTGTTTGAAAACAGAGAGCAAATCGAAATTTCTCGTTATTACGAAAAGCTCCCTAAGCCAACACTCTTGGCTACCCAAGAATTCCTAGATGGTAACGTTTACTGGCGTGATCCGTCAGTTCAGTCTGACGACAACCAAGAACTATGATCCAGCGTAAACAAACCATCTTCCTCGTCTTGTCGTTGATAGTATTGCTTTTGGGCGTATACTATCCCATCTATGATGTAGACCTTCAAGGTAAAGGCGAGGTTTCTACGTTGTTTAATCTTTGTACTGTCGGAAAAGACATCGTTCAGGGTGGTATCGTGTTGTTCTTCTTGATGGTTGTGGCTTTCGTTTTTGACGGAGTGGCTATCTTCCTATATAAGAACCGTAAAAGACAGATGCGACTTGTAACGCTTGCAACCGTGTTGTTGGTGTTGTGGTATCTTTACCTTGCGGTTGGAATCAAGTGGAATCACCTAGATGCTTATCAATGGCATGTTTCTTTAGTGCTACCTTTGATTGCAATTATCTTGAACGTTATGGCTCATCGTGGCATCATTGCTGATGAGAAACTCGTACGCAGTATGGATCGTATAAGATAGAGATTATCTTTGTTTATTATAAAGAGGTGTATCAATGCTCATCATGAGAGTTGGTACACCTTTTATTATTAGTGGGCTCTATACATTATCCTTGAATGATTATTGGATTTTAGCCGAGCCGATTATGATTGCTTCTTTCAGTCGCAGAGCGCGTTTCTACGACTGAAAGAAGTTTATTATTGGCCTATATTATATGAACAGGCAACCCACTCTGAAGAACACGGCGCTCACCACCCAAGCTAGCAACGTGGTGTATCCTGCCGCAAACAGTGCCCATTTCCATGAGCCCGTTTCACCTTTTATAGCAGCAATGGTTGCGATGCAAGGGAAATAGAGCAACACGAAGAGTAAGAAACTCATAGCCGTTAGCAAAGCAATAGGTTCGGCTTGCTCATAGGTGACGTGGTTGCGCTCAGCTATTTCGGATTGCAGTTCCTTACGAAACTCGGTGTTGTCGCTGTTATAGAGCACGCCCATTGTTGTGGCTACAATCTCTTTGGCACCTACGCCAGCTATCAGACCGATATCCAGCTTCCAACTGAATCCCTGTGGCATGAATACGGGCTCCACCGCATGACCGATCGTTCCGATGTAGCTTTGCTCCTGTTGCTCGCTTTCACTCAGTGACTCGTTGTGTGGGAAATAGCCGAGCGCCCAAACGATGATTGACGCCACCAGGATGATACCGCCCATCTTTTTGAGATATTCACGCCCTTTCTCCCAGGTGTGTCTTCCCAATGCTTTCCATGTAGGGAAGCGATAAGGGGGCAGCTCCATAACGAAAGGAGTGTCCTCACCCTTAAATAAGAATCGGCTAAAGAGCTTACTCATGATTACCGCCATCACTATACCCGCCAGATATATGCCCATCATGATAAAGGCTTGAAACTTCAAGGCGAAGAACGAACCGATAAGCATGACATATATTGGGATACGCGCCTCGCAGCTCATCAGTGGAATGATTAGCATCGTGATCAGTCGTGATCGTTTACTCTCAATTGTGCGAGTAGCCATAATCGCAGGAACGTTACAACCGAATCCCATTACTAGCGGGATGAACGACTTACCATGAAGTCCCATCTTGTGCATCAACTTATCCATAATGAAAGCCGCGCGAGCCATATACCCACAGTCTTCCATGAATGAAATAAAGAAATAGAGAATCAAGATCTGTGGTAGGAACACGATGACGGCGCCCACACCACCGATGATACCATCGACCAGCATGGCTCGAAGTGGTCCTTCGGGGAGCGCATTGCTCACCACGTCACCTAACCATTCCACACCAGTCTCAAGCCATCCCTTAGGATATTCGCCGAGAACGAAGGTGGCTGAGAACATCACAAACAAGAAGAGGATAAACAATGGAAATCCCATCCACTTGTCAGCAAGTATACGATCGATGAAATGCGTGAGGTGATAGGTATCTTTCTTGTGTCCCGTCTCATAGTTGGCCTCCCTTAGCGCACCATGAATAAAACCATATTTGGCATCCATGATAGCCGTCTCGCTGTCATCTCCAGTTTCTTCCTTCACCCTCTGTGCTGCGTCATTGCGATGCTTGAATATCTCGGCAGAGTCGGGTAGAGTAGCAATATATTGCTCCACATCCTTGTCATGTTCAAGAAGTTTGATGGCCAAGTAACGCGTAGAATATCGTTGGCGCAAGTCATCTTCTAGTTTCAGATGCTCTTGAATCTCTTTTATACCATGCTCTATCTCATGTCCATGGTTAATGTGAATATGGCGGAAGTTGGGATGGCTATCCTCCATGCCTTCATACATCTCAATAATCGTGTGGAAAAGTAGATCTACGCCTTGCCCATTCTTAAACACGGTAGGAATCATGGGCACGCCAAATAGCTCCGAAAGCTTTTCTATATCAATATTGTCACCGCGATCCTTGCTCTCGTCAAACATGTTTAGAGCGCATACGATGCGTACGTGCATGTCAATGAGCTGCGTCGTGAGATATAAGTTGCGTTCAAGATTGCTTGTATCAATGACGTTGATGATGATGTCCGGTGTTTGTTCTATCAATTGCTTCCTGACATATAGCTCTTCTGGAGAGTAGGCTGAAAGCGAATAAGTGCCTGGAAGATCAACGAGGTCAAAGTGGTATCCTTCAAACTCAGCATGCCCAGTGGTAGCGTCAACCGTCACACCCGAATAGTTTCCCACACGCTCATGCGCTCCCGAAGCAAAGTTGAATAAGGACGTTTTGCCGCAATTGGGATTTCCTACCAAAGCCACCGTGATGTTCTTGCTCTTTTTCATAGCCGCATCACTGAGTTGCTCAGCTGTAAGTTGTTCTTTACAAGCTTCTTCCTCGCCAGTGTGCTCATCGTTAATGGGGGTGAAGTCGTGATGAAGCTCTATCTGTCGGGCTTCTTCAATCGAGATCACTTCTATCATCTCAGCTTCGCTATGGCGTAGGCTGACCTCATATCCCATGATCTTATATTTCACCGGATCGCGCAAAGGAGCGTTGAGCAGAACATCCACTTCCTTTCCTTTAACAAATCCCATTTCGATGATTCGTTTTCTGAATCCGCCGTGACCATTTACGCGTACGATTACACCTTTTTCACCAGTCTTAAGCTTTGATAGTTTCATGTCATTGTGCTTTTATATCTGCAAAGTTACAAACTTTTGTTTGCAACCGAGTGGCATTCACACCTAACGTTGCAAAATACCTATAAATGGGGACAATCTCTTCAAGTATCCTTCTCCATTCAGCCATGCGCTAGTTATTCGCTTTCTCCATGAACCTATATCGCTAGTCAATATAACCATAACCCATAAGAGATTTAAGCGTATAATTTTGTAGATTGATAAAATTCCATTATTTTTGCACAAACGTAGCAATTAACGATTCGATAGCTACGCACTACATACCAGTTCATACAGAAAGATAATCATATATTAAGGTAATAATGAGACAAGAAGAGGATATCAAGAATGCAGTAGAGTGTATGCGTAAAGGCGGTGTGATCTTATACCCCACTGATACCGTGTGGGGCATCGGATGCGACGCCACCAATGAAGAAGCCGTGGCAAAGGTCTACGCCATCAAACATAGGGACGATTCCAAGGCTTTGATTTGTTTGATAGACAGTGATGACCGCTTGCAACGTTATGTACGCAACGTGCCAGCCGTGGCATGGGAGCTCATAGATGCCATCGATCAACCCACCACGTTGATCCTTGATAATGCCGTCAATCTTGCATCAAACCTTATAGCCGAAGATGGTTCGATAGGCATCCGTATTACCAAGGAACCTTTCTCGCAGCAGTTGTGCTATCGCATGCAAAAACCCATCGTGAGCACCTCGGCTAACGTGAGCGGCGAGCCAGCTGCACAAAACTATGCCGACATTGCCCCTGAAATCTTGGAGGCCGTAGATTATGTCTGTGCATCCCGTCGCCAAGAACACAAACCTCACAAACCTTCTAGCATCATTAAGCTTTCTGAAAACGGAGAAGTCAAAATCATTCGCAAATGATTCATCGTATAGATCAATGGCGGCAAGCGCATATCTCCGATAGAGATTTTGTCCTAGTGCTTGCGTTTGTGGTTGGGTTTCTAGCTTCAGTGGCTGGATGGATCTTGCACCAGTTGATTGAGTACATAGAACATATCCTTACCTCAGGATTTACTATGACCGGAATCAACTGGCTCTATTTGTTGTTCCCCGTTATCGGTATTTGGCTTACCAGTTTGTTTATCAAATATGTGGTAAAAGACAATATCTCGCATGGTATCACACGCGTGTTATATGCCATAGCCACCAAGCGCTCGCACCTCAAGTCGCACAACATGTGGTCGTCCATCGTGGCTTCAGCCATCACGATTGGCTTTGGCGGATCCGTCGGAGCTGAGGCACCTATTGTGTTGACTGGTTCTGCTATCGGCTCCAATTTAGGACAGCTATTCCATTTGGATCGTAAAACCCTTATGTTGCTTGTTGGTTGTGGAGCCTCCGCCGCTATTGCAGGCATCTTTAATGCGCCCATTGCGGGATTGGTATTTACGATAGAGGTACTGATGGTCGATCTGACTATGGCGTCCCTCTTGCCCATCTTGATATCGTCCGTTACGGCAACGTGCTTCTCCTATCTATTTACAGGATCGGCAACCTTGTTCAATTTTACCTCAGATATGGTGTGGCGCATGGAACGTGTTCCTGCCACTATCTTGCTTGGTATCATGTGTGGTTTCGTCTCTTTGTATTTCATAAGGGTGATGTCATGGTGCGAAAACCAGTATGCCCGTCTTTCCTCTCGCCCCTATGTCAAACTCCTTGCTGGCGGTTTGGTGCTTAGCACGCTCATCCTGTTCTTCCCCTCCCTTTATGGTGAAGGATATAGCAGCCTATCCGTGTTTATCGAAGGTAAGACCGAAGCCGACTGGAATCAAGTGATGCAAAACTCACTGTTTGCCCAACAGGGCCATTATCTCATCCTCTATGTTGCTCTTGTCATGCTGACCAAGGTATTTGCTACGAGTGCCACCAATGGTGCCGGAGGTTGTGGCGGTACGTTTGCGCCATCCCTGTTTATCGGCGGTTTTAGCGGTTTCCTCTTTGCGCGTGTGTGGAACACCTTGATGATAGGAACCTATGTCCCTGAAAAGAACTTCACCCTCTACGGCATGTCCGCCGTGATGTCCGCCGTGATGCATGCGCCTCTTACCGGAATCTTCCTCATAGCCGAACTCACCGGAGGCTATGACCTGTTCATCCCACTGATCATTGCTTCGGTGTGTGGATACCTCACAATGAATATCTTTGTGCACCACAGCATCTACGCCATCCGCCTAGCCAAGCAAGGCAAGCTGCTCACGCATCATACTGACCGTTCCGTGCTGACCCTAATCAGTATGGATAGCATCATCGATCACGATTATACCTCTGTGCGTCCCGACCTAGAGATGGGACGCTTGGTGCACGTGCTTAGCACCAACAAGAACGTGTATCTACCTGTGACGGATGATAGTGGCAAACTGCTTGGTGAAATCGACTTTGCTAAAATACACAATGTGATCTTCCGTACCGAACTTTATCATCGCTTCCACGTAAGCCAACTGATGTCGCAACCGGCCACAGTGCTTAGCGAACAGGACAAGGTGGAGGACGTGATGCAAGCTTTTGATCGTACAGGAGCCTCGTTCTTGCCCATTATAGATAGCGATCAGCGACTGAAAGGATACATCTCACGTACCCGTTTATATGCTATGTACAGGCAAGTGGTGGCCGATTACAGTACAGAATAATTTAATTTCTTCAAGAAAATAATTTATTTTATGGAAAAAAATAATTTAAAAATAATCTTCATGGGTACTCCAGAGTTTGCTGTAACGTCCTTGCAAGCTTTGGTAGAACACCAATATAACGTTGTAGCAGTGGTAACACAGCCCGACAAACCCGTAGGTCGTCACCAGGATCAGCTACAACCTTCTCCGGTAAAGCAATATGCGCTGGCTCACAATATCCCCGTCTTGCAGCCTGTAAAGATGAAGGACGAGGCTTTCTTGGAACAGTTGCGCTCTTTCGAAGCTGACCTACAAGTAGTGGTGGCATTCCGAATGTTACCCGAGGTGGTATGGGCTATGCCTCGCTTTGGCACCTTCAATGTTCATGCGGCTTTGTTGCCCCAATACCGTGGTGCTGCTCCAATCAACTGGGCTGTAATCAATGGGGAAACGATGACGGGTGTGACCACCTTCTTCCTTGATAAAGACATTGACACCGGACGCATTATTGCACAGAAACCTTTCCCGATTCCTGATACAGCGGATGTAGAATATGTGTATGATGGGTTGATGCACTTAGGCGCAGAGCTTGCTATGGAGACCATAGATGCTATCATAGAAGGGGATGGAAAAATAGAATGTAAGGAGCAACACTGCTATATGAATCAAGGAGAAAGTGAGGAAACCTTACATTCGGCACCTAAGATATTTAAGGAAACGTGCGAGATTAGATGGAGTCAGCCCGCCAAGAAGGTGTACGATTTTATTAGAGGACTCAGTCCTTATCCTGGTTCATGGACCACGTTAAGCGAACAAGGTCATAAACCTACGGTGATGAAAGTGTTCAAAACGGCAAAGACTCTGCTGCCAAGTGTGGGAGAACCCGGAACACTTCACATCGAAAAGAACCATTTGTACATGAATACGGCCGACTATCTATTAGAGCTTCTTGTGGTGCAACTAGCTGGCAAGAAGCGTATGGAAGCCAAAGCGTTCCTTAATGGTTGGAAAGCTTAACGGGGATAGATATCTCTAGCTCGGTGAAATCGGCTTTGGTGGCATGCGCATTGACATTGAAGCCGATTGCAATATCATTCCATTTATGAAATGTATAGAAAAGTCCTATTCGCTCGTAATAGGGCTTTTCTAACGTTTTGGCTTCTATTCCCATGTGTCGGTATAGGTAATAGCCGATGCCCATACGTGCGGATAGATTGCCATAATACACCTCATGCTTCATGGCTATGCCGACGCTCCAAGGGCTATGGGGCTCTTGGGTGTACCCGTTAGCGGCATCTAGCTGTGCCACATGGTTAGCATAGTCGCCATAAAATACATCAACGCCCAATCCTGATGCCCAGCGTCTAGCGTACCGATACATCACGTCGGTCTGCAAAGAGAATGCACCATAAACCGAAAACTTACTGGTGCGATAGTTAGGGTCGGTAGGACTGGTGTGGAACTGGGTGTGTTGCCAATCTTCAAGAAGCGTCTTTGCTCCGCCACCAACTGAAAACTCCATAAACCAATATCTATGGAATGCTGACGATGAGGCTAGGGGAGAAGAGACGGCTGAGGCATTCTGGTCTTCTGATTGACGCTTGTCATTGCCAAGATTGCTCTCCAATGCAATGAAGGGTCCGAAGCTGTTGAATCCTTTGTTGGGTCGATAAAGCGCTCCGTTGCTATGATGAGAAAAGTCGATACCGCCCTTGACGCTTAAGGTAGGCGTGATTCTGTAAGAAAGGAATGTACCCGCGGTGAAGAAGATGTTCCAATGGGAACCTATAAACTCGTTGTCGATACAATCCTCTGTGTTATATTTGGTGTGGCTATATCCTATGCCTGTGCCTAAGTAATAGCTCCATTGCCAATGTCGGTTTTGCCAAAGCGGTCGACTAAACTTTCCGTATAACGTCACGATATTCCCCAGTTGGCTGTCATAGCCTACGGGTATCAATTGGTCCCATGACGCATCAGCCTCTCGATGCATGGTTACGCCGTGGTTAAGATTCAATCTTAATCCGGCCGAGAGGGTAGGGTCATTGTAATCTTGGTTAAATTCGTCCCCTTGACACTTGGGTGCTTGGACATTGATCTGTGCATAGATGGAATGACAATGCTTGGTCTTTAGCCAACGCTTGACATAGTTGTCTAGTGCCAATGCCGTCCCCGGAGCATAACCAGCCTCCACACTTAGCCTTTGCTTATGCTCCTTAGCCATAGGAATGGTAGTGGAGAGAGGCGAAAGCGCATCGCTTGTTGACAACGTATCTGCCAACGTGGTGGCGCTAGCCTCGGCGTGAAAAGCTACGCATAGCAACATCGTTGCCATTATAGTTCTACTTGGCTTTGTGATAAGTGTTCTCATCTGTTGTGTGGATTTAGGTGTAGTCAGTGCCCTCCGTCTTAATCTTTTCGTTCTAATACCGCAAACGAATAGGGGTGGGGATGCTTCTCGTCTTTACCAAATCTATCTTCTTCTACCACTTGCCAATCATCGCTAAATGGTGGAAAGTAAGCATCAGCCTCAAGAGGTGTGTCGTCAATGAACGTCAGATATAGCTTGGATGCCAAAGGAAGCGTATCCTTATATACGCTTTCGCCACCGATGATGTACACATCTTCGTGTTCCGCACAATGCTGTAAAGCTTCTTGAAGAGAACGATAGGTGTCGCAGCCTTCAAACGTCTGGTTGCTATGGGTGAGGACAATGTTGCGGCGATTGGGTAGCGCACCTTTGGGAAGCGACTCAAAGGTCTTGCGTCCCATGATGATGGTGTGGCCTGTGGTGAGTAGCTTAAAACGTTGCATGTCCTCGCGTATGTGATATAACAATTGACCTTGGTTTCCAATAGCTCTGTTGTTGGCTATGGCTGCGATGAGATAGATGTTCATAGATGGATATAATAGTTGGGAAATAATCGTTTATGCTTCATGTTTTACACTGACACCTTAGCGCTGATGTGTGGATGAGGATTGTAATCGGTCAGCTGGAAGTCTTCGTATTTGAAGTCGAATAAGCTAGTTACATCCTTGTTTAGTGTCATTGTGGGCAACTGACGTGGTGTGCGTGAAAGTTGTTCCTTGGCTTGTTCTATGTGGTTGAGGTAAAGGTGGGTGTCGCCTGTGGTGTACACAAAGTCGCCAGGCTCATATCCCGTCACTTGTGCCATCATTAGTAACAACAACGAATAGGATGCGATGTTAAACGGAACACCGAGGAAGGTGTCGGCTGAGCGTTGGTACAACTGCAAGGATAAGCGCCCTCCTGCAACATAAAACTGGAAGAGACAATGACATGGGGGCAGCGCCATTTGAGGTATGTCGGCTGGGTTCCATGCTGTGACAATCAGACGGCGAGAGTCGGGTGTACGCTTGATCTGCTCCACCACGTCTGCAATCTGGTCTATTACACCACCTTTGCCATCAGGCCAAGCACGCCATTGGTGTCCGTAAACGGGACCTAAGTCGCCGTTTTCGTCAGCCCACTCGTTCCATATCCGGACCCCATGCTCTTGCAGATAATGTACGTTGGTATCTCCCTTTAAGAACCATAATAGCTCATAGATGATACTCTTCAGATGCAGTTTCTTGGTGGTCAATAGTGGAAAACCCTTGCTGAGGTCAAAACGCATCTGGTTTCCGAAGACACTGATTGTACCTGTTCCGGTACGATCATCTTTCTTTGTTCCTTCATCAAGGATTCGTTGAAGTAGGTCTAAATATTGTTTCATTTCTCTAATTGCCTTTTGAATCTATTATGAATAGATGATTGCTTGTTTCATGTAATATAAACTAATGGTACACGGAATGTTATGCTTATAGGTTCTTGTGTATTCGCCAAGCCTGTGGATAAAGGTTGTTGGCTCTAGAACCTAGGTTGTTGGCATAACCCAATGCTCTGCCTTGATAACTGATGGTGACGATTCCTTTGGGGCTGTCAGTTGGCAATGTGATGGCTTCATGGCGCAGATAGGCTATGGCTGTAGGATAGTCAACTGCTACCAGCGGATATGCTTTGGCCTCATTGCTTATGGAGAGCGCTTGCGAAATGTCTGGGATGAGCTTCTTGCCTTTGGGAAGAGGAGGATGTACACCAAAGGACAAGACCTTCAGACGGCTAAGTTCTTTCTCTAGGCTCTTTGGGTTCATGGGGGCAGTTTCTACGAATCGCCCCTTCTTCCTTAGTACGGAAAGGAAAAGTCCTTCACCGCGAGACACGCCAGGGATAAATCGATAAGCGGGGATATTGCTTTGCAATGCTGGTGTGATGTGCCATTCTTCAGGTACGGGTATCTCATAATGCTCCGCACCTAATGTTTGGGCTATCCACTCCACGTTCTCTTCATTCTCATAGGTGTTGAATGTACATGTGGAATAAATCAAGAAACCGCCCGGACGTAAGTTGTCCCAAATATCTTTGGCAATGGACCGTTGTAGCTCTTGACACTTCTTTACATTGCCCAAGCTCCACTCGTTGACGCTGTTGGGGTCCTTGCGAAACATTCCCTCGCCTGAGCAAGGCATATCGGTTAGGATCAGATCAAACTGAAGTCGGGTACGACTATAGTCTCTCGGGTAGTTGTGCGTGACCACTACCTTGGGATGGCCAAACTTGATGACGTTCTCCTTTAATATCTGAACCCTTTGGGGATGAGGCTCGTTACACATGAGAAGACAACTATCGGGGAGCACAGAACGCAGACAGGTGGTCTTACCTCCAGGGGCAGCGCAAAGGTCGAGCGCCAATTGAGGATTGATGGGCAACTGCTTGACAACGTGATGGATAAACATTGATGAGGCTTCCTGCACATAGTAGTCGCCTGCGTGAAACAACGGGTCTGCCGTGAAGCTAGGTCGCTCGGATAGATAGCGCCCATCCTTACACCAAGGTACATCCTCATAAGGAGACGCCGTGACGCCATCATCGCTTATATGCTTGAATGGGTTGAGCCTGATAGAAACAATAGGTTTTTCGTCTAACCCTTTCATTAACTGCTCATAGAGCTGGGGAGGGAAGACGGCTTGAATGTTATCTACGAATTGTTCTGGCAGTGTCATATCTTGTTTGTTATTCGTCAAAACTGATGCTCATATCATCATCATGGTCTGATGTCTCAACCTTGGGCTTGGTAACAGGTTGCTGCTTGAGCTGGCCTTTCTCGTCAAACATTCCGTATGTGGTGCGTAGAACCACAAACTCGGTGCGACGATTGAGTTGGTTACAGATCTCTTGTTTCTTTTCGTCCAGTCGCTTGATATACTCTTCGGTGAGTACATCGTTCTCCTTGAGCCACGGATATTTCTCCGTGAGCTTCTTGCGGATGGTCTTAGGTTTTTCTTTGCCATATCCCACAGGTGACAGACGGTCAGCAGCAATGCCATGTTGCTTGAGGTAAGCTACCACTGACTCGGCGCGTCGTTGGGAGAGCCCTTTGTTGTATTCGGCTGATCCTTTGTAATCGCAGTGCGCACTGAGCTCTATGGTCACGTTGGGGTTTTCGTTAAGCAGTTTGACCAGTTCGTCAAGCGCAGCTTCCGATTCGGGGCGAAGGGTGGCTTTGTTAAAGTCGTAGAAGATGTTATCTATCATGACTGGCACCTGAATAGAAGCTAATGGAAACTGCAAGGTATGCTCCTCTGATTGCGTCGTAGGCTTGATGCTGAGTTCCTCTTTCTGATTGAGGAAGCCCTTGCAGGTCGCCAGGAAGATATAGTTGACCCCTGGATTGACCACTTGCTCAAACGAGCCATCGCCCTTGACCGATAACTTGAGGTTGGTACCATCATCGCCCACCATATAAACCAGTGCTGCAGGTAGTTCGTATCCGTCACGCTCATACACCCAACCTTTCACGGTTTGTATGATTTCAGGGCATTCGAAGCTATAGATGTGGTCCCATCCTCGTCCATCACCACGGTTAGAAGAAAAGAATCCACGATTGTGTGGACCTTCAAAGGTCATACCAAAATCGTCACCAGCCGAGTTGAGTGGGTATCCAGGATGCTCTAAGTGGTAATGGCGGTCTTTGCCCACCTTAGCAATGAATATGTCCAAGCCTCCTAATCCGCCATGACCATTGGATGAGAAGTAAAGATCGCCATTGGGACGGAACGTAGGGAACATCTCGTCACCAGGCGTGTTGATGGGCTCGCCAAGGTTTTCTACGCCGCCAGTGGTTCCACCGATGAGTCTTACGCGCCAAATGTCATAGCCGCCCTTGCCTCCGGGCATATCGCTGACAAAGTAGAGCCAGTTGCCGTCAGGAGAAATGGCGGGATGAGCAAAGCTAGAAAGCGTGTCATTGCTGATCTTTAGTGCGTTTGCTTTACCCCATGATGCATCTGATCGGTTGCTTGTGGCTATTTGGGCATAGCGTGGGTAGGAAGGATCTACAAGACACTGAGTGATGTACATCTCGCGTCCGTCAGGCGAGAAGGCAGGCGTGCCCTCGTCCATCTCCGTATTGAGACCAGACGAAACGGCTTGTGGGCGACCCCATTTGCCTTTGTCGTCTTTCTGACTGAAGAAGATGTCTCCAGGTTTGGCACCAGTGATACCACTAAGTTCGTCGCCCTGTGCTTCGTTGCGTGTAGAGGTAAAGTAAAGTTGATCAAACTGATCACCGAACAACATCGGAGAGTAGTCGGCCCGACGTGAGTTGAACACATCCATCTTCTTGACCGTGTATCGTGAGCCCGCTTGCTTCAGTGCGGGTGCAGCTTGGGCGGCTTTGATACCCTCTTGTGCAAGTTGGGAATCGGGAATAGAGTCAAGCGCTTCTTGATATTCCTTGAGTGCATCAGCATAGTTGGCATTTGCCATCAGATTGTCAGCCAGTTTGAGATGGGTTTCGCCATTAGCTTGATTGTATCGTATCTGGTTCCTATAGGCAGCAATCGCTCTTTGGGTTGAGTGGATATGGTCGTAACAAAGTGCCATCTTAGCGGCAACCTGTCCACGTAGCTCTCTATCTTTCGGTGGAATGCGTTGGTAAGCAGTTTTAAACTCCGTTGCGGCATCGTAGTATTCGCCAAGCTGAAGATATTTCTCACCTTTCTTTATATTACGATCTACACCACATGCCGTTAACATGGTGCAAACGATAAGAATCAAATAATAAGCCCTATAGGGTGAAAATGGATTTCTATTGCTCATCGATTGTGGTTTCCTCACATTATTATATAAGAATAACGGCCATTGTTGGGCTTTATTGTAAGACCATAGCTATTGTTTCTCGTTGCCTTGGGTGGTGGAGAAAGGTTGACGAAATGTACATCCCTCTTTCCATCGAGAGCAACCATAGGCTGTGTTACCCTTGATGATATGTCCTTGGTGACAGACAGGACAGATGCCTCCTTCTTTGATAATGGCGGTTGTGGCTTTCTTGGTACGTTTCTTTGAGGTGGATTGACGTTTGGGCTTCGCTGGTGCTTCGGCTGGAATGTCTGCAATGCGTACCGTAGGACTAGATAACACTTGGGAGACAATGCGTGTGATCTGCTCCTTCAGTTCGTTGATGAACGTAGCCGCATCGTACTTGTGGTGCTCAATGTCGCGTAGCTTCTTCTCCCAAATACCCGTAAGCTCTGGGCTAGTAAGCAACTTTTCGTGTATGGTGTCTACCAACGCTATTCCCATTGGGGTGGCGATGATGTTCTTCTTCTGCCGTTGGATGTAATGCCGCTTGAAGAGCGTTTCGATGATTGATGCACGTGAAGAGGGACGCCCGATACCATTCTCTTTGAGCGCAGCACGTAGCTCGTCATTGTCAACAAACTTACCTGCCGTCTCCATCGCTCTTAGAAGGGTGGCTTCAGTGTATGGCTTGGGCGGTGTGGTCTGTTTCTCGGTGAGGGTTGGGGTATGAGGGCCTTGCTCGCCTTTGCTAAACGAAGGCAAGATGGTGTCTTTAGATGCGGATGCGGTAGGAGATGAATCATCGGTGGCTGCCTTCTCTTTCTGATAGACGATATGCCAACCTGGTTCAATGATTTCCTTACCCGTAGCCTTGAACTCTACATTACCGGCCTTTCCTAAAACAGTGGTTGTAGCAAAGCGGCAGTCGGGATAGAACACACTGATAAATCGGAGCGCAATAAGGTGATACACATGTTGCTCGGCATCGGTAAGTCCTTGTGGTTGTACTCCTGTTGGAATGATAGCGTGGTGATCCGTAACCTTTGACGAATCGAACACTCGCTTCGATTTGGTCAGAGGCTTCCCTCCAAGCGCTTTCACAAATTCGGCATACGGCTGCTTGCCCGCTTTCATGACTTTGAATAGTCCGTTCATAATTTGTGGACACTTGGGGTAGATGTCATCACTTAGGTATTGGGTATCAACACGTGGATAGGTGGTAAGCTTCTTCTCATAGAGTTGCTGAATGGTGTTGAGAGTCATCTCAGCCGAGAACCCAAACTTCTTGTTACAATCCACTTGTAAGGATGTGAGGTCATATAGCTGTTTGGGCGACTCTGTGCCATTCTTCTTGGTGACAGAATTTACAATAAAAGGCTTATCCTGAATATCCTTAAACGCCTCTTGTCCTTCTTCCTTAGTGCTGAAGCGCCCTTTGGTAGCAGTGAAAAGCGTATCGCGGTAGATGGTAGACAAGACCCAATAAGGCTCAGGCTTAAACTGATCGATTTCTTTCTGTCGTTTGACAATCAAGGCTAGGGTAGGGGTTTGCACTCGACCAATCGACAGTACCTGTCTGTTCTTACCAAACTTAAGGGTGTAAAGTCTGGTGGCATTCATCCCGAGCAACCAGTCGCCTATGGCGCGTGAAAGTCCTGCATAGTAAAGACTTTCATATTGGCTTTGCTCTTTGAGGTTCTGAAAGCCTTCACGTATAGCTTCGTCAGTCATGGATGAGATCCAAAGTCGCTTTATCGGACATTTGGTGTTGGCCATTTGGATGACCCATCGTTGGATGAGCTCACCCTCTTGCCCAGCATCACCGCAATTGATAATCTCATCGGCTTGCGCATAAAGCTTCTTGATAACCTCAAATTGTTTGCGGATACCTGCGTCATCAATGAGCTTAATACCAAAATGGGCGGGTATCATGGGAAGAGAAGAAAGGCTCCAACGTTTCCAAGCCTCGGTATAATCGTGAGGCTCTTTGAGCTCACACAGATGTCCAAAAGTCCAAGTGACTTGGTACCCATTGCCCTCCATATAACCTTGATGTTGATGTGTAGCTCCCAAGATGCGAGCAATGTCTTTGGCAACGCTAGGTTTCTCTGCTATGCAAACTATCATTAGTGATGCGTTTTAAATGTTGATACACCTTTTTATAATGGTGTGGATGAGTAATAAACTCATAGATGAAAGAAATGCAAAGTTACGGAAAAATCCTTAAAAGTACACTTGAGCCTCTTATGTTTTTCGATTAATGATTTCCTTCTTTGTTATAAATGCAGTAATTTTGCACTAGAATAAAATAGCGAACGAGAAATAAATCAAGAACATGAAAATAGGTCTATTCATTCCTTGTTATGTTGATGCCTTGTTCCCTGGAGTGGGAGTGTCAACTTATCGATTGTTGAGAAAACTACAACTAGACGTCACCTATCCCGAAAAACAAACTTGTTGCGGACAGCCTATGGCCAATGGAGGCTTTGAGAGTATGTCGGTAGAATTGGCTGAAAAGTTTGACGAGCGATTCGCAAAGTTCGATTATGTGGTTACGCCATCGGTTTCATGTGCCGCTTTTGTGCGGGTCAATTATCCGGCGTTGCTTCATCATCCTTGCGTGACGTCAACCAAGACAATGGAACTGGTCGAGTTTCTGCATGATGTGATTAAGGTGAAGCAACTTCCAGGCAGTTTCCCGCATAAAGTAAGCGTTCATAATTCTTGTCATGGCGTGAGAGAATTAGGACTTTCTTCTCCTTCCGAAGAACACGTGAAGCCATTTAATAAGATTATAGATTTGTTGTCTCTCAAAGAAGGAATAGAGATTTGCGAGCCTGAACGCAATGACGAATGTTGTGGCTTTGGCGGAATGTTCTCTATCGAAGAACCGCACGTGAGCACCCAAATGGGAATAGACAAGCTGAATAGGCATATGGCAACGGGTGCTGAATATATAACGGGCGCAGACTGCTCTTGCCTTATGCATATGCAAGGGATTGCTCGTAAGCAACATGCGGATATTCAATTCAAGCATGTGGCTGAGATCCTAGCAGCAGGCATCTAATCATATCATCAACAATTAACGGAAAAGAGTAATGTCAACATATCATTCAAGAAAAGCAGAACGCTTCTTACAAAACCCTACCAAAATCAGTAGACATGACGAAACGTTCTGGAAGTTGAGAAAAGGTAGAGACCAAATGGCGGCTAATCTTCCCGAATGGGAAGCGTTACGTCATCGTGCTAGCAAAATCAAAGAACACACGCTATCCCATCTAGCACAATACCTTGATGAGTTTTCTACCCATTTGGAACAGAATGGTGTCATCGTCCATTGGGCAAAAGACGCTACCGAATTTAACGAGATGGTCTATGGCATCCTTGAGACGCATAAGGTGGAGAAATTGGTTAAGTCTAAATCGATGCTCACCGAAGAATGTCACATGAATGCTTATCTCGAGAAACGTGGTATCGATGTGGTGGAAACCGATTTGGGGGAACGCATCTTGCAACTGATGCATCTGAAGCCTGCGCACATCGTTGTGCCTGCGGTCCACTTAACACGAGATGAGGTGGGCGAAACATTTGAGAAGGACCATATATCTACAGAGATAGGAAATCATGATCCTACATATCTAACCTACTGCGCTCGTCTGTCCTTACGTAACGAATTTCTTGAGGCAGGTGCCGGACTTACTGGTTGCAACTTTGGTGTGGCCAGCACGGGCGACTGCGTGGTATGTACGAATGAGGGTAACGCTGATATGTCAACAGCTATACCGCCTCTACACATCGTGGCAATGGGGCTTGAGAAGGTGGTGCCCGACCTTGAATCGCTTGCCGTCTTCCAACGTTTGCTCTGTCGCAACGGAACCGGACAACCCACCACCTCTTACACCTCTCACTTCCGTCGTCCACGTCCAGGTGCCGAGATGCATGTGATCATTGTGGACAATGGTAGAAGCGAGATCTTGGCTAACAAGCAACATTGGAGCGTTCTGAAATGTATACGTTGCGGTGCTTGTATGAATACGTGTCCGGTTTATCGTAGAAGCACAGGTTATAGTTATAGTTATTTCATTCCAGGCCCTATTGGGGTAAACCTTGGTATGCTGAAAGACCCTTACAAACATAGTGGGAATGTCAGTGCATGTTCGCTTTGTTTAAGCTGTGATCACGTCTGTCCAGCGATGGTCAATCCTGGTTCCCAGATCTATCGATGGCGTCAGCAACTTGTTCAGTTTGGAACGCAGAATAAAGAGAAACAAGCCATGGCAACAGCAATGAGCAGTGTGCTGAACCATTATCACATCTATGATACGGCAACGCGCGAGGCTTCTTGGGTGAATCTCTTGCCACAGTCGATGTTCCAGTTTAAAGTAAATCCGTGGAGCGTCGGTCACGATATGCCAAAGTTTGCTTATAAGCCATTCCATACGCTTTATAAACAAGCGATGACGGAGCTAAGTCATGAAAAGAATGGCGCTAAACAAGCAAAGAAAAATGCTGACGAGAATGAAGAAGAACGTTTGTCTAATCAGTCAAAACAACGTAAACAATGAAAAAGCAAGAATTCTTAGAACGGCTTAAGTCAACAGCGCTAAGTCCTGTTACGTTAGATAAAGAACCCATTGATGGTATTACTTATCCTGATACGTTGGCCCAATTCGTTGCAATGAGCAAACAGGTGGGTTGTCGAGTGGTAGAGGCTCCTGCTAATGTGGATCTTAATCAGTTGGTACACCAGCTATGTCCGCAAGCACAACGGATAGCATCGCATCTTAAAGAAATCAAGGCTGATGTTAATCCTGATACTGTTGCCAAGGCTGCCGACCTCAATCATACCGATGTGGGGGTGCTTCGTGCAGAGTTAGGTGTAGCGGAGAATGGATGTGTATGGTTGTCACAAACCATGAAGGAACGAGCAGTGATGTTTATCTCTGAAGAGTTGGTTATCTTCCTAGATCGCCACAAGGTGGTAGACAATATGCATCAAGCCTATCGGCAAGCAGAAATGACATCGTATGGTTATGGTGTGTTCATGTCAGGACCAAGCAAAACGGCTGATATCGAACAAGCGCTTGTTATGGGCGCGCAAGCTGCACGAGCCGTTACTATTGTGTTGACATAATGATTTGGACGTAATTCAGTTTATACAATATGAAGTACATGTGGATGCTTGCTTTTTCGGTCTTGCCCTTGTTGGCTCTTGCGTATGTGGGTTGGCATATATGGATGTTGCTTCCATGGGGGAAAGTCTGGAAAGCGTTGGTGATGCTTGTTCCCCTTATGGCTTTAGGAGCGATGGTGGCTTCACTTACAAGAACCATTGACAAGATGCCGTTGGATATCGCCACAGTGGTGTATGAGGTTGGTAATTCGCTGATCTTTGTGTTGTTATATTTGGTCCTAATCTTTGTATTGCTTGATGTTGGTAGATGGGTAGGAGTGGTCAAGACCGAATGGTTGCAACATAATGGGATTGTTGCAACGCTTCTAACCATCTTCTTAGTAGCCGTGTTTGGTTATGGCAATCTGCATTATCGACACAAATATCGCCAAGTAATCGATTTAAAGACTCCGAAAACAATCAAGCAAGGAACAAAGGTCGTGTTGCTTAGTGACCTCCATTTGGGTTATCACAATCGTCGCAAGGAGTTACATAGATGGGTAGATATGATTAATGCGGAGCATGCAGATGCCGTGCTGATTGCTGGTGATCTAATCGATCTTAGTGTTAAACCGCTTATAGAAGAGCGTGATTGGGAAGAGTTACATCGTATCAATGCTCCAATATATGCTTGTTTGGGCAACCATGAGTATATAAGCGGTGTGAGGGACGCTCTTGCTTTTTATCGTCAAGCGGGTATTACGCTATTAAAGGATAGTGAGGCTTCGGTTGCTGGGCTAACGATTATTGGCCGCGATGATCGTAGCAACACGCATCGCAAATCCTTGCAAGCTATTATGAAAGAATCATGTGATAGTACTCAACTCTTGCAACCCATCATCTTGTTAGACCATCAACCCTATCACCTAGAAGAAGCAGAAAACGCTAGGGTGGATTTTCAGTTTAGTGGGCACACTCATCATGGACAGGTTTGGCCTATATCGTGGATTACCGATGCGCTTTATGAAGACGCCTTTGGAGCTACGACTAAAGGAAAAACGCAATATTACGTTAGCTCAGGCATGGGCATTTGGGGCGGAAAGTTTCGTATTGGCACACGTTCCGAATATATTGTTCTGACAATAAATGGATAAACCACCAAGCAACTTTAAGTTAATTCTTATCTCTTTAGACATATTTAGGCTCATCCGTTAAATGCGTAGATAAGTATAGTTAGCCTAACTAAACCAGGCAGCTATGCCCATAACCATTTAAATTCAGTCCATACACCAATGCGATAATAGTGGGCGACGGGGGTATAGACCCAATAGCCTCAAAGTAAACGTGCGGTGGGACACCGCACCTACTACTATGTAGGCGATTGACCTATCCACGCATTTAACGGAAGACCCCTTAAGGTTGGCGTCCATGCCAGTGATTTGCTGGTTTAGCTCATCAAGTTGCTTCTTTGCTTCGTCCGCGCCAATCAGTCCAATCTCATAATCAGACTGAATCCTGCTTGCCTTATTTTGGGCATTGCTATAGCTCTGACGCTTATCCTCGCCGCTGCCTTTAACAATATAGGTTGGCTCGACATCAGCCTTGATAGTTACCTCACCGCTGGTCTCCTTGTCTATCTGTGCTTGGATATCGGCTACCTTAGCGTTAGCCACAACCTTAGCGGTTATCGTCGTTGCCTCACTGAAGTCTCGTTGCGCTTCCTGAAGTTGCTTCTGCAGCTTATCAAGATGCGTATCGAATTGTACCTCGATAGGCTTTAGCTTTAGTTCCTTTAGCTTTTTGTTAACAGCCTTGATACGCTTCTCTGCCTCGGCTTGGTCAATCAGACCCATGTCAAAGTCAGACTTCGCTCTATTGATATTCGTCTGCGCGTTAGAATAGCTCTGACGTTTATCGGCATCACTCCCTTGCTTGATGTAGGTTGGCTCTGCCTCTGCTTCGATAGAAACCTTACCCTTGGTGGCCTCGTTTATCTCCTTTTGGATTTCGCTGACCTTAGCGCTTGCCTCCACTCGGGCTTCAACGGTCAGGGAGTTATCCATCACCTTCTGCGCTTCTTGCAGTTTAGCCTGTAACTTCTCTACATAGGTCTTAGGCTCTTCGACGTGTGGTGTGGTCGTGGTAGCACCGCCAGTCTTGCCAGTGGTCTTACCGCCTGTTTTGCCGCCAGTCTTCTTTGGCGTTGTACCAGTTGTTGGCCTATGAGCGGAATACCCTCTGGTATGCTTGATTTGCGTGTTAAGCCTACCGTTCTCCTTAACAAGGCCATTCATCTGATTGGTGATATTGGCTTGCTGCTTACGATTATCAGCGAGCGCCTTCTGCTGCTTATCGTAATCACTGGTGCCGGCAATCTCCTTATCGGAATCGACAAGCTGGGTGGAATACCCCACCACGGATGGGGCAGTGACAGCCACTTTATAATGTTTGCGCTTCTTGCTCGGATTCTTCTTATTGCCTTTCTCGTCATACTGCAAATCGTGCTCTTGCTGCTGCAACTCTGCGGCTTTATTAGCGAGATTACGGATGCGAATCTCATTAATCATCTGAGCGACATACGTCTTGGAATTTGCGACGAGTGCTTGATACCAATCAGCCACAGACGAATAATAACCCAGTGCATCACCATAGGTGTTATTCATCTCATCAACAAGCTTCTGCTCTTGCGCTTTAGTGCCTGTGAAATCCTTTAGTTTGGCGATATTGATTTCCAGCGAAGCAGTCACCTCTTTTATCTGATTTGCCTCCTGTTCATGAGCTGCTTGTGCCGCTTGCTCGGCGGCGGTTAAATCGTCAGTGGAATCTGCGGCCTTATCAGAAGCGGTAGCAAAGTACGATATGGCTTCTGTCAGAGCCCATATAGCTATACCAACACCCGTAGAGATAAGCAGTGTCTTGATAGCAACCTTAAGAGTGGTTGCACCGATAGCCGCGCCAAAAAACGCAGCACGTAACAATTGTAAAACCGCTGAATATGCTACAACGGCCACTCTGCCAGCCACACATAAGGCATTCCATGTTTTAGTCGCAAGATTAAGACTTTTCACGAATGTAACAACCCCACCTATGCTTGCTCCTAAAGTGCTGATAGAGCTGACAATGGTCAAAGCTTGCGCGCCAAAAGCAACAAATGGCTGCCATTGGGATACAACCTCTCCCATTTTAACCTTGATAGACGCGAAGCTCATCTCAAGTTGTTTCAGTTGACCCGCATCTGTCTTGGCTAACTCGGCATTCATGTGACCCACATTCTCTGTGATGATTTGCGCTAACATAGAAGCTTTTTGCTGCTCAGTGCCATACTTCATGATATTTGCCTGCGCGTCACTGAATGTAATACCCACGCGCTTTAAAGCAGATGTCTGCCCCATCATGGCTTTACCCATAAGGTTAGCTACGCCGCGGGCATCCTCCTGAGTGGCATTTAGCCCCTTCTGTTGTACCACCAAATCATTCATCGCGGGTATCAGCGTTTCAAGCGTACCCTTCTCCTTTAGAAAGGTTGCTATCTGTTGCGCGCCCATCTTCTGGACCGTACCGGATACCACGCCAAGTTCTGTCTGCGCCTTGATAACCTCATTGACTTTCTTGATGTCTTCGTCAGTGGCATTCATGCGCTGTTCCATGATGGTTTTTAGTTGCACGTTGGCCTGTTGGGCGTTTTGGTAGCTTGCCACAAGTTTTGCCATCACGTCATTCAATTTATTAACCGCATCAGAAGCGTTCTTTACAACTTCCGAAACCTGATTAAATGTAATGAGTGACTCACGTAATTTGGTTGCACCGGTTTTAGCGGATTCGAGATTTTTCTTTAACTCCGCAACTGATGTGGTGGCGGTAACAAGTTGCTCTTTACCATCGACAAGTAACTTTATGTTAAACTTTATTTCCTTTGACATAATTTCAGTATATAAGTAACTAAGTAGGGTCTGCTAATTAACTCCGAGTGCGCAAACTTGTGGAGCGATAAAAATGTCC
>CAVJZR010000023.1:0-44242 GCA_963654235.1 Bacteroidaceae bacterium | reverse complement strand
TAGGTATGTTATGAATAGTTTTGGTAGCGATTCTTATGTGTTTGGTTCTGATTTCGGCTCTAAAGCTGAAGGCAAAGAGTTCTTGGTAAAGTCATATGCGATGATTGATGTCGACGCAGAATACCAGAAACAGCGACTTATCGCCTTAGGGTTTAACGTCATTGAAGATGACAGCCAATTATCAAGTACAGAGCCTTCTTCTTATGACTTAGAGTATCATAACATTACTGGATATACGGATGAGAAAATTGCAGTTGGAGAGCAGGTACAATTACAAACAGACAATGGAGCCCGTTATTATTTGCAAAAGGATGTAATGCCTTACACTTACGATGATATGATATGGAAGAGCAGCAATGAAAAGGTATTGACCATTTCAGAAGATGGTTTGATGACGGCTGTAGGAACAGGTACTGCCGCTATCAGTATGACTGTGAAAAACGGAGAAGACGAATACACCGCACACAAGATGCTTACCGTGATACCCGTCGACTCATCTTACACAAACTATGACTCGGACAATGATGTGATAATCGTCTATGACGTGAAGAAGGCCTGGGTAGACATGCCGCTTCCTTTTCCTGAATCATGCTACGCCCGATTTGTTGACGGCAAGCGAATCTATGGTTCATCAAAGACTTTCAAGTATAATACTACGGGGTTACATACCGCCATCTTTAAGCTAAGAGATGCTACGACAATCTCTGAAGATTATTCGTCTATCTTCTATGTTCCATCTTACGAAGAGGAGGAAGATAGGCTTTTTGATATTAAAGAGATTCGCATACCTAAGAATACGAAAAGCATTGACTACACTATTGGAGAGCGATGCAACACTTGCAGCGACATCTACTATTATGGAACAACGATGCCCACCGGAAAGGTATCATCTGACCTAGGTAAGGATGCTAAGCAAAAGACGCTACACCTACCCAACTCTTGTCAGCTGACGGATGGTGATCTAGCAAGTGCATTGAAAGCATTAGGATTTGATATAACGTATAGCTCGAACCTAGAAACATACCAAACCGCAAAATCCATCAGCCTAAATTATAACAACTTCAGGATGGAAGAGGGTGACCATTTTGATTTGCAAGCCAATATATTGCCCGAAGCCACAGTCAACAAAGCCGTAACATGGAAGAGCAGTGACCCTAGTGTAGCTACCGTTTCGAGTGAAGGAGAAGTGACGGCAGTGTCAGAAGGTACAGCCGTAATCTTAGCTACAACCACTGACGGCAGTAACCTCACGACCTCTATGAGCCTCGTGGTTAAGAACAATCCGAAGGACACCGAGTTTGATTGTAATAAGGATGTTATGTTCAAGTATATTGTGGATCATACTGGCACAGAGCTCAAGCTTCACAATTCGGTACTCCAGAACGTCTATGTTGATGGAGTGAGAGCGGATAACAAGTCTACTTACTCCTTTGACTATGTAGGAATACATACCATCTTAATAAAAGATTCACTGCATCAACTATCTAATCCTTTCAATGAGGTAAACGATATCAATGGCGAGAACAACACCGCAAAGCTCGTAGAGTTGCGTTTGCCTATACTTGATAATAATTGCTCAAGCACGGGGGCATGGTATTGTAAAGACATCTATATCTACACCCCCATACTACCTGACGATATCACGCTTAATGACTGGTGGCACTTAAATGATTGGGGGCTACGTGCCGTAAACAAGCGTTTGCACCTTCTTCCTTCTGCAATAAACTATGATCGGGAAGATTGGCAGAAAATTATAAACACTCTTGGTTATACAAGAACCGACATCATCAACACCAATCAGATGGTAACAAACGTTCATATCGTCTACGATTACTCATCTCTAACATTACTAGAAGGAGAGCAATACCAAGCTAAAGCCATCGTCTACCCCACTTCAGCTATCAACCAAGACGTGATATGGAGTATCAGCGACACTTGCGTTGCTACCATTGACAAGGACGGAATGATCACTGCAAAGAAAGAAGGTCAAGCCATCATCACTGCGGAAGCCGCCGATGGCGGAGGCGCCAAAGCACAACTTGACCTCTCTGTGAACCGCTCACAGGTGATCACATCCATCACGCTGAGCGACAGCTTATTGACCTTGGCATGCAACGAGACTGCCAAGCTAACGGCAACCACACTACCCGAGGATATTGAAGCCTGGGTATCGTGGAACAGTGACAACAACAATGTAGCAATGGTCAACTCGGAAGGACTGGTGCTAGCGCTTTCTGAAGGAGAGGCCACAATCACTGCCACATGTCGTGGAGGGCTTACCGCTCAATGTAAAGTAATCGTAACAGGAACTGACGGCATCTCTGAAACGAACATTGGCAACATAAAGCTACAGGTCAACCATCGCAAGCTCACCGTAGAAGGACTTGCCAATGACGACACTATCACTGTAACCAGTATCAGCGGACACACCATTTACCATGGTACAGGTCATGAGATAGACCTCCCAAGCAACGGCATCTATATCATAAAGGTGAAAGGCCAAGTGATGAAGGTCATCGTAAAGTAGAATCATATCACTTACATGCTCTCTAATAAGTATAGCCGGCTCATGACGAGTCGGCTATACTGCGTTTATAGAAGAATCCCACTAACAAGGTATATGCTAATAGGCTAAAATCTTTCGCATATCAACTCTGTCGCATAAAGCTTTGATAATCAACAACTATACCAACTCGTATTTTGCTAAAATGCAGATTTTCCGCCTCCAAACCTTGCTAAAATGCAGGTTTTTAGGCTATGCCTATTGAACTTTTCCTAAGGCCAAAGGGAGGATATTAGCGGAGAGAGCGAATCCTCTTCTTAGCCACTATCATCAGATACATGAGCCTAAGCGTAATGGCATTGCTTGCAGCGATAGCAAACAGATTGGCTTTACGATTATTGGTATGCGGTATAGGATAGAGTCCCCATGCTTTATACTTCTTGATCACCTTTCTCACTCGTTTAAAGTTATAGAAGTTCATCAAACTAAACAGATGGCCGGAGATTGTTGTATGTAAGACATTCTCAAGCATTTTCTTGGTGCGAACGTCTTTAGCGTGAGCGATATCGTCCACTAGCTTCTTCTGAAAGAACAACGTATCCTGTGAGAGCTTGATGAGATTACGCTTGCTATGGCTTCTTGATGTAGATGTCGTAGATATGCAGACATAGTTGTAAAGAGGTTGATCAAGGAACGCTATCGACTTGGCGTGGGGTAGAACGCAAACATTAAAGTATAGATCTTCGATGTTTTTGGTACCCTCTGCAAAACGTATATCACCTATAAGATTCCTTTTGAAGAGCTTATCCCATAAGAACAGAGCACCTGAACGTTCGATTAAGTCGACCCCATCTGTCACCTTCTTGTCAATGGGATACTCTTGACATTCCCTTTGAGAAGCAGCCTCTACACGATGATACTTAAAATAGATGATGTCGTAGCCTTGTTGTGCTAGCTGGATAAGCTCTGCGACATGCTCAGGACATACCGAGTCGTCTGCATCAACAAACCATACATAATCACCCGTTGCCACATCCAGTCCGGCATTACGTGCCGAGGATGCACCTTTATTTGCCTGATTGATGATGGTTATGCGCTTGTCTCGTAAGGCATACTCTTGACAGATTTGCAAACTATTGTCCTTACTCCCATCATTAATCAATATGACCTCAGCCGTTAGGGGGGGGTAAGAACTTCTAAGACACTCTCGATACATTTACCAATGTAGGCACTACAGTTGTACACTGGTATGATAAATGATAATTTCATGATTATTTGTTTATTCTATTTATTCCTCATTGCCCCAACAGTCTCAATGCCTCCTGTGTGAGATAAGGTTTGACATCTTTCACCGGAACGCTGAAGCTGATGCGCCCCACCGCATAGGATGCGATCTCGTAGGGCTGATATGCTATATGGATGCTATCCCGCTCTATCCACGCTCCATGGGCGGGAAGCGGGATGATGCCATCATCGGGAAGGATCAGATAGCTGCCAAGGGTGGCAGCGGTTACGTTTTCCACCCCACTAGCCTTCAAGCTACGCAGGAGGTTCTCACGCAACAAGGGTTGCAAAGCCTTGAGATGCGTGGGGCTGACGATCTGCTCTACGGGCTTAAACGTCTGCCGGCTGATGTTCACACAATAGGACGAGTAGGCGTGATGGGCACCTCCGGGGTAACTGTCATCAGTGATGCGATAGGTGATATAACGTGGTGTGACCGTATCCAGACGGATGGTGGTCTGACCAGACAACGTGGGCAACTCGTTCTTCTCCGTACGAGCGGCGTCCATCTCCTTACGCAGCGCAGAGAGGAAGCGCATGACACCATCACCATAATGGCCCACTAGCGCCGCGCCATCGTCTATGCTCCCACCATATAGGGGATAAGCACGCTGCTGTGCCGCATCTTCCGAGTAGGTGCGGGGCAGATACAGCGACGCCAGCTCACCAGCGATGAAGCGCTTGACGCCTAAGGCAAGACTATCCTTGCCCTTCGGATAATCCACATGGATGTCACACTGAGCCGTCGTAGCGCATACCGAGTCATAAGCGATGGTGTCCACAGCAAACGATTGAGCATCAGTTTGTGCAACGCTATCGGCATCTCTACCGACACATGAACCAGACGACTTGATGACGCATCCACATACGTACAATGTCAAGGCACCAGCAATGATGGGTGCACAGAAAGCTATTTTCTTCATTTCTCTTTGCGATTATTCTTCATTCTTTCCATCTCTTCCTCCGCCAGCAAGTCAGTGCCTAGGTGGGTGATGCGCTCACGTTCTAGACGTTCGCGTATCTCCTTGGGTTTGGTAGCATAAACTATCATACGGATAGAATCGTCATAGGTGATATAGTTCCACATCCAGTTGATTAGCACCATGAGCTTGTTACGGATGCCAAGGATAGAACGCAGATGCACCACGAGCCACAGCACCCAAGCGATGAAACCCTGCGTATGAAACCTTCCGAGCTCCACCACAGCCTTGTTGCGTCCCACGGTGGCCATCGATCCGAGGTTCTTGTAGCGGAACTGACGCAGATCGCTGTTACCCTGAGCTATGCGTTGCAGGTTGTGTGCAAGGTTCTGCGCCTGCTGGATAGCCACCTGAGCCAACTGCGGATGTCCATTGGGGTAAGCCTCATCCGTGGTTTGCAGACACTGGTCGCCTATGGCAAAGATATCCTCCATACCCTCCACACGATTATAAGCATCCACCAGGATGCGCGCGCCACGGCCTAGATGGTCGCCCTCTATGCCCGTGATGGTGTTGGCTCTCACACCGGACACCCAGATGAACGTGCGTGTAGGGATGGTGGATCCGTCCTTCATCATCACCTGATGATCCTTATAGTCGGTCACCATCTTACCGAAGTGCATCTCCACCCCCATCCCTTCCAGGAACTCACGCGCCTTCTGAGACGAGTCAGCCGACATACCGGCAAGCAACCTATCGCCCGCCTCGATGAGGTGGATGTGCATACGTGACGCGTCCATATCGGGATAGTCGTAAGGGATGACATAACGTTTCATCTGTGACAGCGCACCGGCTATCTCCACACCTGTGGCGCCACCGCCCACGATGACCACGTTGAGCAGCTCCTGTCGCTCCTCCTCGGTGGCACAGGTCACGGCACGCTCTAGGTTGCTCAGCAACGTGTTGCGCAGCCCCATCGCCTCCGCCACCGTCTTCATTGGTATTGCCTCATCCGCAATGTTGCGGTTGCCAAAGAAGTTGGTCGTGGTACCGGCGGCAAAGACGAGGTAGTCGTACTCCACCTTTCCTATCGACGTCTGTATGATCTTCTTATCGGGGAACACCGCTCTGACCTCAGCCATGCGGAAATAGAAGTCGTTACGTTTGCGAAAAATCTTTCTGAAAGGGAACGAGATAGCGCCGGGCTCTATACCAGCCGATGCCACTTGATAGATCAAAGGGGGAAACTGGTGATAGTTGTTCTTATCGATGAGCAAGACCTGTAGGTCCGCCCCACGCAGCGCATTGGCCAGTCGGAGGCCACCAAACCCTCCGCCAACGATGATGACGCGCTTCTTCCCGTTTCTCTTGATGTTGATGCTCATATTGTAGTAATTTGGTCAGTTGATGCTGATGATGATTTTCACTTCTCGGCGTGCAGCCAACAACCCTCCTCATGCCCTTGGACGATGCCGATAGCTTGGAGATACGAGTAGACGATTGTTGTGCCTACCCACCTCATGCCTCTCCGTTTCAGATCCTTCGAAATGGTATCGGACAGCGGCGAGGACGTTCGGTTCTGCTCATAGACCGTGGCGCCCTGCGTGAAGCTCCAGATGTATCTGTCAAACGAGCCCCACTCGGCTTGTATCCGCATAAACGCTTGGGCATTGGTGATGGCTGCTGCTATCTTCAGACGATTGCGAATGATACCCTCTTCGTGCCTCAACGCTTCTTGTCGGGCGGCATCGTATTGGGCCACCTTGGTATAATCGAAACCATCAAAGGCTCGTCTGAAAGCCGCCCGCTTATTGAGCACACACTCCCACGACAGTCCTGCCTGGAAGCTCTCAAGCACAAGCATCTCGAAGAGCTTGCGTTCGTTGTGCACCGCCCTACCCCACTCCTGATCGTGATAGCTCACATAGAGCGGGTTAGCCAGGTTGCACCAGTGGCAACGGGGCCTATCGGTCATGTCCTTCATCGTCGCCGCAGCGTCCGTCGTAGCTTTCTGTATCATACGCTAACATCGTCATAAGAGCGAGCCGGAAGCATCTGCCCTCGCCTTTCATGTACAAATGTACGCATTCCTTTCCTAATAACCATGCTCTAAGCACGACGAATATGTGTTGGTACTCACTTTTTGGTACATCGATAGGTGCTCCGCGACATCGTCATCGGGCTTGTTTCATCTCCCAAGGGAGCCGTTTTCGGGATCAAAATTAAATTATTTTTCCAAGAAAATTAAATTAATTCTTCCGAAAAATCAATTTATTTTTCATCCTCATAACGATGCTCTGAGTAGATGAAACGAGCCTTACGATCTGCTCAAACGGGCGTGATGAGGATGTCAATGGTCCTCATGCGGTTTCGCTTAGATAAATCGACAGATGATAAAAAGCGATTATCAGCACAGGAAGATATTAGTCGCTAGAAATGGAAAAATATTTTTTGTAATACCATAACATTTTGTTATTTTTGCAAATCTTATGATAAGACATCTTCTTTCTCTTCTCATTATCCTCCTCACGGCACTGCCTTGTTGCGCTGCTAGCAACGGTGTGACCGACGAATTCAGGAAGTTGAGCAACGCCAAAAGCGGCACGCTGCTATAGCAAGGCTATGCCTATGTAGAGAAATGCCAGTATGATAGCGCGCTCATCTACTACTCTGCTGTGGCCAATCGCTACACCGACGACGACAGCAAAGAGGCCGACAATGCCACCAACGCCCTATATAACATCGGCATCATCTACATGGTGGGCTATTACGACTATGGCAAATCATACGATTATCTGCTCCAAGCACGTGACATAGCGGAGCGATACCATCTCAAGGAGCATCTGCCTAACATCTACAACTCCATTGCCAGCATCCTGCAAACATCAAAGATGAGCAACAACAAGGTAGACGAACAGGAGGTGATCCGGCTGCTTCGCAAAGGCTACTATGGTTCGATGGAGGTCAAGGACTATGAAGGGGCTGCCATTGCGCTCGCTAACATGATACAAATGGGCTTTTCCTCAAAGACAGCCTTGTCTCTAAGTAAGGAGATCAGCGTCTATCGCGCCACGCAGACTAACAACGATAAACAACGGCAGTAGGCCCTTATCCTATGCGACGCCTATAACGATTTCTGTCATAAGCGCTACGCCAACGCCATCGATCTGCTGAAAAAGGCTACCAAGGCTAAGCCTAACACGCTGCTTGCTTACCGCTCCATCTTGGCCAACTACGATTGCATCATCAGCATCTACCGGGCCATCGGTGACATTTCCCATGCCATAGCCATGGCGGAAGAAGCCATCACGGCAGCTCAGGCATACGATGCTGACGACTACCTGACCGAGTTTTACGGCACGATGTACAACATCTATGAGCAGACAGGAGATAGCGTCATGGCGCAACGCTACGAATATCTGTATCTGAAGAACAACGAGCGGGTGTTCTCCAAAGGCAATCTGGCCTCAGTGAAGGGCATCGCCTTCCAACACGAACTGACCAAAGCCAACGAGCAGGTGAAGAGTCTCTCGGAGCATCGACGCCTGCAGAACATCCTGTTGCTATCAGCCTTGGTGGTGCTTTGTGTCATTGGGGTGCTGCTCTACCGCCTTTATCGTGCCTACGGAAAGATTCGGCAGAACAACCGCTACCTGTATCAGAAGAACCTGGACTTGCTGGCCAAGGAGAAGAAAGCAAGGGAGGAGCGTGCCGCCGCTGAACAGATCAAAACCACGGAAGCCGCCCCAGCAAAGAACGCAGACGAGGGCGAGAAGTATAAAGGTAGCCGACTGTCCAGCGAGGACTCACGCGAGCTCTTCGCACGCATCCGCCACACCATGGAGACATCGGACGCTATCTATCAGGTGGGGTTCAATATCGACAAGCTGAGCGAGCTGGTGCACAGCAGGCCACGGTATGTATCGCAGTCGATCAACTAGGAATCGGGTGCCAACTTCAATGCGCTGCTCAACGATTATCGCATCAAGGAGGTGTGCCGCCGCATCAATGAGGACAAAGCCTATACCCGTATGACCGTGGAAGCCATTGCGGAGAGCGTCGGATTTAAGTCGCGCACCAGTTTTGGAGGTCTGTTCAAGGCCATGACAGGGCTCTCTCCATCGGCTTATCAACACATGGCACGCGAGAAAAACGCCTAAAAACGCCATCTAAGCCACACGCTACCGTATCTAACAAAACGATAGGAAAACATCCATTTATCACACAATCAGTCATCGTAATGTCTCTAAACACGACATTACGATGACTTTTTTCATGTTTCAAGACACCTACAAGGCAAAGACAGAGACGTTTTTTATTCACATTGCTTAACTTTGTCATCGAAAGAAGATGTTTTCCTACAAAGGTCACCCATCGCATAGACGGCATGGGCATCCAATGTCTGAAAACTAAAGAATACATTCTCTTAAATATTAAACGCTTATGAGATCAACAAAGACTCTTGCTTCGGTGGCCATTGCCACCTTCGCTGCAGTAGGATTGGCATTTGCCGGTAACGAAGACTTACCTAAACTCCTCAAGCAAAAAAAGCCACACACGCTACCATTGGAAAGCGTCGCAGCCCAAACTTCTGGTGAGGTGATGCCACTAAGAAAAGCCTCTGCCAACGCTAAGGCTTCCAGCACCACTGCATCAATACTCATCAGTGAGGACTTTAACAAAGTGACCAACGGTACTACCGAAAAGCCCGACACCACCATTATGCTCGCCAGCGAATGGGCAGGTTACTCGCTCCACGGTATGTATATAGACAGTTCACTTACCAATGATGGCACATGGTGGGGACATCAGGTTTACGCAGCCGGTGGCGCTGTAGCCATTAAGACCTACAACCCACAACAGACCGCTTACCTCTGCACACCATTGGGCGACTACTCCGGTGACATCACCGTCACCCTCCGCGCCAAGGCCATCCCAGACGTCATCACTACCGACACTGGTTTCGCCTATGGTACAGGTAGCGGACTCAGCATCAAAGCTTGTAAAGCGGGCATGAGCGGACAGGAAGACGCTAAGACCGATGATGATGGTTGGTGCTACAGTGAACGTCTCTACGAGAGCCAAGGATGGCAGAAAATCACGTACACCTTCAAGAACTACTCTGCCGACAAAGATGGATTCATCAAGTTCTACACCGAAGGAGTCGTAGTGCTTGACGATATCGAGGTTACCACTGCGTCCTCGTTTATCGCCGTACCAAAGGACAACGGTATCACCGACTTCCAGAAAGACCAGTTCACCATCTCATGGGATCCTGTGCGCAAGTCTTTCAACTACTATGTAGACCTCTACACACGCAATTATCTCTCTGAGAACGATACTACTTACACCGCCGACTTTGAAGATGGTACCATACCTGCTGGCTTCCATAGCACATCGTCCGCCGTTGTTGACACCGCAGGCGTAGACAATAGCAAGTCGCTTCTGCTCTATGACAACGATACCATCGTTACCCCTACCAACGGCAACGACTACCGCACCCTACACTTCTATATGCGCGTCTACGACGACTATGCTATTCAGGAGTACGGCGAGTATGCCAAATGGGCCATTGCTGGAGAGATCTCCGTACAATACAAGAGTGCTGACGGATGGCAGTCTATCGGATACTTTGACCCCGCCAATTTCTTCTCTAAGCCAAGAACGGTTGAGCTCGAAACTCAAGTAAGCGATTTTGGTGCCTTACACGCCACACAGTTCCGTATCGTTCCCACAGGACTTGATCCTGGTGCATACGTTGTCATTGACAACATTGAAGCTACCGCTCTTCCAACCTTCGAGTATCAGATGGCTGGCAACATGTACGGCAGAAACGACCTCAGCGACAACTACTGCGTATATGGTATAACTTACGATACCAATTATACCTTCACTGACCTCGACTCGCTCACCGAGTATTGGTACGGCGTACGTTCACACTACGTACATCAGTTCGCTGAACGCAGTTATATCCACGCTCTCGGTGTAGCTACACCTGAGGCTTTGCCTGCAACGGATATCGAGAAGAGTGGTTCGTTCACAGCCAACTGGACCGCTGTACCAAAGGCTACCACATACACCGCTACCTGCTACGGCTTCACGCTGGTACCTGAAGACAACGACACTTATCCTATCTTGGAAGAAAGCTTCGATAAGGTCAACTCTGACTATACTGAGGTCACTGACCCATCTGAAGCCGAATCGGTAGGCAACACTTCTTCTACCGCGCTTGACGATTTCACTGCTCTGCCAGGATGGATCGGACAGAACAACACCTTGGTACAAGGCATGCTCGGTGCTACAGGCAACTATTATAGCGTCAATAGCATCATTGGTACACCTGTACTCGACTTGACTCATGACACATCTGCCCAACTGACGTTGAAGCTCTATGGTGATGGCGGCGATCAGATCATCGTGTACGTAGATGGCATACGTTACGGAGTGACCATTCCTGAAGATGGAGTCTTGGACGGAACCTACGTCTTACCAGTTAAGGGAGAGCGCACACGCATCCAGTTCTGGTCATCTGGCGCAGCACCATTCGTGATGGATTATGTCAAGGTAACACAGAGCGTGAAGAAGGGCGAAGACATTCTTACCCAATTTGCAGCTAAGACTACCACAGGCAACGCGTCTACCTCATGCACCTTCTATGATCTGAACAACTATCCATTCGACCTGTACGCTTACGACGTAGTGGCTCACTTCAAGTATAGCGACTCTGAGATCGCCACATCGCTCAAGTCGTCTAACCTTGTCCTGGTCAACGTCAACGATCCTACCAAGGTGACCATCAACCAGAACAACGCCGAGGTTAAGGAGACTGGCAGATACACCATCGATGGTCGTCAGATCTCTGCACCGGTGAAAGGTATCAACATCGTGAAGATGAGCGATGGCACCACACGAAAGGAAATCGTAAAGTAATGATAAGTTAATAGAACATCTGACATGTAGAAACCACGGCAGCATCTGCCGTAAACAACAAAAGCAGGAGAACTTCACTCGATGTGATAGTTCTCCTGCTTTGTTGTTTGTATGTATGTTCTAAGGTCTGCTATGCGCTACACATGGCTTGCCGCATCTACGGCATCAAGCTATCAAGGGTATGATCTGCTGATCAGCGGGAAGCCATCGCACCGAGCTCAGATCTTGGGGGGATAGCCATCGGGCGTCCTCATGCTCCAGCAAAGTGGGCACGGCTGACTGCAGTTGGCAGAGGTAACACGCCATGGAGAGGTGAAACTGCGGATAGTCATACTCCACCGTGCACAGCTTCTCGCCCACGGTGATCTCTGCAGCCAGTTCTTCACGGATCTCCCGTTTCAGGGCTGCGGCTTCTTCTTCACCTTCTTCCACCTTTCCTCCGGGAAACTCCCACCAGTCTTTCCACTCGCCATAGCCTCGCTGGGTGGCAAAGAATCGTCCTGCGCCATCACGGATGACGGCTGCTACTACATGTATTGTTCTCATCTTGTTATACGGCATTGATAAATTGGGGCAGTATGGGTTGGTGCATGCGCCAGTCGATGCTCATCGGTTTGTCATCACGGGAGGAGATATAATCGATTAGTCCGAAGCAATAGAACGGACAGGTGTTGCCAAATCCGTCGTGCTTGTATTCGCGCACAAAGAGCAGAAACTTCTTCTTGTTCGTGGCTTGCTCCACAAAGCGGCGCCCTCTACCGCTGTGCGTGTCGGTATTCTGCGACTTCCAATGAAACTGGTTTTCGCTCACCACATAGTCGTCATACATCGTTGAAGCAGAGAAATCCTTGTCCGACTTGTTGAGCGTGACAAAGAATAGTTCGGTGTTGAGCTCCTCTATGTTGAACACACCAGCCACACTGCCTTGCATCCGCTTGTCCGCAGTCTGCCTTCCGAAGATGGCAAAGACCTCTTCACGGGTGTAGCAGCCATACTGCTCAAGGGCGATGGGCAGTCCTTCACCCACGGAGAAGGTTTTCATCTCAAGGTTAGCAAGGAGATAATCGGTCAGTTGCTTCAGCTCTTGGACAAACAACGGGTAGCTCTTAAGGTGGGCGAAAGCTTCCTCTATGTCCGCAAATCCCACGCGGCTCACCTTATCTATATATAACGTATAGTAGAGCATCACGGCAAAGGTGCGTTCGCGCTCATCGGCAAAGGTCAACGAAGAGAGGTGCTTCAGCGTGCGTTGGACGAAGTGGAGATAAGCCACGCTATTGGCATGCACCAGGTTGCCGATGCCTTTCTCAAAGCGTTTGGTGTATTGGTCGTCCTCATAGGTGCACCAACCGGCCTCGCGCTTTAGGCTTGTCCAGCAGAGGTTGCCTTTATAGACGATGCGGATGTCTTGGCCGTTGTTCTCGATAAACTCGCGGAGCGTGGGGCAATGGTCATAGCTGCGTAGCTCTTGCACCAGTCGTCTCTTGTTGTACACGGCTGCCTTGATATTGTCTAGGACATACTGTTGGGCTTTTTCCTCCATGTGGATGGTGCAACCATGAGGGAGCAACGTGAATCCGTTCTTCACCTGATCCACTACGCTCTTGTCCTTGCGGACCATCAAACTGCGGAAGCGACTGGTGAAATCGTACTTCTTATTGAGCTGCGCCACAAAGTCGAACACGGTGAGGAGTTGCTTGCCGGGATACAGACGCAGACCACGACCCAGCTGTTGCAGGAAGATGGTGAGCGACTCCGTGGGGCGAAGGAACAACACCGTGTCCACGGAAGGGATGTCCACGCCTTCATTGAAGATGTCTACCACAAAGAGATAGTTGATCTCTCCCTTGGCAAGCTGCCTGTTAAGCTGGTCGCGCAGGTCGTTGCGGTCAGCCGTGAGATAGTCGGCCTTCAATCCATACGCCCTAAAGCTCTCTGCCATATACTGTGCATGGAGCTTGGTGGCGCAGAATCCCAAAGCTCTACAACGGGTTTCGTCGGGGAGATAGTATCTCAACCGGTCGATGATCAGTCCCACACGCTCACGGTTGCAGAGACGTTCGGTCAGTTTGGTGGCCACATATCGGTTGCCTTGCATCAGTTCGTCATCCGTCAGATCGGTGTTATCGCTGATGCAGAGATACTGGAAGGGCGTAAGCAAACCCTCGTCCAGCGCCATGGGCAGACGGATTTCGGCACTGATCTGACCAGCAAAGTCGGGCAAGAGGCTCACGCCATCCATTCGCTCGGGAGTGGCGGTGAGACCGATAAGGAGTTTGGGGGAAAAGTGTTTCAGTATGCCACGATAGCTGTCAGCCACAAGGTGGTGGGCCTCATCAATGACGATATAGTCGTAATAATCGCTTGGGAGCATGGAGAACACCTCGTCATACTGGGAGTTGAACGTCTGAACGGACATGAACAGATGGTCTATGCCACGATCGGGGCGGTACTGCCCTACCCACACATCGCCAAAGTTGGCATCCATCATCACGCTGCGATAAGCGTTGCGAGCCTGAACAAGGATCTCTTGGCGGTGCGCCACAAACAACAAACGGCAGCGATGAGGATGTGCTTCGGCAAAGAGCTTATAGTCGAATGCCGAGATAACGGTCTTACCCGTACCGGTGGCAGCCACGATGAGGTTGCGTGTGACACCATTCTGGCGCACCGCTGCGAGCTTATCGAGGATTTGTTTCTGATGAGGAAGGATCGTGTATTTGACGAGAGAACAAATCGAAAGCCCCGCTGGTTGGCGTTCTTTCTGCAGTTCTTGGTACAGTTTGTCCAGTCCGCCGACGCTGAAATCCTCAAAGTTGTGGCTGTTCCAATAGAGGTTGAATGTGGCTAAAGCCGTCTTGATGATATGCGGATTCTCCACATTGGTCACACGGATGTTCCATTCCAAGCCATCGGTCTGTGCCGATTTGGATAGATTGGACGAACCGATATAGGCCGTGCTGAATCCTGAATGGCGCTCGAAGATATACGATTTGGCGTGAAGACGCTCTATCTGAGCATTGTAGGAGATGCGGATTTCGGTGTTGGGCAACTGCGCTAGACGTGCCACGGCCTTGGCTTCGGTCACACCGCAATAGGTCGTGGTGATCACACGAAGCTTGTGATGGGGGTCGGCGCAGAACCGTTTGAGCCGATCGTAGATGAGGTTCAGACCCGAGAGCTTCAGGAAGGACACTATTAGGTAGATGTTGTCCGCACTCTCTATGTCGCGTTCTATCTCCGCATTCATCGGCACTTTGCTCTGTCCGCCAGTGAAGAGGTTGCTGACACGGAAGCCGGTTAAGGGACGAATGGGTTCTTGATGGGTGGCTTTCAGTCGGGCATCTTCCTGTTTGGAGACCACGGCGGAAAGCATTTGGTGTTCGTCCACTACCTTATCGTCGCCTTGTTCGCCCAAGAAGTCGATCAAGCGATTGACAAACTGCACCCGTTCTGTGGTTGACAGATTCTCATCAGAGAGCCTATTGCTCACTATCTTGAGTACATGCTCAGCCAGCATAGACGGTGATTCGGCATCGTCTATCTCGTCTTGCTTACACACAAGGCCCTCGGTAGAGGCTTGCTGGATGTCCGATTGCAGTTGTTCGGTTATCAGATTCTCGTATGCTCCTTCTCTTAGATTCATATCTAAAGCTCGTTTGACAAATATAGAAACCAACAGACCAAGGCCCGTGTGCCACTCCCTCAACGGAAGCGACACCTCAGGCCGTGGTCTATAACACTGACAAAGATAATCATTTTCCCATAAAGATCAATGGGAAGAACCAGGAATTTGGTGGTTCATAAGGTTTCTTGGCAGGACGAAACGAGTCTGATTCTACCTTATTATATATAAGGAAGCCATTGGCTGATATGAAAGAGCTCCGTAATTGATGTGCAAGGAGTCCGCGAATGATATGTAAGAAACCCCTAACCGCTTCTTCCTACCTACCTTCTAAGCCTCAACAACGACCAAACGGTCATTCTCTAAGGCTACGGGATGGGCAAACGAGGTGGTCGTACCATCGTGTACAGCCGACACATCGACACCCCGACGAACCAGTTCGTCAAGGAGGGCGGCATCATGTGCAGCACGCGCTGAGTTGAAGCCACGTCGTCCTACCTGGCTATTGAATGATTCAACAAGTGATTGGAGGGATTTTGCGGCAAACTGCGCAGCAAAATCATTGTAAAGAGAATTGCTCATAATGACATTTATTTGAAGTTAAAAACTAATGCTTCCACATCGTATCTTTACCACCGTGGTTGTCTTACTCGGTTGGTGCAGGTTCTACTGCTCTTGATGTTTCGGCAGCAAAGGTACAACAAAATCTGTAATTACACCATGAAATGGAACTTTTTTCTGTTCCTTGGTATGCGCTTTTCATCTCGCAGTCTCGTGTTTCCCGCCCTTTCATCAAGCGCGTTTGCACCTCTTGCCACTGATTTGCAACAAAATTAAACGGTTGTTGCCACTGATTTGAAACAAATTTTAGAGCATGTTGCCACTGATTTGCGACAAAATTATTGTAACTTTGCCCATGAATTAAACCAAGAATATGTTTAAGCGAGAGATTTTCAGCAAGTTAGAGACTTGGAAGCGAGATGCGCATCATAAGCCACTTATTCTGAGGGGAGCTAGGCAGGTCGGGAAGACAACAGTGGTCAATGAGTTTGGTCTACTGTTCGATAACTATCTATACTTCAACCTAGAACGGAAGGAGCATGTTCAGTTGTTGGAGATGGATATTCCCTTAGACGATTTGATGAATATGTTGTTTGCCAGTTTGGGCAAGCAACAGAAGCAAGGCAGCACACTCATTTTTATCGATGAGATACAAAATTCTCCCAAGACCATTGCGTTGCTCCGATACTTCTATGAGCAACGTCCTGAACTGTATGTTATAGCTGCGGGAAGTTTGTTGGAGAACGTTATAGACGTCAAAGTGAGTTTTCCTGTGGGAAGAGTACAGTATATGGCCTTGCGTCCCTGTTCTTTCTATGAGTTTCTTGGAGCTATCGGCAAGGATAATCTATTGGCCGTTCTTACGCAAAAAGCCGAATACTCCGTAGCGTTTCATGAACAACTGATGCATCTCTTCAATCTGTATGCAATCATCGGAGGTATGCCAGAAGCAGTGCAGAGGTTTGCCGAAACTAGAGATATCATCGCAATAGAAGATGTTTACGAGACCTTGGTACAAGCTTATAAGGACGATTCCGAAAAATATGTCAAAGGTAATAAGTTGACCGAAGTGGTGCGCTTCATCCTGTCATACGGTTGGGCGTTTGCCGGAGAGACCATTACGCTGGGCAACTTTGCTCATTCTGGATACAAGTCAAGGGAAGTTGGCGAGTCATTTAGGCTGTTACAGAAGGCTATGTTGTTAGAATTGGTCTATCCGGTTTCCTCCTGTCAGTTGCCTATTATCCCCGAAACTCGGCGCATGCCCAAACTGATATGGTTTGATACAGGCCTCGTCAATTATCAAGCGGGCATCCGGAAAGAGATTATCGGATCTACCGAGATGGTAGATAGCTGGCGTGGGCATATCGCAGAACAAATCACTGCCCAAGAGCTATTGGCTATGGAACATCGCGTGGGACAACATCGTGCATTTTGGGCTAAACCCAATAATGGTGCAGAAGTGGATTTTGTCTTTTCGCATGAAGCTCGACTGTATCCTATAGAAGTGAAGAGCGGTACCAATTCGCACCTTCGTTCCCTTCAGGTTTTTATGGACAATACGGATGTAGACATTGCTATTCGCGTATGGTCAAAGGAATATTCTGTGGATAGAGTAGCCACTCCCAAAGGCAAAACGTTCCAATTGATTAACCTTCCCTTTTACTTAATAGGACGATTACACCAAATAGTGGAAGACGTTGGAGGAGTTTCGCTCCGTTCAGAATAGCCATGATAGCGTTTTCTTTTATATCTTTGAGAAGCAAACTCCTCTTGGTAGAATCTCCATTTGCCACCCCGCCCACAAACGAAAGCTCAAATGCGGTGAAGATATTCACCAATTGTTTTTAGCCCGAACGCCCATTGTTTCACAGAAGAATTTACCTTTAAAACCCCTCTCCGTATAGCAGCATGAACCTCAAAACCATCGGCAGCAAGATTGTAGGCAACCCCACGATGACCGAAGGAACGGTCTTTTCGATGCTCATCATCTGTTGCATCTCCCACTTTCTGAACGATATGATCCAGTCGATTATCCCCGCCATTTACCCAATAGTAAAGGATAAGTTCGGTTTCACGTTCGCTCAGATAGGCATCATCACGTTTGTTTTTCAGATGACATCGTCCATCTTGCAACCTTTCACGGGCCTTTATGCCGACAAGCACCCACGTCCCTATGCGCTATCGGTAGGTATGTGCTTCACGTTAGCGGGCTTGTTGTTACTGGCTTTTGCCAACCATTTTCTGCTGATACTGGTGGCGGTAAGCATTGTTGGGTTAGGTTCGTCGGTGTTTCACCCCACCGCCTCAAGAGTGGCACAGATGGCATCGGGAGGCAGAAAGAGCCTGGCGCAATCGATCTTCCAAGTGGGAGGCAACGGCGGACAGGCTGTTGGACCACTCTTGGCAGCCCTCATCGTGTTGCCCTTTGGTCAGTGGGCCATCTCGTGGTTTGCCATTGCAGCCCTCGCCGCAGCGCTTATCATGCTCCGCCTAGGCAAATGGTACAAGCTCAGGATGCGTTACGTCACCACGCATCCACAGCCCCAACCGCTTCTCAACGACCATATCTCTCGCCGCGCCAAGTACATGGCCCTGCTGATACTGGTGCTTCTGATGTTCTCCAAATACTTTTATACGGCTTGCATCACGAGCTATTTCACGTTCTTCTTGATCGATAAGTTTGGTATGAGCGTACAGTCGTCCCAACTCTGCCTCTTCGTTTTCCTTGCCGCCTTTGCCATCGGAACGGTTGCCGGCGGACTCTTTGGTGATCGATTTGGGCGCAAGTATGTCATTTGGTTTTCTATATTGGGTGCCGCGCCGTTCGCTATGCTGATGCCATACATGAACTTGCCGCTCACGTTAGCTTGTGCTTTCCTTGCCGGACTGGTCATTGCGTCGGCTTTCTCGTCCATCGTGGTATATGCCACGGACCTCATGCCGGACAAGACGGGAATGATTTCGGGTGTGTTCTTCGGCTTGATGTTTGGTTTGGGAGGCTTGGGTTCGGCTTTCTTTGGATGGCTTGCAGACAAGACCAGCATAGAGTATATCTTCCAAGTGAGCGCTTTCCTGCCGCTTCTTGGCATCATCGCCGTGTTCTTACCCAACACGCAGAAGACGAGAAAGAACTGATAAGATAAGGAGGGAGAAATGAAAGAGCAACCTCGGCACACCATCAGTGTCCAATATTATGACTCGCCGTGTGGCAGAATCGTCTTGGCTTCAGTGGGCGAAATGCTTTGTCTCTGCGACTGGGACGAGATGCCGTGTGCCGTGAAGAACAAGCGTAGACTGGTGCGAATGCTGAATGCGACGTTCTGCGAGCAACCGTCCGAGGTTCTCCGCCGCACAAGAGAGCAACTGGATGAGTATTTCATGGGCATCCGCACCGCCTTCGACATTCCCCTCCACCCCATCGGAACCCACTTTCAGAAGCGCGTTTGGGAAGTCCTACTCGACATTCCGTTTGGCCAAACGCGCACCTACAAGGACATCGCCTTACTGTTGGGCAATGCCAAGGGGGTAAGAGCTGTGGCTGGGGCGATTGGCGCTAACGGCATCAGCATCCTCATTCCGTGCCACCGCGTCATCGGTTCGGATCATTCACTGACGGGGTTTGCCGGTGGATTGGAAGCCAAACGGATATTGCTTGCGCTTGAAAGCAAACGCGTTTCATCAGATATGCATCACCCTCAAGCGCTACAAAACCCGCCGAAACACCAACGATAAGGAAAGAATACCCCGTAGACTGAGGGCGTACAACTAACTTCGTTTGTCATGGTTCTCCTGCTTTAATCATAAACACTATGTGTTGCAAAGATATGCTTTTTATAACTAATCTCCAAACGTATGAACGATTAAATAAATCTATAACTTCCCCTAGTCGTCCTATCCCACCACGCTAAAGGCAGATAGCCCTTAACAAGATCGGCAGCAAGCGGGAGAATCTGATTCTCTGCTTGCTGCCGATGGTGTTTATCCCCGAGGGTCTTCAGACCCGATAGGGTTTAGGGCATTGACTCTGGGTTAGATGCTATCACACTCCCATTCGTCTTCCCACTCATCCTCTTCTTTCTTTTTGGGTTCGAAACGTCGGCTGCGAGCGCCTGACGCACCCGACTGACCAGATGGTGTGAGCGTGCCTTCGTTTCCATCACGGGAGAGTGAGCCTGCCAAGAGGGTTGAAGCCTCAGCGTGCAACATCTGGATATCGGGATTGAGATATTTCTTCATTGTTGTATCCTTTCTTTATTTTACGATCAGTTTCTTTCCGTTCACGAGGTAGATGCCTTTCTGCAAGGTGCTGACATCAGTGCCGAGGTACTGGCCATTGAGGTTGTACACCTTACCGTTGCTCTGCGTTGCGTCTACATGGAGGCCTGAGATAGCGGTGGTCTCGCCGTCAATGTTGATTGAAGCCTTAGATGCTGCGCCCTCAGGAACAACGAAGTAGCCACGCAAAGCCTTGATCTTGCAGTCGTCCTCGGTAGGAACATAGAACTTGTTGTTATCTCCCAGGAAGAGGTTGGTGCCATCGGTCTTGAGCTTTGTCTCCGATACTGCACCCACAAACTGGTAGCCATTGCTTCCGTCGGTCACGTTGTCGCCTTCGATGAGCATCTCTACATCCTCAAAAACGGGGTTGGTGATGTCAGCAGTAGGTTTCACGAGGTAAGCGTGATAAGCCTTGAGCGAAGTGGTAGCTTCAAAGTTCATCGTTGTGCCCGTTACCGACTTATACTGGCGTAGCTCTGCATCCTTGAGCGGTGTAGCCGTAACATCTTCCACATCAAACGGCAGACAGAGGGTGTACCAAGCGCCATCGGCAATCAGCGTGCGGCTTACGGTTACGTTGGCATAAGCGTTTTCGTTTTCAAGAATCACGAGGTCGTTGTCCGTCTCGGTCAAAGTGAGCTCTGGGAGGGTCACCTTCTTATATGTCACCGTGAGGCCTTCAGCCAATTTGTTGGTTCCTGTGTAAACGATATTTACGCTCTTAGCGCTACCCGTCCAACTGGTGTTAGCTGTAGCATCACCTATGGTGTAAGCTTTTGATGACTTGCTCTCGTCGAAACTGAACGCCACAGAGGTGATACGATATCCAGCAGGCACTGAAAGCGTATGTGTATTACCTTTATATACTCTCAAGCCATCGCCGAAGAAGCGCGTTCCATTTCCTGATAGAACGGTATTGGTCAGTGTCACATCACCTTCGGTCAGCGTAGCACCTTCCGGTACGTCGCCAGAATTTTTACCACTACCATCTGACACACCATAGCCATACTTGCTTGGATTCAGGAAGTCGAATGTAGCAACGAGTTTGTTAGGATCAGTGACGGTGAGCGTATATGAGGCGGTAACGTCAGCGTAGGTGTCGTCACCAGCGTAGCTTGCCGTGATGGTGGTGGTGCCTTCATCTACCAAGGTCACGGTGCCGTCCTCTGCGATGGTGGCCACGGTAGGTTCAGAGCTGGTGTAAGTGATGGTCTTACCGCTGAGGATATCCTCATCGCCATCCTTGAGGGAGAGTGTGGGAGCGGTGAATGTCTCGCCAAGATTAGCCGCAACCTCGGTCTCTGACCATGTCATGGTGGGGTTCACCTTACCATAAATGATCTTGTAAGATGCATCCGCAGCAGCCTTGTGGGTAGCGTCACCCGCATAGCTTACCGTGATGACGGTGGTTCCTACGCCCACAAGGGTAACAGCGCCATCTGTAGCTATAGTAGCCACGTCGGTGTTAGAGCTAGCATAGGTAAGCACAGCGTCAGCCACCGTCTCGTTGTTGGCATCCGTTACGGTAGCCGTAGGAGCTTGGAACAGGCTTTCCTTACCTTTGAGCACGGTATATTCAGCGGTAGCAGGGTCCAGCGTGATGGTGGTTGCCACTACCGATGCGTTTATGGTCACGTCGCTCTTTCTCCAAACACAGAGTTCCTTTACCTTATTATATGTACAGGGATAACCTTCCACATCCACATTGTCGTCAGCTGCAAGGGGCCATGAGCTGTTCTTAGCCTTATCATAGAGCGTGATGGAAGCGTCACCTTGGGTGATGGTAGTTTGGTTGTTGTCCATGGCGGCGCTGACGGTAGCACCTTCTACCTTCACGCGCATGTTCTCATACTTGTCCATATCTGCAGTGAGCTCAGCCAAGGTAACGGTGGTTGGGGTAAACGTAGCGTCGTGCTCAATGTTTGCATCAGCATCCAGCACCCAGTTGTTCACCTGTGTCTGCCCCTGATTCTTGTACGCCTTGAGGGTGACCAGACCATTGATCTTGTCGTTTACGGCAAGCGAAGAGGCACCCGAAGCTGAGCTATATAGACCGCCCGTAGCATCTTCGATGTACATATAGTTGCCCGACTTATAGGTCACAATGGCATCGGTGAGCTTCAATGTGTATTCCTTAGCGCCCGATGAGCTGGTTCCAGTGATAAGAGGCTTCAGCGTAGCAATATCGGTAAATACCTGTTTCACGCTGATGGTATAGCTAGCAGAGGACGAGAGATAGGTCTCATCGCTTGAACCGTCAAACGTCGCAGTGATGGTTGCGGTACCAGCCGAGCCGTTGAGCGTAAGCACACCCGTGCTTTCATCAAAAGAGGTAAAGATATCGTCACCCGTCTTTGCGTAGGTAATGGTCTTGCCTGTCACCTCCACATCATCAGCCGTGAGCGTTGCGGTCTGCCCACTGAAGGTTGTCAGATCGTCAGTGGTTGAGTATGTAATGGATGACTTGGGGAAAGTAAGCGTGGTCTCCGTCTTAGAGGAAGTGCCATCTTGGGTATAGGTCACACTGAGATAGTTGACATTTAATCTTGACTTGTTTGACGTTGACATACAATAGAACGTGATAGCCTTAGCTTCCAAATCGCTTACGGTGTATTTGCCACCATTCGCCAAATCGCTTGTCTCTGATGAAGGGCTCGTTGCATCGTCTAAACTATAAGCTACCTTGGTAGCCGTCCCCGAACCGATGACGACGCTTGTCATCTTATATCCATCTGCAACAGTAATCGTTATGCTTCCGCCAGGTTTACTAGAAGTACCTTGATATAGTCTGATTTGATTAGAGTAAACACCTGGGGCTGTTGATGCTCCACCCTTTGCAGTGGTGTAAGAAACGTTGATATCGCCACCTAGGTTATCAGCGCTAACCGCCGTAAAGGAGCTTTGGGTCGCTGTAACATCATCAGCATACCCACCCGCGGTCCACATCAAAGCGATGAGGAGGGTAAAGATAGATTGTAAATAATGTCTCATATAAATAATGTTGATATTAGTTCGGTTCAGAAATAGCGTTGCGCAAAGATTTGGTTTCGCTACCGCCCTGCGTCACATACATAGGTATGAAGATGCTGTGCAAAAGTAACTTAGGCAGATTACAATTGGATTTCAGCACGATTAATTTCATAAGAAACAAGGGAATAGCGTAAATTTTTCGTACAAAACGAATTCATCGGCAAAGTTACACTATTTATGTTCGAGTTCAAAGAGAATCCCGAAAAAACAAGTAGAAACAACAATATTTTACCCCAAATAGGTCATTAGAAGGACTGATAGACCTAACGTCTTGCTTCACAAGCCCTTCCAATGGCCCATTTGGGGTAAAGATCGATAGACCGGAGCTAGCGGTCTACTTATGATTGAGATAGTATTTCACGCCGCGCTTGACGTTCTCCTTCACCGCTTTGCTTGAGAACGTAGCGCCCGTAGCGCCATCCACATTGGCTTTGGCAGCCTTGGAAACCTTCATTCCGTTCCACTTATTGAGCAGATTCTGCTTCACTTTGGCAAAGAAGCCCGGCGTCTCTTGGTTGGCCAACGCCTCCACCTTTACCACCTTGTCGGCTTTGATGTACACGCGCAGCGGCGTAGCGCCCTTAAATCCTTTCACGTCTTGCGCCAGCGACGCAGTGTTGATCACATAGGTGCCATCGCTCTGATGCGTCATCACACCGGCGTTGTGCGCGTTACCTCCTTGCGCAATGATCTGCGCGGTGACGCCCGCGGTCAGTATCAGCGCCAAGGCCCATGTCCTTTTCTTATTCATATCGTTATCGTAAATGTTGTTTGCAGTATTTTCTTCTAGGCGTAACCATCTCTTGCTACGCCCATGCAAAGGTAATCAAACCATGGTTCTCACCCAAACGATTACTCGTTTTTATAAAGAATTCACGTTCTCCGCACTAGGCTCATATCCTTTCCAAGCCGCTCCTCTACCCCCTTAAAGGAACTCATGCGAGCCGCTGCAAGATCTCTTATATTATTAATAAGGTGTAACACCGCCGAGCGCTGAGCCCTGCAATACACATCGCGTGCGCAGATAGCACCCCGATAGCAAGGAGAGCACAATGTGATTACGGCCCAACGAATGGCCCAATCCATAAAAAACCGAAGATGATGCGGTAGCCATTCATAGGCTGATGCATCATCTTCGGTACAGAACAGACGGCTATGAGATAGCCTTCATGCGCTCATAAAGACTTCTCATGACCTGATCACACTCGGTTCTTAAGCAGCTGTCTGTTTCTTGTTTTTCATCTTCTATTTCTTATAACATGAGAGCGCTTCTCTTGAAGAGGAACGTCGATTACTTGGTAATCAAAATATTGACAACGCCTGTCACCTTGTTCTTATCGGTAACGGTCAGTGTGGTGCTACCAGTCTTTACACCTTTGATGGTGATCACGGCATCCTTAACGCTTGCCGTAGCAATCTTGGTGTCCTTCACAGCTATGGTGTAAGGTGCTGTACCTGACTTAACGCTGATGGTGCCTTCCTTACCTGCGCTGACGGAGATGGAGGTCTTGTCAAATGACAACATTTCTTTCACGGTCACAGCGATAGTGGCCGTCTGGCTCTTAGCATCGGTTACCACCACATTAGCAGCACCAGCCTTTACACCTTTGATGGTCAACGTGGTCTTATCTACGGCTACGGTAGCTGTCTTCTCGTCGCTCGACTTAGCGGTCAGAGGCGTTGTGCAGTTGGCCACTGATACCGTCTGAACAGAGTCTACAGCCATTTCCACCTTTGACGCGCTCAGTTTCATGCTACTGCTGCCATTGTTATCATCATCGTCATCGCTGCATGAAACAAATGCTACTGTACTAAGGCAAACTACTGCCATTGCCATTGTCTTGAAAATTGTCTTGATTTCCATTTTGATCTTTTTTGTTTTGTTCTTTATTCGTTATCTGACAAGCTTACAGAGAAAGGATGCGCGCCTTCCTTTTCCGTTGCTCGTCTGCTTCTTAAATGCCTCGAAAGGGGAAAACTTGCCTCGCTTTATGGTTAATACATGTTAACACCCATAATCTCAAAGATACGTTTTGATTATCTAACAGATTGTGTTTGAACCCATAAGATAGGTTTCCCGAGGTGGAAAAATAAATTATTTTCTGATGAAAAATAAATTGATTTTCTGAAAGGATTAATTTATTTTTCTCTCCCAAACCAGCTCTTTGCCGAGCTAAAAGAGCCATCTGGGTGCTTCCAAAGCGGCCCTTTCACAAGACCATCTTCCCTCTCTCTATACACACGGAAGGCCCATCCGCTTGCCCCAAGAGATGGATAGTTCTTACAGCGAGGCACGAAAGATATCGACCAAATGTACATATTTCGTCATTTTCAGCACCATTTTCTTCTTTCTTTCGAATAATTTATCCTATCTTTGCGATTGGATTATTTGGCGAAAGGTATCTAATTACTGGAAACCGAAGCTTCCATGCCTCAGCTCGCGCCGAGCCTTTAGCTGGTCCTAGGGCCACGACAAGGAGATCAGGGTGGGTACGAGGCACGACATAATGAAGGCGTTTACTTGACGCTCTGTTCATGACTATCTGAAACTTCGCAACTTTCATTATCCTGTCACGAACTCAGCAACGGTAGATGGCTACGGGTGTGATTATGTCACAACCAGTGGAGTATTGTACCTATAACCCATAGGTAGAACTACTCCATGTGGTGACTGCTATCATATCGGCGTGGGCTCTAACGTTGTCTGTTCAACAGGATAAGGCAATGCGAAGGCCTCAGATAGTGGAACGGACGGCGAGCAGTTCCCACGCTCTTTTTTGTGTTCGTAGATATCTCTTATTGAATAGCTGTATATTGGGAACGTACAGCAACAAATACATAGATATAACAGAACACTATGAAGCAAGGAGTTTCTTTACTAATCGGAATTGTAGCAATACTTGGCATAATACTATTGTTAATCAAAAAGCCTACGTCCGCCCCAACACATTCCCAGCTAGAAGGGACTAAAGCCATATTGAATAACAAAACATCAAAAGCCGACTTAAAAAAGTTTCATGTAAACTTCTATATGGAGAACTCTGCTAGTATGGATGGCTATGTTAATGGCAACACAGAGTTTAAGGACGTGTTAGGAAAGATGATTGTTTCATCTCACCATAGCTGTAAAGGCACAGACTTCTACTTTGTGAACAATCAAGTATATAAAGCAAATGAAAGTGCTATCGATTTCATCCAGATGCTAAATCCTTCCAAGATTAAGGTAGGCAATGTAGGCTCTACCGATGTCAATCAAATATTCAGAAATATCCTGAAAGACACAAAGAAGGATGTTATATCAATCCTATTTTCTGACTGTATCTATTCGGTCACGGATGTGAATAGTCAATTGGATAATGCTAAGAACGCCACAACGGATGCGTTCCTAACCGCCTTGTCTAAAGACAATTCAATGGCCACTATCATATTGCAGTTTGTATCTACTTTTGATGGTTTCTATTATGACAGGAACGATCACCCCTTTGTATGCAAATCACAGCGTCCATTTTATGTCGTGATTACTGGCAATAGAGATGCGCTCAAGACATTGTATGCTGATTTTAAAGTAGCAAGCTTGCCAGGATTGGCTAACAAGTGTTTCTTATCCTCAGAGAGCTGGACCTTGGACGAGAACACATCCTGCTCCATCATCTCCGATTATACGAATGCGCGTAGAATAAAGACCATGAAAAACTTCCTGGATATAGACGAGGTTTCTTTGGATAGAGGTGCTTCTTCTTTGCAGTTTGCAATAGGAGTGGACTATTCCAACCTTTTCATTGATGACACTTACGCATTGGACAAAAACAATTATACGGTAGAACCAGATTGTTATAAGGTCATAAAGGTAGCAAAGGCATCACCATCAGCAATAGGTGATTTCTATTCTCAGCCTACCCTACCTTACGCTATCACACTTAATGTGGCAAATGGTTACTTTGCACCAACAATCACACTGAGCCTGCGTAAGGATATACCGGCATGGGTTAAGAAAGCCAATGTAAAGGACGATGCAGGTTTTGTTCCATCCTCAACACAAAGCTTTGCCATACAAAAAATGATTGAAGGAATTGCCGCTGCTTATAATGAGGATTATTCTGACTACTATAAAGTACAAGTAAATATTAATAAATATAACAAGTGATATGGCTGATATTGTAGCTAACTTTTTCGAGTTGTGGGGTTGGGCTTATTTTGGACCATTCTCCCAGTATATGTATAAGGCTGACTTATACTTGGTGCCGTTCTTATGGTTGATATTATTACCATTAGCAGTGCTGTTCATTTATTACAAACTTTGGGACAACATTCGATTCGCCAAGACATGGATTTGGTTTTTGATAGTAATCGGTATATCTGTCATCATTGCTGCCATAGGATTTGTTGGGGCAGACGATGGATTATACGACTATCTGAATGCTCATCATATAACAAATAGCAAGATAGAAGATGTCGACTATATCTATTTCTCCATCATTTGCTTTGGTTGGTCATTGGTATGGTCTTTCATCTTATCCCTAGTCTTAAAATGCATTAGCGTAAAAGGTAGATACATTCCATTTTAAATAGAAACCGATGAGTAAGTTATATCTTTTTGGTATAGGTGGGACTGGTTCACGTGTTATCAGGTCACTTACTATGTTGCTTGCCGCAGGGGTTGAGCCTGGGGTTGACACGATTGTACCTGTTCTTATTGATCCCGATTTGGACAATGGTGATTTGACAAGAACGGTTAGTTTGCTTAAAAAGTACAAGGAGATACACACCGAGTTGTCCTTTGGATCCGAGATTCAGTCTCGTTATTTCAAAGCCAACATTGATGACCAAGGTACTGATTTCCGATTGCCTATAGCTAATGTGGGCAACAAGACGTTTGGACAATACATTGAGTATGGCAATTTAAGAAGAGAAGACAAAGCGATGATAAGCCTCCTCTTCAATGACAAAAATCTCAATGCACAGATGCAAGAAGGATTCAAAGGCAATCCTAATATGGGTAGCATCGTGCTGAATGATTTCTGCGATCCCAACAACAATGTATTAGCCAACTTGTTATCGGGTTTTTCTGATGGTGACAAGATCTTTATCATCAGTTCTATCTTCGGAGGTACAGGGGCGGCAGGATTTCCTTTGCTGCTAAAGACCTTCCGACAAGCACAGCAATCCAACATATTTGCTAATCCAGCTATCATATCCGAAGCCCCTATTGGAGCTCTGTCTGTTCTCCCTTATTTTGGTTTACAATCTGATAGCGACAGCGAAATCAATATGGCGACCTTTGTTACAAAGGCCAAATCAGCCCTTACATATTACCAAAGCAATCTCGACACAGATGCTTTATACTATATAGCAGATAACATGACAAGCTCCTACGAGAATGTAGAAGGTTCTGAGCTTCAAAAGAACGACGCACACCTTATTGAGCTAGCTTCTGCCTTAGCTGTACTGGACTTTACAAATGATTCTCAAATCGTACGAGGCTCTCATGTCTATAAAGAGTTTGCAACGGAACAAGTTGCCAATACAATGGATTTAAGCCAGTTGTCACCTTCTACAAGGAAGGTTTTGGCGCTTCCTTTGATTTCTTTCTTTGTCTTTTCACAGTTCTACCAACATCATCTAAGAGAGACATTTGATGCCGCTTGGGCAAAAGCAAGAAATTTCAAGCTAGACATATTGAGTGGACATTTTTATCGAAACTTGGCAACATTCTTTGATCAGTTTGTTTACGATAGTGACGGAAACGGCTGGCTAACGGAATTGGCACGAAACAATAGATCGTTTAGACCATTCAATTTGGAAGGATATAAAAATGTTTTTCATTCCATTATGGGTTACGAACCGAAACAAGTTGGAATCTTGGGGAAGCTTCTCGGAAACAAAGATGGCTTTGTTCTCATTGATGACGAAATAGCTAAATCGTCCAATGGTGTTGACAAACGCTTGTCAGACAAGGATTACTTTATGAATATTCATTGGATTGCAATCCAGAATGCAATAAAAAAACGCTTAAACTTATTATAAATATGCCACACGTATATAGATTACATACAGGAGGAGCTCAAACCTTAGATGGTTGGGATTTCTCAAAGCAATATGGGAGAAACGAGATTAACAACATCGTTGATCCATCTGGAGCAACGGCAAGTTTGCCGATTACATCTGTTCCGACCCCTTTTGCTAGCCTTGAACTGGCACGAAATGCGTTTGAGATTTGTGGCACCGTAGATAGAAACGGCTCCAATAACATCGAAGGAGATTCGATCTATCACAAGCTTGTGTCTTTTTCTTTGGACACATTGGAAATCTTTTTCAACTACAACAAGCTGAATTCTGAATTTGAGATAATACCTTGGAACGCTAGTACGCAAATTGGAAGTTTGCTTCAGGGCATGGATGCTCACCAGCGATTGGGGCAAACACTGAGTTTGTACCTCAATCAAGATGCACAAGCATTCAATTTTACCTCTAGCACTATATTTTATTTGTTGAATTACAAGAATGGGCCTGCCCCATTAAATATTGTGGGTGGTACATCTACCACATCGTTAGCTGTGGCATCAACTAATGATTTATCATACGTTAACGTGCCTTTGAGTGGTAACCACAATGCCTACGACAAGAATCCCGCTGCATTTCGTTCATTAATAAAACGTGATCGTGAATTTATCAAATACATCTGGATATTATCACTGCAATTTGGCTTTAGTAATACTTATCCAGAAGTTTACAAGTATGTAAACGAATGTTTTAAGGCTATTGATGACCAGCAGTTTAAAACGGAGCTTCGTAGTTTGACCTCTTCTGACCTTCAAACGTACGAGCCAATAGTGGTAGGCGCTGCCAATATCGTGTTACCAGGGAACATTGTACTTGGCACTTACAAAGCTCCCGACATAGCTTTAGTGAGTGACTTTACAATTAAGGCTGATTACCAAACGAGCCCATTACCCCTCGTCCTTCCCAACGCATTAGGATACAACGAAGTGGGAATGCGCTATATTACGGGACCATGGGATCCACAGGTAAAAGCGCCTTATTTCGACAATCGTCCTATGTCTGAAAGAACATTGCCAAATGATGGCTCATCATACCCATATCTAACGGTGGATGACATATTTGAGCCATTCATTATTCGGACAGCGTTCCCTATTGACGAGCGTTCGTATTTCTTAGGAAACTACATAGGGAGAAACAACTATAGCTATCTGTTGCCACTCAAGAAGGAGGTTTTCCAGTATCTGAGTTTGGATACAATATGCGGAAAGACAACTGGTTTTCATGCAACAAATCTTTTTGAATTGAAAGACTTAGCAGGAGACGGTGTAGAAGCTATCATTCGTATTCCTATCCAGAAAGACAAGTACATTACTTTTAGAAGAAAATACTTGCATACAGATGACGAACCGAAAATCAAGCAAAACAAAGGCGTAATCGTTGATTGCACCTTTGACTTATACTTGTATCCGTCTTATCACATCGTCAATGCTAATAACATTGACAAGCCTCAACGCGTATATTTGCTAGATGGTGATTGGAAGGAACTCACAAAGTATTATGAGTATTCGGTCGAATTGCTAAAGGTAACAGATGGAATTGGTGACAACCTGGTTACCTCAGTTATTAAGAGGGAGGACAAGAATGAAGCCAGTTTGACATCAAAGGTCTTTGTTGCCAACGAAGAGTTTGATATTATACAAGTAAGCAATGGATTTGCCTCTGGTCTACTTATACCTAGATATGCACAGGTAGGCTCTAGTTCTGACACTTTTGAGTTTGCCATTGACTTTGGTACAACAAACACTCATGTCGAATACAAAATAAACGATGAATCTATCACCCATCCGTTAGAAATGTCAATATCGGATAGTGCGGTATTAGCAATGCATCCGAACGACAATTATTATCAAGAGCTCTTCGAACAGAAAGAAATGGACAACTTTATTGATGCTCCATTCCAAGAGTTCTTACCAACGTTGATTGGCGCCAATGAGAAAACGGGATTTCCTTTACGAACGAATATCTGCATGGGCAAATCCACCTCGTTGGAGCAAGGACAAGACATACGTACCAAGGTAACATTGGGCGATTATTCTATCGGATTTCATTATGAGCGCAAAGAAAATTTGCACAACAATAGAACCCTTACCAATCTGAAATGGTTAGGGGAAGGCAATCAGCAATATGTCACAAGTTTCTTTGAAGAGTTGTTGATGTTGATAAGAGCTAAGGTGCTAAGAAATGGTGGCTCGCTGAAAAAAACGAAAATCACTTGGTTTTATCCTGTTAGTATGGAGTCGTTTAGGCTTTCCCAACTAAAGTCAGAATGGACCCGACTGTGTCAACGTCTGATAGACGAGCAATGCCCTATCCAGAGTGTGACCGAGTCATTGGCACCTTTCTATTATTATAAGAATACGCAAGGAGTAAATGCTGCTTATCGTCCTGTGGTATTGATGGATATTGGTGGAGGAACAACTGACTTTGCCGTATATGAAAAGAATCAGCCTAAACTAATTTCTTCAGTTCGTTTTGCTGGTAATAGTATTTATGGCGATTTTCCAGGGTTTGGTATTCAGATGAATGGTTTTTTCCACAAATATCATGACACCTATCTTGCTAAAATAAATAGCTCACACATTGACTCTTTGCAAAATGCATTTGCCAATGTGGTGAACAATGCCATTTCGGCAGACTTCGTATCATTCCTTTATTCATTAGAGCGCAACACGGAGTTAAGGGAAAAGGGCATTTCAATCTCTTTCTCTGAAGATCTAAAGTGCGACTATAGAATGAAGACGTCTTTGTTGCTATTTTATGTAGCTGAGATTTACTATCTAGCAAATGTACTAAAGGCTAAAGGCATCGGCACACCAGCTTATCTGACAATCAGCGGAACAGGATCAAAAGTATTAGACTTGATTGGAGGGGAAGCCGAGTTGGAAGGCATTGCTAAAATTATCTTTAATGATATCATTGGAGATGAAGATAGAGTAGAATTGAAGCGGGTTGATATTCCAAAAGAAATCACTTGTAAAGGTGGCTTAAACATGAAATCAGAAGACATGATAGATGATGTGGATAATCTGCGTTATTGCTTTGCTGCGTCTAGCAAGATAGAAAGCAAGCTTCATGTTCGGCTGACAGATATTGACAACGAAGCTATTAATCAAGGGATTGATTTTTATAAGACCTTTATCGACTATTTCTTCGAACTGAATAGTAAGTATTCTTTCGAAAGAAAATTTGGCATCAATACACAAAGAAGCTTCGCTGAATACAAACAAATTCTTTTGGAACATGCTCACGAAGACTTAGCATCTGTGCTTGATGTACGGAAAGCTGAGAGGAATGATCCAGAAGCAGAACTGGAGGATTCAATATTTTTCTTCCCCTTGGCAGGAGGGTTAAATCGTTTATCATACTACATTTCAAATCAAGAATAAAATGAAAAGAATATTATATTTAATCAGTTTATTAGGGTTGTTTCTAACATTACAATCCTGTGATCGTATAAGCAATCTGTTAAACGATGACGATTCTACGACACAACAAGTGGATGATAGTCAGCAACAAGATGAGTCTGAAAACAAAGACAGTCAAACTTCTGAAACAGAAAATAAGGCTACAACTGTAGAAATGCAATCTCAACTTCAACAAAATGAAGATGGCATTAAAGCGTTGAGAGATTCATTGGATAATCTAAAGATGAAGTTGACCAATCTTCAGAATGATATAACAGCGTTACAACAACAGCAAACGGAGATTGATAATGATAAAGTGGGGGTAAAGAACTTATTTATCTATTTGGCTATCTTTACAATCGTTGTAGTGGTGCTGATCGTGTTATTGACTAAAAAGATTACTAGGAAGAGCTCTTTAACCCGCAAAGACGTAAAAGACATCATTACTGACTTTGCAAGACAACATCCAGATATAATTAATGGAAGTATGCTATTAGAATTGAATCGGCAATCAACGCAGATTAAGAAGAATATTGATTCAATAGCTCAGCATGTAGAACATTTGACACAGACTGTCAATAACTTGAATTATCAAGTTAACACAAAAGCTATTCAGCAAAATAATGAACCACAAGCAACGTCAGATGGAAGTAACCGCCCTCATGAGACCACAAGAGGTGTATTCTACATGAAGCGTCCTAGCGGAGATATGGAGTGGGATCTAAGTTTGAAAAGCGAAACTCAAACAGAAGAAACATTTTATCGTTTCGAGATAGATAGGAGACGTCCAAACATTGCTCACTTTACCTTTGAATGCATCACCTCTGCTCGTGTAAGTTGGGCATTAACAACAAGAGATATAACCATAAACCGTGCTTGTATAGCCACGGTAAATAGCAGAAATGGTAGCTATCGATGCACTAGAGCAGGCGAAGCTGAACTTAGAGGTGGAAAATGGGTAGTAACGCGCAAGGCAGAGGTAACATTTGAATAGAAACGATGGAATTACTAGAAATTATAATCATTTTGTTGATCCTCTGTGCACAGGGGTATGTAGCTTATCTAGCATGGGGGCAGATTGAAAGTATTAGCCATTTCTTATCTTCTGAAGATAATCTAGAGTTGAAGCAAACTACGGTTAATCTAGAAAAAGAAACAACGACTAATCTAAAAGAGGAAGGAGAGAGTAACAAAGTTTATCAAGAGCTAGAATCACCCTTATCTCTAGGAACTTATTATGGAGAAGACGTTTCAGCTGGGGAGTTGTTTAAATTTTTCACAAGCTATGAACTTAAAGTAGGAGACAAGCTCTCTTTTGAAACATCTAACGAAGAGGTTACGGTTTTAGAACTTCAGAAGCAAGACAAAATTTTTTCGAGTTATATTGTAAAGCTTCGTCTTGATCGTCCAGTAAAAAAGGGAGCCGTCTTATATAAAATTGGCGAGTTGGTCGACCAAGACCACGAGGTTGCGACTATTGGTGAAGTTTGTCTCAAAGAGGATGAAGAAAGAGATGTTGCAACTGCAACTGTTAGCGAAATTTGTCTTAAAGAGGATGAAGAAAGCACTTTGTTGCGTGATGTGATAAAGACCATCAACAATTATTTGAAGAAGAACAAAGGAGGTGCGGCTGATTTCCATCTTATCAAAGATATTGTAGAACGCCACACTGATTCGATTGATGAGGAAATCAATCACAAGCTACCTGTCCCTATTTACTTAGGCTTGATGGGAACTGTCTTAGGTATTATCGTCGGCTTATTCTCTCTGAAATTTCAATTTGACTCTACAACAAGTTCTTTGAATGGTGAGTTATTTGTAAATTCAGTAAGCGGTCTTATCAATGGTGTGAAATTAGCCATGATATGTAGCTTTGTTGGTCTCACATTGACAACCCTTTTGTCTTCTTGGAGATATATGGGTGCAAAGTCAAAGCTTGAAGCACAAAAGAACGCTTTCTATGATTTCATCCAAACTCGTCTACTTCCCCAGATGACCAAGGATGCTACATCCACCATTCTTGCTTTGCAAGCAAATCTAGAGAAGTTTAATACAAGCTTCAAGGAGAACATCGACGGCTTTGGTAGTATCATGGACGACATTCATAACGCCCTTGATAGTCAGGTGGCTTTGCAAAGAGAATTGAAGAGAATGGATTTGACACAAGTAGCCAACCTTAACAGTAATGTTTTGGGTCAACTTCGTAGAAGCATGACTGAATTTGAAAAGTTTACCCAGTATTTGAACCAGATGAATACTTTTGTCCGTTCCACGGCAAAACTTACAGATTCTATCAATGACCAATTGCAACGTACCGAAGCCGTTGAAACCATCGTACATGCTATGCAAGAAAACATCCTGAGGAATCAACTTGTTATGAATAAACTGCGTGACTTCTTAGAACGAGTAAATGAACAACAAGCTGTGGTGACGGCTACTGGTGTGATTGATAGCACAATGGCACAAGCTATAGAGCAACTTCAAGCTCATACTCAGGAACAGATAAACAGCATTCGCACTTATACAACCGAAGCTACCGAGGATCTTCATGACCTTGTTACATCCGAAAGACAACATCTGCGTAGTTTGGATAAGTTGAGTAGGTTAGATGACTTGGTTTCTGCTATTAATTCGATGCGCGATGATAATAGGAGCATAAACGCAGCATTGGAAACAAAAATAGAGAGCTTAGCTCATGCTGTGGTTAATAATACAAAGATACAACATGGAGATAATGGTATGCCGTCATGGCTAAGGATTGGTTGCCTATTCTTACTTGTTATAACATGCGTTGTCGTAATTCTTGCTTGCGTAAGATATATCTCCGATAATAAACAGAGCGGAGTTGAACAAACAGAGATGTATAACAACGCAATTGGTGTGGATTCTACAGCAACAGATACTATCGCTATAGATACTATTCAATAAACCGGTTACAAGTAATCATGGCTAAAAAGAAAAAGGAAAGTTTCTTTTGGATCAGTTATTCTGATCTGATGACGAGTTTGTTCTTTATATTGCTTGTCTTATTCGTCCTTTCGTCAACAGGTCTCTATATGAGCGAACAAGCCACAAGGAAGCAACTTGATAAAATCAACGATATCCAAGAGGCTGTAAATCGTCTACCCAAAAAGTATTTTCAAGAAGATTCCATTAATAAGCGATGGACTCTTCTTGAAAAATACACCCCACATTTTGCGAGTAAGGATGCAACGATTCCGCCGGCAGATACTGCACAAATCATTTCGATTGGTCAGTCGTTGATGCAGGTCGTAGATTCTTTGAATGCTTTGAAGTCAACTGAAAAATATTCAGGATTGGATGTAAAGTATATGGTTGTAATAGAAGGTATGGCTTCCAATATCCGTTATGACAGAAACGACGAGTTGAGCTATAACCGAGCATTAGCGGTTTATTACCTTTGGAAACGCAACAATATAGATTTTGAGAACTCTAACTGTGAGGTTCAAATCTCAGGAAGCGGAACAAGAGGCATTCGCCCATATAATACTACTTTCTATGAGGCTCTGAAAAAGGGATATAAAGACGCGGCAAAACATTATGACTTACATGAAGAAGAAAAGAATCAATGCATTATCATTCAAATAATACCTAAAATTAGTAATATCGAGAAATGATAAAACAATTAAGTTTGCGTATATTCTTCTTACTTACAGTTTGTTGTCTTATTACAAGTTGTCGTCATAGACATTATAGAGATCAAGAAACTGAAGATAAAGAGACTGTTAGTTCACGGACTGATAATGACGACTACAAAGAAACCCGTAGGATACGTCGCGGAACAAAAGTAAGAATGGAATCTAATGGTGGAGTCTATTTTGTTCCTATCACCGTTAATGGTTTAGATTTGAAGTTTATCTTTGATACTGGAGCATCAAGCATTTGCATTTCTTCTGCCGAAGCTACTGTAATGGTGCGACAAGGACAGATCACAAGAGAGGATATCTTAGGACAAGAACAATTCCAAGATGCAACAGGTGGAGTATCTGTTGGCACAATTATAAATCTGAAAACAGTAGAGATTGGTGGTATCGTCCTTCATGATGTAGAAGCTACTGTTGTTGACAACATCGAGGCGCCGTTGCTTCTAGGACAGACTGCTTTAGCTAAATTTGGAAAAATATCTATCGACTATGATAATCTGACAATAGAGTTTAACTAGCGTTACGTCTAAAGTTTGGTCGGATTCTATCTGTGAACACTTACCATTTCATACACCCACACCATCATTTCATACAAGCGATGATGAATGCCTTTCTGTGGAAAACTTTTTGCGCTACTTTTGCATCATAAACAAGAACATAGAACAGATATAAAGAAAGCATTGAAACTCCTGTAAGAAAAGATCTATAAACGGATAAACATGAAGAAGCGAATCTTTCTAACACTAGTATTGTTGTTGGCATGGTTGTACTTTGCCACGCTATTCTACAAAACGCTTATGGTGATGCTTATCGCCCTGGTATGGCAAAGCAATATCAGAGAGAAGCTACCGGAGCGCATCAAGCCTTATGGCATAAAGGTGATGTGGGCATGCTTAGTGATAACGCTTTGGGTGGCAATGCCACGCTACCGCACCAACTGCGGTGACCGGGTGCGGTTGGTGTTTCTCAACAACGAAGGTAAAGAGAAGCATCCACCACTTTACCAATATATCATCAACACGCTCGTTCCCGAAGAGGAAGTGGTAAACTTTGGCATCAAGAACCTTTCATTGCTCAATCCGATGCTTAGCATCTGCGGCATGCATATCGGTGATGCATTGATGAGTCAGGCCTCGGAAGATGCAGAGAACGGTAAGATAGACAACTTCTTCTATCCTTACGACAATCTAGGACTGGATAATCCTATCTCGGGTGTGTACCCACAACTCTTCAATCAGATGCTTGGCGGCAACAACCGAACTGTATACATCTGCGACCCAAAGGACAACGATAGCATTTCTTGGAGCAAGGACAATGGCTACAAGTATCCGCTTGTGGTGTTCTGTCATGGCTACATGGGCAACTGGCAGTTGTATCAAGGCATCTTGAAAGAGATGGACAACTGCATCGTGCTAAGCATCGGGACCCGCGACCTTACGGGTATCTTCACACAGAACGATATCAAAGAGATTTTCGATTTCTACATCCCGACTTTGGAGCATATGGGGTACAACATCGACAAACGCCAACTGCATCTCATGGGATTATCCAACGGCGGCACGGCCATCATCCAAGCCATGCACTCGACATACGCCAACGACTTTAAGAGCATCACCACGATCTCCTGCAACCTAGGAGGCTTGAAGCGTGTACCATGCCAAGTGAACCTTATCGGTGGTGGCAAAGATGGTTCGTCAAGCATGATGCCTACGCAATATCGCAAGCTGAAGGCGCTTGGCGTAGACGCAGGCCTCTACTTTAAAGAAGACGAGAACCACTTTATCTTGGTAAACAAACGCGATGAGATCATCCGTTTCTTAGAAGAGCAGATGCAACCAGAATGTGTGAAGGCAAACGAAAGATAAGTGAATTGATAGACACACTGGGACCTTTGTTGTTTCTAGTGCAAACGAAGCAGCGCTTTCTTCTCACGTAAGCACCGCTTTCTCTTTCCAAAACCATTTCATACACCCACACCATCATTTCATGCAAGCGATGATGAAAGCCTTTCTGTGGAAAGCTTTTTTCGCTACTTTCGCATCATAAACAAGAACATAGAACAGATATGAAGAAAGTATTGAAAGTGCTGGGAGTGTTGGTGTTCCTCATTGTAGTGGTTGCTGGCATCGTGTGGTGGTATTCAAGAACAAGCAATCCTTGGAACGCAAAGTATGTAGGTGACATCAAGGTGCCATCGGGTTACACACGGGTGGAAGGCAGTTATGCCGAGTTTATGCGTAGTCTGCCGCTAAAGGAGAGAGGCAGCAAGGTACAGCTCTTCACTGGCGGCATAGCCAACTTTCAGTGGTTGTCCACGGCGGTGATAGATTTGCCTATGCTGAGCAACGCGGAGCAGTGTGCCGACATGACCATGCGACTGCGTGCAGAGTATCTCTTCAGCCAGGGGCGGTATTCGGAGATAAAGTTTCATGATGTGAACGGCAACACGCTACGGTATCATGGTGGCGGTTCACGCAAAGCGTTGGAGCAGTTTTTGAAGAATGCTTACGGTGTGTGCAGCACGTTCTCAGTGAGCCGTGAGCCGGAGCCACGTCCCATAAGCGAGGTGCAACCGGGTGATGTGCTAGTCTATCCTGCTAGAAACGGCAAGCCGTATGGTCATGCGCTGATTGTGATAGATGTGGCACGGAAGGGCAAGAAGGTTGCCATCATGTGCGCAGAGGGCAACACCCCTGCAAGGGAGGCGCATATCGTGCGCAATCTCAACCCGATAAACAATCCATGGTTCTTCTTCGATGGCGACGAAAGCACGATGTGGGTGTCAGTATTCCATTTCGGGAAGAATGAACTAAGACATTACTAGAAATACAAGCAACGAGTGGGAGGTTACTCTTTTGGCAGAGAAAGTAAGCTAAAGGAGTAACCTCTGCACATTTCATACAGAAACCAAGGGATTTCATACTGCTAAGGCCTAAGTCCTTGGTAGAAACGCAAGTTTTTTATTACTTTTGTAAAAGAAAAAAACTAAATCTTTTGTAAGCTAAAGGCTTCTATATACACAGACAAACTTTTTTGAAACTCAGATATCAGCTAAATGGAAAGACTAAAGATCTCCACATCAGTGGGACTGTTCAGAGTCCCGACGGAAGACATTGCTTATATAGAAGCTTCCGGCAACTACAGTGACGTACACCTCTTCAATGGTGAGACGGTGACGATGACGTTCCAGTTGCACTATTTTGTGGAGGCGTTGAGCCAACTGAAATGGAACTTCTTTGCACGGGTGGGCAAGAGCCTCATCGTGAACAAGAACTTTGTTTACGCTATCAACGTCACCAGCCAGGATCTGAAGCTCATGGATCACCGCATGCATCAAGGATTCAGGTTGAAGGCTTCGAAGGAAGCACTCAAGGAGTTGAAAACCATTTTGGAACAGGAAGGAGACAGCAAATGAAACACACTGACAACAACGTACAGGAGAAGCCTATCTTCATGATTGAAGATACCGACAACAACGCTTCTTCGCAAGAGATACTGGAAGAGCCCATCATTACCATTGAGCGCGACGAAGACATGGAAGGTTACTCTCCATCCGTCGTCGTAAAGAAACGAAGCAGACTGAAGACGTGGGGCATCCGAATCCTATGGTTCATAGCCACAGTGGTGGTTGTGCTGGGTTGTTACGGTGCCATCCGCCTCTACAACTACTATTATAATATAGGTGTAAGCATTTCCGTTTCGCCAAAGGAGAACATCCAGAAACTAGACGGCATGAAGGCACAGACAGGCCCATCGGAAGTGACGCTAAAGGCCGACTCCGTGCTCGGCGTAGCGCTCAACATCTATGAGCTACACAACGTGAAGGCAGAGATGACGCTCCAAGAGCCCGACACCACCGATCACAGCGTGCTGATGTACACACGCACCGCCGACTACACCGCTACGGGCAAGTACCTCGGAAGCCTCGTAATCGATGGCGAGGAGAAGCGGAGCGACGTATCGCGCCTCGGCTACTGCGCCATAGCGGGTGGGAACATGGTGATAGGAATCTCTCGCTTTGATGACCTGAAGGAGCACATGATTGACCGTGACGGCTCTTACTTCCGTCAGTTCGTTCTCGTGTCGAATGGCGAACTGCCCCAGCGTTTCCTTCTCCACGGCAAGGTGGAACGCAAGGCGCTCGCCCGCACTGCCGACGACCGGCTCTGCATCATCGAGACCCGCCATGCCGAAACCCTTTGGGACTTTGCCGACGCCTTGCGCGAATACGGTTTTGTGGATGCCATCTACCTCACGGGGGGCAACGAAAGCGGCTTCTATCGCGCTACTGACGGCACGGCGCATTTCACGGAGAAGGCTGCCGCCTTTAGCAAAGAAAAGCACCACGGCATAGCGCCATGGTTGGTACTGAGGAAGAAATAAAGTGGAATTTTCTAAAAGCGTAATAATATGATGACATCAGCAGAAAAGGCTGTAAAAGCCAGAGATATACTTAATAGCAATCCTTCAGAAGAAGACGTAACCATCGCCGTAGGCTTGGCGCAAGAGGCAGCAGCCGAAGGTGACCCCGTTGGACTTTACCTTATGGCGCGATTATACCACGACGGATCTGTAGTGGAGCAAGACCACAAGAAGGCGTTCGACTTTAGCCAAAGAGCCTTGGCAGCAGGCAATGAGAAAGTGAAAACACTTCTCGCCATTTACTATATGGTGGGCAATGTGGTAGAAAGAAACATACCGCTTGCCGAACAGTACCTACGTGATGGCATGGCACGTAACGATGGTTTCGCCTATTTCACCATGGGTGATTTCGTTTTTCAGGGGGCGTTTCCTGATATTGAGTGGACTACCTTCCCCGACTATTTCAAAAAGGCCATCGAACTGGGAGAGACTGTTGTGATGATCAGGTTGGCAGAGAGATACAATTTTCTTTGCGAACCGGAGAAGGCAGAATATTGGTACCAAAAGGCTGAAGAGGCAGGCGTTGCGGGCGTAGCAGAGTCTAGGGCGGAGTTTACCGAAGACAGCTACCCAGAGCGTCGACAATTAGCCTTAAACTTCTATACCGAAAAGGGAATGTACGACAAGGCCTTTGCGCTCATTGATCGTGATGCTGCAACGGGCGACACGATGGCCTTGTATCAGCAAGCCAGCTATTATGTACAGGGACTGGGCGAGGATGCATACGGACGTGATGTGCAGAAGGCGCTACAGATCTATGAACGCTTGGCGGCAGAGGGCGAATCACATGCCAACTATATACTTGGATGCTTGTATTACACGGTGGAGGAAATCAAAGACAACCAAAAGTCCTTGGAATATACACAGCTTGCTGCCGAAGCCGACAACCCTCAAGCACAATGCGAATTAGGCAAACTCTATATCGCAGGTAAGCTTGTAGAAAAGGATATGACAAAGGCTGCTGAATGGATAGAGAAAGCGGCAGAACAAGGAGAGTACGAGGCTACATTTATCTTGGCGGCAAGTTATCTGCAAGATCCAGAGATCGATGCCGTTTCTAGGTATGCGCTTGACTATGAACGGGACGAGAATAAAGGGATTAGATACTTACAACTAGCAATGGCTGCCGGTAGCGCTGATGCATCGTTCAGCCTTTATAAGTGCCACCTTAATGGAAAGTATCTAGAGCAAGACGACGAAGCCGCACATGCAATGTTACAGCATTGTTGTGAGATTGCACCCACGCCAGAGAGGGTTCGCCTTTTGGGCGATGACTTCCATGATGGCAAAGGAGTAGAGCAAGACTATCAAACGGCTGTAAGCCTCTATTCGTTTGCGGCACAGAATGGCGATGTCTTTGCCATTGGCAAACTTGGCATGATGTATCGCGAAGGCAATGGCGTGGAGAAAGACAATGAAAAAGCCAATGAATTGCTCGAGCGCTTCCGCGACTTGGCACGTTGGCAATTCGAAGGCGTCATGCCATTGGTTGTGGTACAAGATAAAGCCCAGCAAGGCGACGCGGTAGCCATGTTCCAGCTAGGCAACCGCTATCATGAGGGCGATGAAGTGGATCAAGATATGGGAAAAGCCGTGGAATGGTGGCAGAAGGCGCATGAGGCTGGAAACATCGAAAGCACACACAACCTAGGATGTTACTATCTGGGACAAGGCAACACAGAACAAGGCGTCAAGTACCTATCCCAAGCGGGGGCGGCTGGATATGCAAAGTCCTATCATGCGCTTGCCGACTACTATCTGCATCATACAGTGGGAGAAGACAATGTCCAGAAAGGCATCAACACTCTGATCACCGCTGCAGAACAAGGCTACGCTCCATCGCAGTGGGAGCTATGTTGTATATACCATGACGGGCAAGTCGTTTCGGAGGATTATGACAAAGCACGCTATTGGCTCAAAAAATGTCTGGAGAACGACTATCCCAAGGCCCATTATGGCATGGGGATGAGTCTTATCAGTGGAGACCTGTACGAGCGGGATTACGCCAAAGCACTTGAGCACCTGAGAACGGCTGTAGCATATGGTGTACACGACGCTGATGCGCTGTATATCCAACTGCGGTGGAACGGCCATGGCGTGGAAGCAGACCGCGAGGAGGTGACGAAGGTGTTTACCACATTGGCCGAGCATAATGACGCCATAGCCATGTGGCGACTTTATATGTTCTACATCGATGAATCCTTTGAGAAGCACGATACCGCCAAAGCTATCGACTACCTCAAACAGTCGGCGAACCAGGGGTATATGGAAGCCGTTGCTTACCTGGCATGGCACCACTATTGTGGCAAAGGTGTAGAACGCGATGTTAGATTAGCCGTGAATCTATACACCTCAGCAGCCGAGGAAGGGAGCTTCGGTGCTGCTATGAAACTTGCCCGTATCTACATCAGTGGCGAGGAAGGCGTGGTGAAGCCCGATTACGACAAAGCAATCACCCTGCTCCAACCTCACATGGAGAGTGGTTTGGGTGAAGCCGATTACCTGATGGCATACGCACTGCGCTGCAAATGTGATATGAAAGACGCCTACTCGTGGGAACAGGCCGAGCAAGCTTTCGAGCACATGAAGAAGGCAGCAGAGGCTGAGTATGTAGATGCGATGCACGACCTAGCATATTATTATATGGAGGGCTATGGCGTGCTTTCGCTTGATAGCAATGAAGCAAAAGAATGGCTACAGAAATATATCGACAACGGCGGAGAGGTGACGGATGAAGAGAAAGAGGCAATGCGTTCTGACGAGCAATGGACTGATTATGCCCAAAGCGAGTGGTACAAGAGCCTAATAATGATGGTGAATGCCAACATAGAACGTATAGAGAATCCGTTGAAGATGTTTAACGAAGATGACAATATCAACCTAGGGAACATCTGCTTGAACGCAGCGCAGCTAGGCGAATGCAACGCATTGGTAGCCTTGGGCGTGTGGGGGTTAGATATATTGAAGGACGATACCAAGAAAGCCAATACGTTTATCTCTGCATCTTGCAAAGGCGGTTTCAGCTTCTACGCCTATCATGCTGGCAAGCAATGGCTTGAAGAAGGTCTGGACGATAAAGAGGCTATCGAGCATGCCGCAGACTATTTTATGATGGGCGTTGAGGTAGGCTCAGTGGATTGCGGTTTGGAGATAGGGCTGTTGTTAACCGATAGCTACTTTGACAAATATTGGGGAAAGGGCAAACGGATAAACGCTGGCAAGCATTATCTGCAAGCGGTGGCCAATGTGGAGGGCGACGACTTTGAGGAACAACGTCAGCAAGCTCGCGCTCGCCTCGCCGAACTGGAACAGCGGCCTAAGTCCACATGGAGCAAAATCAAGAAAGGGCTAGGCTCTATGTTTGGACGAGATTGATAGTTTATACAACAATCCATACCTCTTGTACAACGTGTATCTAACTGTTTCTTAGCGCAGGACTGTTGTCATATCTTTGCATCGTCAAAACAACGAAGGATATGAAGAAAGTAGAGAAACAAAGACTTTTTCATCGATGGCGACGAGAGCATCCCCTCTGGATACAAGTATTCCACTTCGGG
>CAVJZR010000022.1:0-45890 GCA_963654235.1 Bacteroidaceae bacterium | reverse complement strand
TAACTAAATGGGCTGAATTCCAAGCGAGGAATCCAGCCCAATCTTTTTCATGCGCAAAAAGTTTTACCGGACAGCAATAATTTATAAAGGTGTAATCTAGACCTCAGTTCGGGATAAGAATGCCTTGAAGCCTCTAGACAAGAGCATTATAAGTCTGCAGTATATATTCTTTCTAGTACTCATATCACCAATCTTAGCCTCTGAAAACGCCTGTTGCTAAACAAAAAATAAATTATTTTCTGCTGAGAAATAATTTATTTTTTCTCAGAAATCAATTTATTTTTCTCTGCCAAACCTTCCCTTCTATCTCTTCATATACCTCATTTTGGAATACTACTTAGTGTATCCGTCAACCTTAAACGAAGGATACCGGAACGCACTATGCAATGCAGTGACGCCTTTCAAAGGAATTGCGTTATCCCGAACTGGTGTAATCTAGAGTTAGAGCGTAACTTTTCAGTTTTGCTTAGCCACCAGCGGATGCACCACTGTTTGCGACTTAGCATCCTTGCTCAGAAGATAGGTGTAACGGTAGTCAGAAACATTATAGGTGGTGGGCGATGAATTGATAAGGAGAATGTTACGAGCATTGGCGAAATCGAGGATACCCTTCACGTTCTGCGGGTGTAGCTTACCTATCTCATCCATCATGCAGTGGATACGGAAATCACCAAAGCGGCGGCTCACCTTCTCCTTGAACACATTGATGAGCATGATGTTGATCATTGCCTTTACCAAGGTATCCGTTCCTTCACTACCCACATGCGACAGCTTATCTGCCCAACCCGTATCATTGTCATTTTCCACGATGCGGAACTGCAACTGGAAGAGGTCGGAAAGCGTAAGATACTGGCGTTGCGGATTGTCTAGAAGCGACTTCATGAAGTCGAGCAGATAACCTACCGCCTTTTGATTGACCTCATCGCGATTGACTGTAGAGAAGAGATTGAGCTCACCCATAGCAAACTGATTATCATCGTTAAACTCCTTGATGCGCTTCATCAGTTGCACCATCTTGTCTGCCGAGGGCACATGCTGTAAGGCAATAAGCTTAATCACACCAGCAAAGTTACGTTCGCGGAAGTCGTTGTTTATATCGTGGATGATCTTGTCTACATCCGACTCATGTCTAGTCAACTCTCCCATCTCCTTGGAAACGCGTGCCAAGATGTCTACATACCGCTCACTGGTTCGACGACGATATTCCTCTATTTTATTGTTAACAAGGAAATCGTCGAGATTATTGGCAAACTCCATGAAGTCCTCATCGAGAGTTAGTTCCATGCGGAAGTTGAAGGTGTTCTTTGCGGAGAAGTTTCCCTTGAACACATTCACGCTTCCCTTAAACTGATTATGTCGTGTCTGTCGGGAAACAATGATACCAGTCAGATCTTCCACTACCTGGTAAGGTGTGCGAAGCGATTGACTTTCTTGAGCCTCTATAAAGAAAGGTGGACAAAGGTTATCGTTATGAGTGAATTGGTCAGCCTTCTGCAGTTCGCCATTGATGCGTTCCTTTTCTTGTCGGCGCTCAGCTAGTTCCTTCGTCAACAACGTGAGCTGCTCTTGGTGCTTCTGTCTGCGCAAATTGTACTTCTTGTCCAGTTGTTGAAGTTTATCCGCTATCTGCTTCTTCCATTCCTTGAATTCCTCTTCATGATCAAATAGCTCCTCCTTATCATGCTGATACTGATATACTAGACGGAGATGATCATCAATATATTTCAACTCCGTTTCCGTAGCTTGTATCTGCTCCTTACATTCCTCTACCAATCGGGTGTCTGCACCACGGCCATGAAGCTCGTCTAGCTCTTGATTGTTTAGCTGAAGCAACTCCGCTTCCGTTTTTTGCTCTTGTTGTTTGATCTCAACCTGTATCTCAGCTACTTGTTGATCATGTAGCTGGATGATTTCATACTTTGATTTACGGTATCGTTTGCTCTCAGAAGCCAACTGCTTTTGCTTGCTAGCATTCACCTTAACGAGATCTTCGTCTGCAAGAGTACGGCGATGAGCAAGTTCTTGCTGACGAGTAGCCAGTTCCTTTGTTCTTGCCTCGATTTCCTGTTTTTCTTTGTCAGCATAATCAGATAGCTTTACAAGGATAGCTTTCCGCTTTTGAGGAATCATCTGTTGCTCTATCTCGTATGCCGACTTCTCTGTGCGTAGCTCTTTCATCTTGGTAGCAAATGGACGTTTCAGATCTTCCACCTGCTTCTCTTGTTGCTCCATAAGTGAAGCAAAATCTTTCTTGAGAGTTTGCAGTTTGGCTTCAAGTTGCGTTTTTTCTTTCTTCAGTTGAGCGGGTTTACGTACAGATATAGGAAGATCGATGAGATCGAGCTTGACACCAAAGAGCGAAGCACCTTCTGCCTTTTGTGGATGCAAACCAGTCTGGTAGAGGACGTGATCCTCACTGATAACCTTGCCGATATTCTGTTCCCAATCTGGTTTATTTTTCTCCAACCATTCATATAGAGAACCTTTGATGCGAGTAAGAAGACCTTCAATCTCCACCAACTGCGTAGCGACTTGGTCTATTTCATGCTGCTTGGCCTCTTGCCGCTCTTTGTTTTCCGACAACAGTTCAGTTTCTTTCTTGTCATATTCGGCTTGTAGGCGGTTGATGTTAGCCACAGAAGCAGTTATCAGTCCGCCTAATTCTTTCTCACGCAACGCCAGTTCCTCTATGCTCTTGTTCAGTTGGGCTTGTTCGTCTAGGTAGGGTTGCCAATATTTTAGTTTAAGCAACTCCTTTTCCACCGTCGTCTGCTCGTCTTTCAACTGCTCCACGGCATGGGTGGCAAGAGAGATTTTCTCTACAAAGGCAGCTTCCACATCCTCACGATGCTGGTTATATTCAGCAAACAAACGTTCTTCTGTCTGTTGTTTCTCTTGTCCTAGCTGATAGATGCGCCTATTCTGCGCTTGACGGAAGGATTCATGCTGAATCTTTATACTTTGACGAAGCGCATTGTACTTGGTAGCCACATCGTTGAAACGCGAGGTGAGTTCTACAAGTCGAGCCTTGTCATTTTCCAGCTTATCCTTCAGCATTTGTTCTTTGTCAAACCGTTTCAATACCTGTTCTATTTGTTCTGAAGCATAATACTCCTTACGTTCCTTCAATTGTTTCAGTTGATTGATAGCCACGCCTTGTTCTTGATTGAGTTTCGATTTCTCCGCATCAAACTTTTGCTGTACTTCTTCTAACAATCGGTTCTGCCTACTTAACTCTTGTTGCAGTTCGTCCTCCTTCTTCTCTATCAGCGGAAGACGCTCACGATACGTGCGCATGGCATATTTGAGTTCACCACATAGCTCCTTTATCTGTTGCTTCATATAGAGGAGTTCGTGAAAAGCCTTCACCACTGCATCCGCTTGTTTGCGCACAATGGATTCGCCCTTCTGATTGAGCTTATACCAACAAGAGATATCTTTATATTCCAGTTCGAAGTCGGATACTTGGCGACGAAAATATCCCAAATCAATGTTTGCCTCTTCCTCACTCATCGAACGGATAATGATATCCTTAATAAAATTAGCATCAAGACGAGAATTGAGAAAGACATTCTGTATGCTTCTCGGAATATTCTGATAACGATTGGTTTCCATCAGTTGGAAGCGGGCAAACTCTTTACCCACCGCTTGCTTGTTACCATATAGAATGTCACGATAGAGCTCGTAACGATCGATAATCTTGCTCATGTAAGCACCGGCCAACCGCTCACGTATCACCTTGCTTTCCGCCGTCACTTCACCTTTGCCATCCACTAACCATTCCTTGTTATATTCGGCATCAATGAAACGGTAACAAGCCCTACCGGAGCTACGGAACGTTAAGATGCAGAATGGACCATGCTCATGCTCCACCTCATAAACGATGTACGAGTTGGCATGAGGCAAATAAAACTCATCGAAGCTCTTCATCTCCTTCGGGATACCAAGGTGTAGCTTATCTGCATTGTAGAAGAAGAGGATAGCTCTAAGCAAAGTGCTCTTACCCACGCCTTGTGTACCAATGAAATGCACATTCCCATCCAGTCGCACCTCGGCATAGCGAATGTGTGCGCTGTTTACGAATACTATTTTGCGTAATGCTCTCATTCTTGTTCTGTATCTATGATGGTGAGACAATCAATAAGCTCTTCTATATAATGGAAAGCAGCTGTCACCTTGTAAGTGGCATCCAGTTCGTTTTCCATCTCCACAAATCCTTGACGCTCTAGGTCGGCGATAAGCTTGTCCATCTTCTCCTCGTTAGTCTTGAGATCGGTGTAGAGATGGGATGCCTTTTCCTTCAGTTCGATATCGCTAGAAAACTTTTCTAGGATGTTCGACTTACGGAAGGTAAATCCAGAGCCGAAGGCTGTATTGAAAGTCTTCAGAAAGTCTAAGCGATCTATCCATGTGGCGAGCCGTTGCACCTTGTCAGCCAGTTCCACCTTATTCTCTGTACGTGAGAAATAGTAGTAGCCGTTACCGCCTTCCAGCAGGAAGCCGATACCTTCATAGTAGTCTCGATAATCTTGGAAATCGTCCTCTATGGCATCGTAAAGATGCGAACGTTGCTCGGAAATAGAGTTTTGCGAAATAAATCCGCCTTTGCTTAATATGTCGAAGATGTCTTTTGTATAACGCATGATGGTCAAGCTGTTCTGGGATAAATCAATGGATATTCTATATCTTGGTAACTTTGATACTCATCACTGACGGAGAGCTCGTCAAGGTATTGCGCTGCTATTTGGCAGAAGAGCACCAACTTCTCCTCGTCAGTCATAGGTTTGCGATAAGCCGAATAACTCATCACAAAATGGAAGAGATTATCGCCCGATGCCATGAATGCCGTCTTCACCTCATTAACATCCACCATGTGCAGCACTTGTTGTTGTTCGGTCAACTCTTCCTCCGTGAGCGGTTCGGCTAGATTACCTTTGCGCAGTCGGTCGTTACCTTTTCCTTTAGCCACATCGCGAAGTATCTTCAGTCCGATATCAGAAGTGCGCAGCATCGTCAGTGACACTTTTAGCGGATACCTCGGACGCGGCTCCATCCATACGGGGTTCCTCGTTGCCATCTTCGCCTTTATATCGGTGTTGGTCTCTAGGAGCATCTGGTCACGGAGATACTTGAGTTTCTGCACCTTTTCGAAGAGGCGATTTTGATATTCGATGAGGTTTAGGTAGGTGATAATCTGACGATCCAGTTCCAACAAGTTGTGATACACGTCTCTCAACTGCAGTTTCACATCGGTCACCGTCTCCCTCAGTTGCACGTCCATCGCCACCATAAAGAAGGTCGACTGCTTCTCATCTATCACCCTTTCACATTCGTTGATAAGGGCAGCAATATCCTTCCGCTTCTCATCTAGGTGCACTAGTTTCTTTTTCTTCACGGCAAAGGTTGGCTCGTTCTTGTAGGTGTTGTCGATGTTGCGTTTCAGGTCTATCACGTTGCGGAGCGTGGTAAGGGCAATATTACGGAGGATACGTCTTACGTCCTTCAGATAACCATATTTGCGTGAAGGACTGTTCTCGCTTTGGTAATAATCGATGGCTGTGTTCAGATTACCGATGCTTTCCTTCACGCTAGCCACATTGATTTCTTCATTCACTTCTAGCACGTCCTCAAAGAACTTCATGTATACATCTTCCAGTTCGATGAAGTCGCCATTATCTCTGATCACACCGAATCTCCGGAGAAAGTCCAAGCTCTCGTCTCTTCTCGATGCAAGCTCACGTGCAAGGTCGTAACGGAACGAGAGACGTTTGCGATCTTGGAACAATCCGCTCAACAGTTTTCGTTCTCTGTCTAAGGCGCGTATCAGTTCGTCAAGCGTATGAAAGTGGGATATCGTGTCCATATTGGATGTTTAGCTTTATTCGATTATTACTTACTCTATATTTCCTCCAACACTAATATATCCTTCTTGGTCATATCCTCGATGGTATCGGTTCATCAGGCCTATCAGTCTTTGAACTGCTGGAATATCTGACGAGAGATTGCAGAATCGGGAATACTGCTCTTGATACCTCTCTACAGAACCATGCTGCAAGCGTTCTTCTATATCCATCGGTATAAGAAATGAAGAGCGATCACCGAGATATTGCCTAAACTCAGTAAGGTAGATGTTGATGCCTGCAAGATCAAAGTCGCCAAAGTGTACATAGCGATTGGAGATTGACTGCAGCCATAAACGTAAGTCGTTAGATTGGGGATAACGTGACACAAACAACAACCGTTCTCCTGACAACAATGATGAGAACAAAGTCCTTTGTTGGCGGATGAACCGGAAGTTTTCCATGTTCTCTATACCCACCACAATCACATCTTCAGGAATAGAAAACCGTTGCCAGTCAGCTACAAACAAGAAGCTTCCCTCATTTGGGCAAATTTCTACCTTATGTCCGTTTAGCTGACAAGGAATTGCTTCATAAGAATTGACGGGGAATCCAGGACACGACCGCACTGCCATTAGTTTTGAATTGCCTGTCTGCGCAGCTTGCTCAGAACGAGTAGCCTCAGCGCCTAGCAATACGCTTCGCATCCTTTCCAATCTTCCAAGTCGCTCATCCATACTTCCCAAAGCATGCTCTAACGTTTCAGGTGTTGCAGCGATGATGGTTCGTCTGCTTCCTTTCGAGCGGCTTACCAAGACGCCATCACGCAACAACTCTTCTACCCATTCACCCCGTAAGGCGCTAGATGGAAGTGATTCTCCCGAACGTAAGCGAAGAAGTTTGTCTATGAGCGAAAGCGTTATTTTCATCTAATAACCGTTTGAGTCTTTATATAATAGTATCCAAAATCTTTTGCTAATTGCAAAGGTAACATTACTTTCGGACTTCCTTAAGCAAAATCGACTTAATTTGTTTACTATCTCACAATAAGTAGCGTTCGCTACCAATTAAGCGAGATTCATTCTGTACGTATTTCCTTTAAATTCGTAGATTGGTTATATAATCGCCCTCTTACCGCTTTCTTTTACCCAAAAAGCTAAGTGGATGACAGGTTAAAGGGTTATAAATATTATAAAATAACTTCAGCGAAGTTGGTTCTTCGTCTTCTTTTTCCTACATTTGCAGCGTGTACAACACAGAAACATTATCAACCCATTAAAAGGCAAAAGCATTATGAAAAAGAAATTTATTTGTACCGTCTGTGGTTATATCTATGAAGGCGAAGCTGCACCTGAGAAATGCCCTATCTGTAAAGCTCCTGCTAGTAAGTTTAAGGAACTGGAGATGAACGACGACACCGAGTTTGCAACAGTTCACGAACTAGGCGTAGCCTATCAGGATAAGGTAAGCGCAGAGCTCATTGAGCATTGTAAGAACACCTTCAATGGCGAATGTGGCGAGGTAGGTATGTATCTTGCTATGGCGCGTCAAGCTGACCGCGAGGGCTATCCTGAGGTGGCACGCGCCTTTGAGCATTACGCTTATGAAGAGGCCAACCATGCCAGCCGTTACGCAGAGCTACTCGGTGAGGTTCTCAAGGACACCAAGAGCAATCTCGAAGCACGCATCGAAGCAGAGAAAGGCGCTTGTGCTGAGAAATTTGAGGCTGCATTGCTTGCCAAGAAAGAAGGTTCAGATGCGCTTCATGACACCATCCACGAGATGGCTAAAGACGAAGCTCGCCATGCTGCAGGGTTCATTGGCCTATATAACCGCTATTTCAAGAAGTAACCTATAACGCTTTCTAAGAGATGGCGCTCATCATTTGCACCCTACCCTGCACGGGATGTTGCAACTGATGAGCGCCGTTTTTGTTTACGAATTTAGTCTTTGTGAATCACCATATTAGTTATCATTCTATTTTAACCGATTGATTCACGCAGATGCTTGGGAGCATATACTGTGAGGGAACCATTCTTAATGTTATATCCGTCCTTACGCTTCCATCATCCATTCTAACACATTGACACGCTTAATACCATCATAATCTGCCATTGGATCCTCGTCTAGCGTTAAGATAAACTTAGGGTATTGGTCTTTGATTTGTTGCAGAGAAGCTAGTTCGCGCTTCAAGGTGTTCTCGTCCCTCACCGTGGCGGCCACTTGATAATAGCTTATGCCACTCTCGTCCATAGCAACAAAGTCCACCTCAAGGTCATCCACCTTTCCTATATATACCTTTTTCTGACGATGCAATAGTTCTAGATACACTATGTTTTCTAAGATGCGTCCTGCGTCAAAAGAGCGAGAACCAAGGAGCATCCGTCGTAATCCGATATCCACAAGATAGTACTTCCCCAAGGTTTTAAGCAGTTGCTTGCCTCTGATATTGTATCGTTTCACCTCATAGAGGAAGAAGGATTCACATAGAGCGGATAGATATTTCTCTACGGTTTTCTGATCTATCTTCCTTCCATCCGCCGTCATAAGATCGGCAATACGCTTAGTTGAAAGCATATTGCCAATATTATCGGCCGCAAAGCGAATCACGCTCTCAAGCATCATGACATCTGAGAGCTTGTGTCTGCTCATTATGTCCTTGACAACGATAGTGTTGTAAACAGCATTCAGGTAGTCGATTATGGCCGAATTCGTATCCAGTTCCAAAGTATAAGGGAAACTACTTTTGCTCACATATTCCATATAAGTCTTCGAGAGATTGCTCGAATCTTCACTTCCTTCTACATATTCTTTGAACGACAAAGGTAACATAGCTATCTCAACATATCTGCCAGAAAGCAACGTGGCTATCTCGCTAGACAACATATAGGCGTTAGAACCAGTGAGATAGAGGTCTACCGTTGGTTTCAAATTTAGGCTATTGATGACATCCGGAAAATCTTTAACGCGTTGTATCTCATCGAAGAAAATGTAAGTCATCATATTTTGACATATCTGAGGTTTGATATATTCGTATAGTTTGTGTGGTTCACGCAACTCATAATAGTCATAATCCTCAAAATTAAGATAGACTATTTGTTCCTTAGCGACCCCATGAGCCATCAGCCAATCACGGTATATCTCCATGATGGTAGATTTACCGCAACGGCGAATGCCTGTAATCACCTTAATCACCTTCTTATCTTTAAATGATATCAACTTTTCTAGATATGTTTGGCGTTCTATCCTCTTCATTTAGGCTATTGTTTCTTTAACGTTGCAAATATACATATTTTTTAGGAAAGTATTCCTAAAAATCCCAAATATCGCAAAGTTTTAGGAATGAAATCCTAAAACTTTCCCAAATCCGAATGTTTTAGGAATATAATCCTATAAAATTTAGATTCCATCCGCAACGTTATCATAGCGCCAAATGCGGCTAAATCCTGAATAGCAACAGCATCTCAGCGAAGCATTGTTCAGCATATAGGAAGTTGAAAGAAAAGGGTCAGATATGTTTTAAGCTCGTTTTTCACGTCATTCGGTATGCTTTGAGCCATCAAGAAATAAGGAATGACATTGCAGAGGAGGCTCTATTGAAACAAAAATCAAATTATTTTTTGATGAAAATTAATTTGATTTTCTTGGAAAAATAAATTAATTCTCATCCTTATAGGTATTTGATGAAGGTCTAAAAACTATCATTTGATAACGTGAAGAAGCACTTATCAAATGACAAAGAAATGCCTATTATCATCTCAAACCAAGTTTGCAACATACATAATTATAAATCACGATTAAAGTAAATGATCAACCCGTACATGTTAAATTACTATAACATTAATACGTTTTGAGAGAGATTATTATAATTATACTTATATTTGCACTCGGTAAGAAGATAAGGCCTCTACTAAGATGGCTCTGCATAACGCTACAGTTCCCTAACCACCTTTAATAAGATTAGCCCATAAAGGGAGTGGGTGTTAAATGAAAGCAAGGTATACGATTACTTTCATTTAATCTGATTGCGACCATGAAGCAGTTTCTTATTATATTATTCACGTTCTTTGCAAGCATTGCCAATGCCCAGTTTCAGAGTACGGATGGAGGTATGTCAGCTTATCGGAAAATAAAGACGATAAACTATGGAACGGCCAACGCAGTGGCTTACTATAAGGTGGAGTTCTTAAAAGATTCTACACAAATAGGGAAATACACTGAAGCACAAACCGTCTTGCAGATTTCAGACCGGTATCTTTGCTTCGGTGATTACTATCTGCAAATGGTCGACTCCTTAGAAATGAATATCGAGAGGGCCCATAAAAGCATGACACCATCCGATGCGGATAGATGGGAAAGGGCTGCACAGAAAATAAATTTCTTTACCAAGGTGATTTCTGACCTTCAGAACGACTCCATCAGAGTGCAACTATACACGGGCTTAAAGGATTATGAATACACCTCACGTCAACCTACATTAGACTGGAAACTAGTGTCTGGCGACTCCATTATCAACAATATGCCATGCAAGAAAGCCACCTGTTACTATGCAGGAAGAAAGTATATCGCATGGTACACAGAGAAGATTCCCTTACCTTATGGCCCTTATGTGTTTCAAGGTCTACCGGGACTGATTATGGATGTCCGTGATGTTAAGAACAATTGGATTTTCGCCAACAATGGTTTCAGAGAAGTACAAGTTCCCGAAACGCTATATTTGTACAAGAAAGGATTTATCAGTGGGGATGTTAAGGTAACAACTAGAGAGAAAGCGCTTGCCGCACTTAGAAACGAAACGGAGAATAAGGACAACTTATTCTTGGAGACAGCGGGTGTGCAAGTGCTAAAGAATGGCAAATGGAGTAGCTTGGAAGCGAACAAGCCTCATGCGCCAAGTAACCTATTAGAACTGCAGTGGTAATGGTAGTAACAAGAAACATCTTCCTCTGGTTGTTTATTCTTCTTGCCTCAACCACCATAATGGCGCAGACGCAACACAAAGAGAACAGTCCCATCTTGTACGGCGTGGTTTCAGCCCCTAACGGTAACAAGATAGGACGGGTTATCTGCCGACTGGAAGATGCCAAAGATTCATTGCTCTCATACACCTTAACTAACGACAAAGGCGAATATCATCTACCCTTCCACTCTCAGGCAAGCAAACTCACATTCAGTTTTGTAGGCTACGAACATATAGATATCCCTTTGTCTCCCAACCAATACCAATATGATGTAACCTTGCCGAAGAGGGTTTACAAGCTTGACGAGGTCACCGTAACGATAGCGCCAATAGAACGACATAAGGATACCTTAAACTATAACGTAGGTTCCTTTATCCAAAAAGAAGATGCCAATGTAGAAGACGTTCTCAAACGATTGCCGGGCATAGAAGTAGCTGCCAATGGAGATATCACCTATCAGGGGCAGAGCATCAACAAACTGAACATAGAAGGAATGGACTTGATGGGTGACAAATACAATCAAGCCACTAAGAACATGCCTGCATCTGCTGTATCGCAGATACAAGTGATGGAAAACGATCAACCCATTCGTGCTCTGAATGGAGCCGTAAAAAACAACCATGCCACTCTCAATATCCGACTGAAAAAGGGGTATAAGCTAAAACCCTTCGGAGAGATTGAAGGAGGTATAGGCAAAGGACAAGAATGTATTTGGGCTAACACCGCAACCACTATACAGGTTAAGCCAAAGAATCAGTTTCTTATCACGGGCACAATGGACAATCGAGGCATCGGATTATCTTCATTGACCACAGACATGGCAAGCAACGACCGATTGTACAACAACGAACCTCTTCCGTCGTTGATCACGTCAGACATAACTAATGGTTCAGTGCCTATCTCGCCTCTCTATTACCTTGACAACCATTCCTATTTCCTAGGAGCCAACTATCTGCACGCTTTTACAAAGTATTCTACCATCCGATTCAACTTGCTATACAATCGCGAACGAATCCTACGCAATGACACCTTGTACAATCAGTATATTGCGAACGATACGATATCGGTATCACAACAACAAACGTCCCATAATACTTCCGACATCGCCAAGGCTCAAGTGCGTTATGAGCTCAACCTACCAAGCATCTATCTAGAGGACATCTTGACGAGCAATATGACTTGGAACAAGGCAAATGCAACGATTTCGGCAAACAATGAAAGCATAAACCAAGACATATCCCAACGACCATTCACGTTGGAAAATGGTCTGAATGAACATATAAAGATGGGCGATCAGATACTCTCTTTTTCTTCTATTGTAAGATTCTTCAATACAAAGGAACAACTGGGGCTGTCGTATGACGAGGACGAAGCGGAGAGACAAAACACTCGTCTTTCCAGTTGGTTTATGCGTCACCGCCTGATGTATTCCTTCCGCTTATGGGGCAACAGCTTTAATATGGCATACATATTAGAGAACAAACGCAATCGTCTAACAAGCGATGAGGCTGCAACAGAGGATAAAAGTCATTATTGGCTTCACACGTTGGAGCCTTCTTACACTATAGGTTTCAGCAAAGGCGAGTTGACTATCAACGTTCCGATAGAATATATCTCTTACATCATCAATGGCAAGGCTTATCATCAATGCCTCGTGGCGCCTTCTGCCGACCTTAATATCAAGATGACGCCCTCCCTGATAGGCAACTTTACTATAGGCTATAACCAAGATGTGAATACTAACGACTTGAATTATAAGGGCATCTTATACAACAACTACCGCACATTAACCATGGGGATGGATAGCATCTGTAGAAGCAACACGGCAACGGCAAACGTCCGACTGTCTTATCTGAACACCTTCAGCCTCCTATCAATGAACGCGTTCCTAGGTTGGTCAGAGCAAAGTAGCAGTTACATGCAAGATCTTTGGTACACGGATGCCTTCACGCTTATCCGACCATTGTGGATGAACAATGACCACACATCATATAGCGCCTCCTATAACATCAAGAAAACATTCCGCTCAATAGGCCTAGAGATGAGTTACGCGCTAAGATATGCATGGAACAAAAGAAAGGTTAGCCAAAATGATATCATGGACGATGTCCAATATCAAGCCATGTCTAGCACACTGAAGGCTGAATGGAACAAGATGACATGGGTACACCTATCCTTTACGGGCGGTTATAATCTCCATTGGAAGGCGTATGACCTATTCTCGGCTTCGCACAATAAGCTGAGGGATTATGAATATATGATCAAGACTGATCTTTTTCCATGTAAAACGATACAGGCGTATCTCGACTATTCGGTCATCGATCACGAAATCACGTCAAGCAATCATGCTGTGGTAAGATTTGTCAACTGCGGTTTCAAGTGGAGCCTTAGCAAGCGACTTCGGTTGAAAGGCAGCATCGTCAATCTGCTGAATACGAAGGAGTATCAAGAATCTAGTTTCGAAGGTTCCAACTATATCTATTATGCGGTACCGCTCCGTGGACGCGAGATGCTGATGGCGCTGAACTATAGTTTTTGACCCTTCGATTAATTATCTAATGGTTTTCATGCCATTAGAAATCGATCTTGATTCGACCATTAATCTGCCGGCCGGTGAGATAATTGGGCACGGCATATTGCTGACCAGTCACATCGGTTACCCAATAATAGCTATTCACATTGTTGATACCGAAGAGGTTAAGGCAGTCAACACCCAACCAAATGTCTTTGACGATAGATTTCTTGTCGCCTTCACGATTGTCATAGAGCAGATAGCTCATACCGATATCAGCACGTTTATAGGCTGGCGCACGGAAGGTGTTGTTCTCTAGTTCGCGATGAGGAGCGGAGAAAGGCAATCCATCAGCATAAGCGAGCTTCAGGCTCATGCGCCAACGCTTGGTTCCAGGGAAATAGTCGGTAAAGAAGAGGTTCACCGCATAACGCTGATCGGTGGGAAGAGGTATCGACTTGCCATTGAGTTTCATGCTGGTATTCATAAGACTGAACGTCAACCAAGAGTCGGCATCAGGCACAAACTCGCCAAAGAGTTTCAAGTCGAGACCTGCGGCATGACCTGTGGTCTGCTGATCACTGAAGTAAGTCACCTTCACGTTATCCACGGTATAAGGTGTCAGACGCGACAAAGCCTTATAATAGACCTCAGCTGAGAACTTGAATGGGCGTCCTTTCATGCTGAATCGATAATCCATAGAAGCGATGGCATGAATGGATCGTTGGGCTTTGACGTTGGTATTCAGGCTGGCATAGGTGACATGATTGAGGGTGGTGGTGTCACGCAGCTCCTTGAAGAATGGCGCTTGATAATAAAGTCCGGTAGCAAGACGGAAGGTTAGGTTGCGGTTCCACCCTGGCGTTATGGTCAGTGAAGCACGTGGTGACACAAGGCTCTCGCCGTTAAAGTCCCAATGGGAGAAGCGCACACCATAGTTGAGCGTAAAGAGCGTGGGCACAGAATCGCGCGTCTGGAAGTTCCAACTGTCTTGCAGATAAGCCTCGATGCGGTTGCTATTGAGCTGATTCTTGGCGCGCATCGAATAGTAAAGGTTCAGATCACTACCAGTGTGGGGCACGTTGTATCCGGCAGAGTCACGATACTCATACTCAATGGAGTTTTCCTCGATGCGTTCTAGCTTGTACGTCAATGCGCCTTCCACTTGGTGATGTGCACTGCGATGCGTACCAAGCAGTTTGAAGCTACCCACGGTGGCTTTGAGATAGTCGCGTGAGTGCTGCATATATGTTCCTACACCTAAGTTGTCAGACGTTTCTGTCTGCGTGAGCCAATACTGGCCCTGTATGTCATAGCGCTCCTGCTCCTTGGTTTGGAACGCTGACGCAAGCAGAGAGACATTGGTGTTGCCATTGCCAAAGATACGCGAGATCTTCAAGCTACCAAAGAAGGTGCGGAACACGTCCTTCTCTTGTCCATCAAAATAGACCCTGAAGTTCTTGACATTCTCCATCGTACCAAAGTTGGTCTCACGATCTTCGGGGGTGAAGTCGTAATGGCTATCGGAGATATTTCCGATGAAATCCACTTGCCAACGCTTGTTGGGTTTCCAACTGAGGTAAGTTTGATAGTCGACAAAGCTGGGTTTATATTCGCCTTTGGTCTCAAGAGAGCCTAGGAGATAGCTATTGGTCTTATAGCGCAGACCATGAGTCCAGGTCAACTTCTTCGTTGCCAAACCGAGATAGGCGCTCGCTCCCAGCAGCGAAGCAGAGATGCTAGCTTCTGTCTTGGCTGGACGCTTATAGGTGATATCGAGGGCAGAACTCATCTTATCACCATACTTTGCCTCGAAGCCACCTGTTGAGAATCCGACATTGGATACCAAATCCGGATTGATCACAGAGAGGCCTTCTTGCTGTCCGCTACGCACAAGGAATGGGCGGAACACCTCCACATTGTTGATATAAACGGAGTTCTCATCGAACGCGCCACCACGCACGTTATATTGTGACGATAGCTCTGAGTGGGTAGACACGCCCGCTTGCGTCTGTATCATATCCTCCACCGCATTACCGGAGGCAGAGGGAGCACCTTCGTTCTTCTTGATATCAATCTGCTCAGTGGTACCATGCCGCACCTGTTTGCCTTCCACCACCACTTCACCTAGGGCATTGTCGTCAGCCAGTTGGATGATCAGCGTTTGCTTACCTTGGGGATGCACCAGCACACGCGTCTTGGTGCGGTAACCTATCATGGAATAGCGCACCTTGACCGAGTCAGCACTTTGCAAGGTCATATTATATTCGCCCTTGAGGTTGGTCATCACAAGCTTGCCCTGTGCCACAACCATTACCGAGGCCAGTTCAATGGGATTGCCGTCGGTATCGGTCACCTTACCTTGGAGCGTGAAAGTTTGCGCCATGGTCATTTGTGCCATAAGCGTAAACACGAATATCATGAATAGTTGGATCGTTCTGCTTTTAATCATACTTATATAAACGTAGGTTCGGGGCGTTTATTGTATAGAGATTCACCTTTCCATAGGCTTTAAAAACGATATAGGTCGTGTATTGAGGAAATGTTCGCCTTATATTATAATAAGGTGAATCCGTGCTCTGAATAAAAAAACAAAGATTTTTATAGAAAAAACATTCAAAAACATTTGGTGGAACAAACGATTCTTATTACCTTTGCATCCGCATTCGAGAACGATGCTTGGCATTTAGCTGGATATCCATGGAAGGATGGGTGAGTGGCTGAAACCACCAGTTTGCTAAACTGACGTACGAGTTTATCGTACCGGGGGTTCGAATCCCCCTCCTTCCGCCAGAAAGTTTCTCAAAGTGCAACGCTAACGGTCGGTTCATCTAACGGTTAGGATACAAGATTCTCAATCTTGGCATACGAGTTCGATTCTCGTACCGACTACAAAAAAAAGGATTTCAAGTTCTTTGAAATCCTTTTTTTATTTCGCCCCACGCCATATCCGCTTCTGCGAATGGGAATGATTGAAACCAACGATATTGTTGTTAAAACAACGTTTTCTTGCCGTTATCGGCAAGAAAATAAGTATTGGAGCCAGATTCCGACTACATTTCTTGCCGATAAGCTATAAGATAAATGTTTCATCATTCTATATTCGTAATACTATCGTGACGATTCTTGTTTTGCTTCGACTTAGACAGAAGCCTAATAAATCATATCTCGGAAACATCTGATAAGGACAGACCTGTAGCTTGAGCAATCTGCGCATCCGTCATACCCATAGCTTTCATTTGCTTAGCTATTTCCAAAGAACGTTCCGCACGGCCTTCCGCACGGCCTTCCGCACGGCCTTCCGCACGACCTTCCGCACGACCCTCCGCACGACCCTCCGCACGACCCTCCGCACGACCTTCGCTATACCCTTCATCACGACTGGTATCAAAAAGGCTGCACATGTGCCTTACCGACTCCATGTAGCGATCATACGCACGGCGATCAGGATCGGGGAGCGAATCAATACGAAGCTGTTCACGAGCCTCAGTGAGCCCTGCTACTTGCGTATTGTCATCTATCTTGCCCGTCTTGAGAAACTCGATCCATTCGTCAAGCGGCGTGGTGGCCACCTTATCAAAGTCGTTCACACGCAAGATATAGTATTCGGGGAACAAGTCGCCTGCATCCTTTCGCTTTTCGACATCTTCCTCCTTGATACCCAAGAACTTCTCGCTCTGACGAGAGGACAACTTCAACAGGTCATGCGGAGCATGCAAACCCTTAAACTCTGTCTTGCCATGGTAGACATAATCCTTGCCTTGGCCTAGCTCAAAGTAGACGATATTGATGGAATACACCTTCCGCACCTTGTCATAAGAGTCGCCCTTGTCTATATATTCGGTGATGGCTTTGGACACACCATAAAGCATGCGATGGAAGTAAGTGATCTCGTGGCTATTCTGAATCTCGATGATGATCAGTTCGCCATCTTCATCCTCGGCCAACATATCCACACGATTATACTTATCAAGCATTTCCTCTTGATTGCCTTCGCTCTCAAGAAAGTGCTTGATGGCTATCTTCCGGCCTATCAAGGAATACAACAAACCTTCCAACACGGCATGGTTGGTCTTGTTGCGGAGCAGACGTTTCATCGCCCAGTCAAATCTTATATACTTATCGTAATAGCGTTCCATAGCTTATCTCCTTATCCGTTATTGTTCGCACTCTTTAACAAGGCGTTTGCTTTCAGCGACAAATTTAGCAAAAAATATCGAAAGGACACTGATCTCCATTGATTTATTTTCCTTCATCTAACTCTACACGTCCCAACCATTTAGTGCCACTGCATACAGATAGTAAGGGGATTACTTCGTTCATTAACTGACTCTTACTTCCTCTTATCATTCTTCTAACCTCATGGAGAAGGGTACGCCGCGCTTCATCATATCATCAAGAGCAGGACGAAGACGAAGGAGAAAGCCTTCCCATGACCTGTTCGCAGCCATGCTCCACCCTACCTCAGAAAGAGCAATGGAACGCGGATAAGCTTGATAGGATATACGTTCGGGCGTGTTGATACATTCGCTCCACAGTGTTCCGGCCACACCTATCAGATTGTTCTTCTCAAACGTTTCACCCATTCCCCACGCAGGATCAAGGGCATAGGTCTGCTGAAGCGTGGTAGCAGGCATACCCCAATTGACCTCGGGCATATCACTTTCAGCCATCGGATAATCAAAGTAGCAATGGTCCCCCGGACAGAGCATGATGCGCGCGTTATTAGCTACGGCAGCATCAAGCGCTTCTTGCGTCTGTCCCGTACGCCAAGCAAAGGTGATGCATCCTGGCTGAATCTTCTTAAAGTCAGATTCGTACCAGAACATCGGCGTCTTACCATACTTTGTGCGAAGCGTATCTATCATTCGATCAAAGAGAAAACCTTGGAGTCGCCAGTTCTCTGACCGATCCGTGGTGGTAATGCCCAGTTGGCGTTTCAGCGCCTGACACTTTGGACAATCGGTCCAACAATCGAGAGGAGGATTGCCTGCCTCATCTCCCCCGAGATGGATATATGGTGAGGGAAAAACATCCGCAAGCTCTCGAAACACATTGCCAAGAAACTCATAGGTAAACTCGCTACCAGGGCAGAGCAACTGATTAGAGACGCCACAGGTGGTGCGTAGGGGAACTTGTCGCTGATGACAAGTCAACTGAGGAAACACGCTGATGGCTGCCACTTCGTGCCCCGGCATTTCTATTTCGGGTATGATCTGCACATGATATTGGGCGGCAAACGTTACAAGGTCACGCATCTGCTCTTGCGTATAATAGCCTTTAATCGGCATAAGCATATCATCCTGTCCCCAACGCGTTGAAGCCTGCGCCGTGAGTTGTGGATACGTCTTAATCTCAATACGCCAAGCCTGATCATCGACGAGGTGTAGATGCAAGGCATTAAGCTTGTATCGCGCCATTTCCGGAATCAAAGCTTTCAGATCGTTATAAGGAATGAATGTGCGCGCAGGATCTACCATAAGTTCGCGAAGACGCGTCCGTGGCTTATCCGTTATGGACAGTTGAGGCAACATAGCCACATGAGTGTAAGTGGCACTACCGCGTAATAACTGATCAAAGGTCATCAAACCATAAAACACGCCCGCCGTGGCTCGTCCTTTAATGCTTACCATATCGTTTGTAACGGTAAGCGTATAACCTTCGTCATCATCAACATTTGGGTCAATGCCTAGAAGAAGCGTAGCTGTACTTTGTCCTTCCTTGTCAGAAGCGTCATCGATACCCAATCGTTCATCTAAGATGCGTTGGGCATGTTGACGAATATTGCTACCACATGCTTTGTCACAAAGGATCTCCCATTCAGCATTGACACGTAACGGCTCAGCTTGGGCTTCCACATGAAGCGTTGCGGGTATCGGGATGAGACAAGACAACGGATCACAACATTCGTTACCTGCTTGTGGCTCTACAAAAAACCGATTCCATCCCTCAGCCTTACGATACGCTTTCTCTGCACCTTTAGGAACGATAAGTTTTACAACGTTACAATCAACACCATAGAACGCAGAGGCTGAAGCTGAAGGTGGCACTTTGGCATTGACCTTTACCATACGTAGGTTTTTAAGGTTAGCAAAGGCATATTCGCCCAATTGCGTATTGCCCTCAATCGTTATAGAACGGAGCGACTTACAACTAGAGAACGCCGCCGCACCAATGGACTTTACAGATGATGGTATGGTGAGGTCCGTGAGATAATCACAAGCAAAGAAGGCTTGCGAACCAATCATCTTGAGCGTCTTGGGCAATATGACACGTTGCAGATTGTGGCGCGAGTGAAAGGCATTAGCGGGGATGGTGTCACATGTGGCTTCAGATAAGTCAGCTTCACGCAGCTGCCAACAGAGGTCGCGTAGTTGTCTGAAGTCAGAGTTTCCTCGTGTACTAAGCCGGCCTGTGAGCTTCAGTTTGATAGCCATCGACTTCTGCTCTGCTGTAAGGTCATCCATCCGAGCAATGGTTTGTGCCTCAACAGAGACCGATATCATGATAATCAGCGATAGGAGAAAGGACTTGTACATATCGTAAGGTTTTTATGGATTGAGGCTTAGTTAGGTTAAACTTTGGCACAAAGATAACATTATCCCACCAAATGTCCACCATTTTTTATAACTTTGTATGCTTCGAATAAAAGAATCCGCATGTTAGGAACCATCGTAAACACAGCCGCTATAGCATTAGGCACCATTGTTGGAACATTATTGCATACAGGTATAAAGGAAAAATACAAACGGGTGCTCTACGACTCGTTAGGTTTGGCCTCAATCGTTATCGGACTCAATGCTTCTATTAGTCATATGAAGGAAAGCCAATATCCTGTGCTTTTCATCCTTTCGATAGCCATTGGCGGTGTTGTAGGCACTAGGTTAGATCTTAATGGACGTTTTCATCGCCTTATCATGCGACGTTCCCACACGTCCTCTTCTGAAGCCAACACACCCAATGGGCGACAATCGTCGTTTGCTGACGGACTTATCACCGCTACCCTGCTCTACTGCATCGGGCCTTTATCAATGCTAGGTCCAGTGGTCAGTGCGTTGAAAGGCGACAACACCCTACTCTTCACCAATGCCACACTTGACTTTGTTTCTTCCTGCGTGTTTGCTTCTACCTATGGCATGGGCATGATATTGACAGCCGTTATACTGTTCCTATGGCAAGGGGCGTTTTATCTTGTGGCACAAATATCAAGTCAAGCCATCAGCAATGCCTTAATGACAGAACTGCTCATCACCGGAGGAATGCTCATCATCAGTAGCGGTCTGTCCTTGCTCAACCTTAAAGACTGTAAGACGCTCAACCTTCTCCCCTCACTCCTTGTGCCCATTATTTGGTTTATCATCAAATCGTTTTGGAGCTGAAGTTTTCTATCTTTCTCCTTATTAATATCTGTCACATTTCAATTGCCCAACTCAAGCTGGTTCTTCACCAAGTTGTAATAAGCGCCACGTTTAGCGGTCAGTGACTCGTGGTTGCCCGTTTCCGCCACTGTTCCATGATCAAGGACGATGATCTGATCTGCGTTTCTCACTGTGCTCAACCGATGGGCAACGACAACGACCGTTTTACCTTGGTAGAACTTATCAAGATTCTCCACTATCAGACGTTCATTATTGGCATCAAGCGAATTAGTGGCCTCATCTAGAAAGATGTAGTCGGGATTCTTATACACAGCCCTTGCAATCAAGATGCGTTGCTTCTGTCCTTGACTCAAGCCCATTCCGTCACGTCCTATCTTGGTATTAAACTTCAGCGGCAAAGCCATGACATAATCTTTGATGCAAGCTATCTCGGCAGCTTCTAGCATTCTCTGCTCGTCTATCTCGCCATCATCCACGGCAATGTTTCTTGCTATGCTTTCAGAGAAGATTATGCCTTCCTGCATCACCACACCACATTGACGACGCCACCATTTCTTATTCAACGTGTTGATGTCTGTATCGCCAATGGTTATCTTACCTTCGAACACCGGATAATAGCCGAGCATCAGACGGATGAGTGTGGTTTTACCACTGCCCGAGGCTCCTACGATGGCCGTCACCTTTCCTTTGGGGATGTGGATATTCACATTATCAATAGTCTTACGAAGCGCATGAGGGTCATACTTGAACATGATGTTATCAATATGAATACCTTCTTTAGCGTTGGCAACGCCGGTTAAGAGCCCTTCCTTTCCGTTCTCATCTTCCATCTGATGAATCTCATTGATACGCTCCAAACTGATCTTCACGTCTTGTAACGAATAGAAAAAACTCATCAGCTGCTCCACAGGCGAATTGAGTTGCCCAATGATATACTGCACCGCAAGCATCATACCCAAGGTCATTTGCCCATGAATTACAGCCGTTGCAGCCACCACTGTGATGATAATGTTTTTAGCTTCATTGATAAAGATGCTTCCTGCCTCTTGTGTCTGCTGTAGTTTGAGAACCTTCATCTGCACCTTGAACAGTTCTGTCTGTGTATCCTCCCACTCCCAGCGGCGACGTTGCTCACAGTCCTGCAACTTGATTTCTTGCATTGAGGTTATAAACTCATAGGTCTTGTTATTGTTGATTGCTTGCTTTTCAAACAGTTCATAGTCGAGAACCTTTCTGCGTCGAAGGAATAGCATCAGCCATGCACCATAGAGGGAGCTCCCAAGGAGAAAGATAAGGAACACCCACCTATTGTAAAACACCAACACCACAGAGAACACAACAAATGAGAACATGGCAAAGGTGACACTCAGCGTTTGTTGTGTAAGGAATGTGTTCACACGACCGTGATCGTTCATACGCTGCATCAGATCTCCCATCAACTTGGTATCAAAGAATGACATCGGGAGTTTTAGAAGCTTGATAAAGAAGTCGCTAACCAGTGAGATATTGATACGCAGTGAGATACGCAACAAAAGCCATCGACGTACAAAGTCAATAGCGGTACGACTTACCGTAAGCATCAGCTGACCAAGCAATATCAACCAAACGAAGCCGATATCACGATTCTTGATACCCACATCCACAATAGATTGGGTAAGGAATGGCAAGACGAGTTGCAAAAGACTGCCTACAATCAGTCCCAACAGAATCTGCCCGAAATGCTTGCGATACTTCTTCACATAGCCAAACAGGAAACGAAAAGAATGTTTCTCCGTCTCCACGTCCTCACCTTCCATCTTGTAAGTAAAAAACTTAGGCGTCGTTTCCACAAACATTGCTATGCCTTTGTCTTCGCCATTGAAATGCGTGCTAGCCCAATGCTTCCTGAATTCGTCTTGGCTATAAGTTATCAATCCCTTGGCAGGGTCAGCGATACAGAATCGCTGACCCTTTTTTACTTTGTATAAAACGACAAAGTGCTTCTGATTCCAATGGAGAATACATGGCAAAGGGGCGCTTGACAAATCGTCCATGGAGACACGAGCACATAACGTGTGCAGTCCCAAGGTGTTTGCCGACTCGCTGATTCCAAGCAAGGAAACGCCTTCAGTAGTGGCAAAGCAAAGTTTGGCCAAAGCCTCAGACGTATAGCTTCGACCAAAATACTTGCACACCATCTGAAGACATGCTATGCCACATTGCATAGAATCATGTTGATAGACCACTTCTATGTTTTTACGCATATCCTCTTCTTCTATTTGATTCTAAGTTGTTCGTCCGAGTTAGAATCGTTCTTATTAAAGGTTGTGTTATAACGATTGATGTTATAACGTAAGGTGATGGTGAGGTTTCTGTTGTCGGTATCGAATGTACGTGCCGACTGAACATTGAAATGATAGCTACCATTGTTAGGAACTGACCTCTTAAACAGATCGTTTCCTGACACAATCAAGGTAAGTCGCTTATCCTTGAAGAACGTGGCATAAGCACCAAGGGTAACATTATTCGCACCATTAACCTTTGACCCTAACGAGGTATAAGATGAAGACAAGTCCAGATTGCAGAACAACATCAGATGACCTGTTAGATCAAACTGGTTGACCAACGATGTTGTCAAGCTAGGTTTATTAGAGATTCCTCTTCCGTTCTGATAAGGTATCCGTGTAAGGTCATAATGGAATCCTACATTGTAAGCAAATCTATAAAGGCCAAATTTGTCCGAATAGCTGGCGCGGAGATCCCAATAGTTTACATTTACATTGATAGGTTTGTTCACCAGGATGTTGTTGTCCACCGACTTTTGCTCGAAGGTATACATCGCAAGATTGGCTTTGTGGTAGAAATTGATTTCAACACTTACCTTGTTTTTGATAATCAATGTAAGGTAGGGATTGTGGGAGATCATGTGCTCCAATGTAGGATTGCCCTGTTCATAGAGATGCGCATTGACATAACGCTGCAAGGGTGACAGTTCTGAATACGTTGGGCGAATGCCTCTCATTACATATCCACCACAAAGAGTAAGGGATGACGAGACGGGATAAACCAATGTCATAGATGGGAACACCTTGAATTGGTCTCTTTTGATAGGAGTTGTGACATGGTCGTCATACCTACTTGACGCATATTCGCCACGTAGTCCGCCTTCATAATATAGCTTTTTGACTTGTCCGGACAAGCTCGCATAAACAGCCAACACACCATCTTGTAGATGCGTGTGATCATCATAGGAGTTATCGCTCTGCGTATCATATTCGGAGAAGGAATAGCCCTTGTTATCGATATACGAATACTTAGTGCCTAGTTGCAGTCGGCATGCTTCAGAGAAGGTCTTATCGTAATCTACCTTTAACGTATAAACGTTGTACTTGTTTTGTCCACCTATCTTGGCATAAGGCAGGTTGCCTTGCGTCACATTGTTGTCATCATCGGAGCTAGAATGAATAAAGCCGCCATTGACAGCAAACGTAGACGAATTTGTAGTATGGAGATAGTTCAGAATGATATTGTGGGCAATGCCTGTATTATGGTTGCGTTGCTCTGTGTCCAACGATGTCTGACTTTCGTTTTGAAACAAAGAGGATTCTGACACATTCATATCATTCATCGTGTTGTTCGCCCCCAAGATATACTGCAAGCGAAGTGAGTTCTTGGCATCAAAGGTATAGATAGATGAAAGGATCAGATTATTCTCATTGCTTTTATTGTTTGCCCTATTGGCGGACATATTCTTTCCTAGAAGATTTTGGTTTTCGGCATCCCAAATCCAATAAGTATTGGTTGCCGCCTCCTTTGAGGCTAGATGTTTAAAGGTATAGGAGACAAAGTTGTTCCACTTTCCTCGTTTGTAGTTGATATTTGCCGTCTGCGAATTGGAATATCTTCTTGCGAAAACCGAATTGTGTGTTACCTGTGAAGTCAGATAATCCTTGATATCATAGACCGTCTTTATCTTTATAACAGCGTCACATTCCGAGTCATACATTGATGAGGCATGTGGCATCACGCTCACTTCCTTTATTCGGGAAGGCTTCAGATTGGTAATCTCTGACATATCCGTTATCTCTCGTCCGTCAAGCATTATCAATATGTTACCCTTTCCTAGGATTGAGATGCTTTGATTATTGGTTATAACAAACGGAAGGAAAGACAACACCGAGAAAATGTCAGGCTGCTTTTCGAGGGAAGTGCCCGATACTGACATCTTATATTCGCCATTCTTAAAGGTGACCTTACGATTGCCTAACACCACTACTTCATCCAAGTCATTGTCTTTCTTTTCCATTGTCAGAAGTCCTAGATTTATATCGGTTGATGTGCTATCGTTGATTGCTATTCTTTTAGCACGAAAGCCGATGCCCTCTATATCCAAGATGCACTGGTGCCAATCAGTGGTAATCTGAAAACTGCCATTTTCGTCAGAAACGGCATAAGACACAAGGGTGGTGTCTTGCGCATTCTTTACAGCAACATTCATATATGACAGATGCTTACCTTGTTCATCTTGCAACACTCCGTGTATATGCTGGCTAAAAGCATCGATAGAAAGCAATGATGCTACCATTACTACTAAAATACGTATATTCACTGGATTGTAAGTTTTATTTGTACCATTATAAAATAAAAAACATACGTGTGCATAAAGAGATTATAATTCTCTCTATGCACACTTTTTCGTAGAATCCACTACGGTTACTCTTATTACATAGTAGTTGTAGTCGTGGTGGTGGTCGTCGTGGTGGTGGTGGTCGTCGTTGTTGTGGTTGTGGTTGTGGTTGTAGTAATCACAACAACAGTTTTACCATCTTTTGTGGTAATTGTCCTGGTGGTAGTCGTCGTTGTTGTAGACGTCGTTGAGTCACCACCAAAAACTTTTTCCATTTCTTCTAGAGACAAAGCCTCTAATTGAAAACGAGTTTTCATGTGTCTGTAATTTTTTAATTTACAATGTTCGTTATCCTGGAAATTTACGTTTCTTGGTAGTTACGTCTTTTGTCAGTGCGATCTGTGGTTTGTAGTTCGTCAACTATAAACCCATTTCGATACTAATAGATGTATACGCGCGCTGTACACGTTAGCGTCGAGATACGCAGCAAAAGTACACATCTTTTCTTAAAGGGTTACCATTTATTCTTATGTTTCTATTCAAAATTCACATATTATAACACATCTCGCGCTCAAACATCTTGTTTTTATCTATGAATTATTGCCACTCTCAATAGAGCTACAACAAGCTAATAAGTCTTCATAATAGCATTATCAATATTCTTGTTTACATCCATCTCTGAGCGTTCCGACTTCTTACCGTAGCTGATATTATAAGTAACCGCTAGACCTACATTGCATCCGTCTGTTTCACTGATATTCCAAGAGTTTCTATTATAACATCCATAGTCCATGGTGATGTGCTGCTTATTGTAACGAGAGAACGGGTTACGCACGAAAGCCTCAATGGTTAACACCTTATGCGTCCAGTTGGCTTTCCACTCATATGTAGGGCGATACTGGATAATACAAGGCTGATGAATGTCAAGAGATTTTATAAAATTGCGTCATGTGCATATTTTGAATCTTTATTTATTCCGAACCTAGATAGACATAAACAAGCACTATGACGAATTAAAGCGATTTATTAAAATTTTAAAAATACTTTACAATTTATCCTCCATGCTTCTCAAATTCTGAACGAGAGGTTAATCTATTGTCAAATCTGCAAATTATGAAAACACCAAAGAATGAAGCACATAGAAGATTGGCTATAAATTAAGACACTAAAAACGCGCACAATTCGTCACAAAATCCTCCTAAAATGGGCAAAACAAAGCCTAAAATGGTTTGCGAAAGAGACTCTTTGAGGTGGTCAAACAATATGTATTACCCCAGTTCGGGATAACGCACTCCCTTTGAAAGGCGTCACTGCATTGCCAAACAAGGACTTAGTGCGTTCTGGTATCCTTCGTTTAAGGTTGCCGGATACACTAAGTTGTATTCCCAAACGAGGTATATGAAGAGATAGAAGGGAAGAGATGGCAGAGAAAAATAAATTGATTTCTGAGAGAAAATAAATTATTTTTCATCAGAAATCAATTTATTTTTTGTTTTGCTATAGGCATTTTCAGAGGATAAGAATGGTGATATGAGCACGAGAAAGGATATGTACTACAGGCATATAACGCCCTTGTATGGAGCTACAAGGCATTGTTATCCCAAACTGAGGTATGTATTGGAAAACAAAGGGGCTTTTAGGGAGATATCAAGAAGTCGTTACTCTTATTTGAAAGCTATTTCAACATAAAAAACGGAGCAGATTTTGTGACTATATATTTACGTTTTTAGAATTGCGCAAGACTTTTTGCGCTAAGCGAAACGAGTTAGTTGATATCGGCAAAAACTGAAAAAGCCCCACCAATCATGCGGTTGGTGAGGCTCATATATAGAGATAAAGGTGTGGGCTTAGAATGTCATCATAAAATTGAAACGGATACCCCATTTCTTAACAGAGGGTAGATCGCGATAGGTTAGACGGCGAACATAGTCGACACCGAAGAACTTGAAGATGTTATGAATGCCAAACGTTGCTTCCCAATAAGGTTGATTGGTCATGATATGCGACTCTTCGGGCAACTTGAACAGCATTGGATCGTCAGGATGGAGCGTTGGATTGTTCTTATCCGTGAGGTGTCCCCACATACCCTTGATGGCGATAAACTCACGCCACTTGAGTTTCTTGATCAGTGGGATGCGATTGAACACCTTGCCATTGAGATCCCACAAGGCGCACCACATCACATAGCGGTCGTTGAGAAACTCCATGTTACGCATCAGGTTGAAGGTCTCGTCACCCATGTCCATCATATAGGTCAGACAGACGGGGGGCATACAGAGCAAGGGGAAAGGCACTTTGTTCCATTGTGCACGACCAACGAGGTGCGTGTTGACATATCCCCAACTGCCCAACCAGAAGCGTTTGTAGAGGCGCGCTTCGGTCATGTTGGAGCTGTATTGACCTCCTAGGAAATGATTCAGTCCGACGGTGTGGGTCAATTCAAACTCGGGGCTATCGAGATTGACGGGCCAACGACGTTGCTTGGTGTTGATATACGTCTGGTTAGGACAGTAACGCAACGTTCCCGATAGCTCTGTGGTGCGAATCTTAAACACCTCATCAGCGCCATTAACAGGGATAAAATGCAGCGTTCCTGCCACCTCGTTGCTCTCGGTCTTGAAGCTTGCCTTATAACTCAAACCCCAATCCGACTCGTATGTGTACGAAAGCATCTGCCTATTGTAGAAGTACATCTGCTTAACCTCTTGTGTACGGAACGATTCGAAGACGTTGTCCTTGTTGTTAGATAGGTACTTATCTGCTGGCGACATCAGGTCCTTGTAGATCTCAAACGTGAGATTGCGCATGGGATACTCAAAGGGCGAGTTGTCCTTCTCGTTGAATGCGTAAGTGATCTCTGACCCATAATACCACTTATGGCTCTTGGTACCATATGCGCCAAAGCCTTTCCAGAAGAGGTGCGGATTGAGCGCAGCCATGGTACGACCATTGAGACGCAGACGGAGACCATCGACAAAGTTGCGCGAAACGATTGTATTGACTGGTCCAATGTCAAACTTGCTCTTATTGCCGGGCTTACTTGTCTCCACAAAGTTCTCAACAAGCATCTTCAAACCAAACTGTAGCCAACCGAAATTCTTACTTGTTGTCAGACGATAGACAAAGTAGTCCATATTGGCTTCGCCTGAGGTGAGATCCACTCGGCGTTCATTCTGCCAAAAATGCTCACCGCGTATGCGCGAGCTCGGTTCTTCCTTATAGGTCGCTTTGCCTCGTAGCTCTCGCGGAGGGATGCTGTCAAAGCTATAATTGTCAAGACGCGTGTTGCGCACCACAAGCATCTGCGGCATCATGGGCAGCAGTTTCATGTTGGCCATCATGTCATCACGGGTAAGCACCCACTCGCCCGTAGGCATCTTGGAAAAATCTTGCTCGATGCGCATCTCGTCTACAAAGTTGACATCGCTTTTCTTTGGGATATCCAAGACACAATGTTTCACCTGCAGACTGCTATCCTTAAGGATGTACATGCTTCCCTTAAAACCGAAGTCTTGCTGGTTGGCAGGATAGAACAACACATGATAGCAGCTATCGCCCTCAAACTTCACCGTGTCTTGGATGAAATAATGGTAGAACGAAATGGCCGATTTGCCGATAGGACTCGGGAACGGATACTGCATCAGACGCACATAATCGTCATTGATGTTCACATCTTGGAACACCTCCTTGAGCATGGTGTTGAGCATCTCACCGGTTTGGAAGATCTTATTGATACCACTGCTACGCTTTCCCAGCAGCACGGTCTGTTCCTTCTTTGGGTCCTTGCGATACTGGATGCGCGTCACGGTCTCATCCACAGAGATAGGGAGGATGAGCTTGTTATCCATGGGAGAAGACTCTACCTGCTGCAGATACCACGGCTTGCGCTGGTGCTTCACCGTGTCAATATCGTTCTCTGAGAGGGTGAGCTTCTGATATTTCTGATACTGATAGAACGGATGCAGCGACAGATCGGTGGCTTTCTTGCGCTCGATGACGCGGCGCATGAGCTCTACGGCGGGGTTGTCCTTCTTGCGATATTTCTTGCGATGGCTCTTGACGGTAACTTCGCCTAGATTCTGCGAAGCGGCACGCAGACGCACCACGATGCTATCTTGCTGCGACTTGATGGTGATGGTCTGAGACGTATAGCCCACACTGCTTATCGTCAGCTTATGTCCTGCCTTGAAAGCGATGGTGAAATGGCCATCGGCATCACATTGCACACTTTGACGCAGATCCTTATAGGTGACGTTGGCATAAGGCACAGCATATCCATCATCGGCATCTACCACCACGCCTCGCACCTGTGCGGAGAGGGGTATAAGCATCAAGGTGAAAAACAAGAACAAGAGAAGTCGTTTCATATATATTGGTACTTGTTATTACTTTATTAATAGGGAAATCTATCTTGGGTCACTTTCGTATCCTTACTTAATCTTTATCAGGATCAGGCCCACTACATCCCATAGCAATTCGCGGGCTCGGCAAATCAAACTGACAAACACGCCTTGGCTAGCTTCGAGTCCCATCTGCAGCGTAGCCAACACATATCCACCTTCACGAGCGCCCATCTGCATTGGGACAAAGCCCAAAAGATCTGCAAAGAGCGAGGTGAACGAAAGTATGAGGAACGAATGCAGCCATAGGAGCAAGTAGCTATCTATGCCGCCTTGCGTGGGCAAGCCTAACATCATCAAGAGCGTAAACACCTCGAAGCTCTGAAGCACATGGGCGGCATACTCTAAGAAGAAACTGCCATAGAAGGCTGGTCGGCTCTGCTCATGCAGTTGCTTGATCTGCGCATCTACCTTGGCCAAGGTGTCTTGATGGCGTTCTTCCATTCGGCGTGACCAACGGCCTATAAGCCAAACATGATTGAGCAGATGTACAATCTTGAGGATAAATCCCTTGCGATAGCCACGCAGAAAGAGGTAAATAGCGCCTAAGCACAGCACCATAGCTAGGAGAAGAACGCCCAATAATTGTCCCGTCAGAGGCACGGCGTCAAACAATGCCAGCGTCAGAAACACCACAATACCTGTAAGCCAAAACCAAAAATGACCATAGATATGGGTCATCGTGAATAGAATCACGGAGGAGGTGGCACGTTGTGAGCCTATGTGCGGTGACAGTTCTACCACCTTATAGGGCTCGCCACCAAGCCAGTCGATAGGCGTCAGGCTATTAAGAGCAAAGCCAGACAAGGTCCACTTGAACAATCGGGAGAACCTGACATCGCATGGACCGCTACCTTTGATGATTACTTTCCACGCCCATGTGTTCAACAGATAGATGCAAATCCATATGGTCAATATCACGGGGATGACATAGATAGATCGACTGAGAGCCGCCTTCAACGATTGGAGATTTTCGCCAAAGGACATAATCATCACAAGGATTATACCCAATCCTATGATGAACAAGATATTCTTGAAGATGCGAGCCGCTCTAGATATCTGGGGGCTGGTCTTGATGTTATCCATTTGGGAACAATTGGTATCTGTATCTGTCTCTCTTTGAAAATGCAAAATTACTGCTTATATTTGATATTTCCACTATGAGCAACGACATTCTCGTGCTCAGGGTGAATATCAGAACATTTACTGCGAAATATCGGCAACATACTAAAGCCTTAGCACGACCGATGTTTGTAAAACAAAAAAGATTCGCTCTGCATCTGACTTTCCTTCAGACGCAAAGCGAATCTTTCCTTAATCGTATCACTCCTCTACGCGTTTGGTGCAGTGGAGCTTATCTGTCTCAGCCTCTTTGTCTAGCAACATCGTGTCACCTTGGGCATATTCGCCAGAGAGGATGTTCTCACACACAAGGTCTTCGATATATGTCTGGATGGCGCGCTTCAGTGGACGAGCACCAAACTGCACGTCGTAGCCTTTCTTAGCGACAAACTCTTTAGCATCATCGGTCACCTGCAGATGGAAGCCCAAGTCGTCAATGCGTTGATGAAGGCCTGCCAATTCTAGGTCAACGATCTTCTTAATCGCCTCCAAATCTAGTTGATCGAAGGTGATTATCTCGTCTAGACGATTGAGAAACTCGGGGGCAAACTGCTTGCTAAGGCTCTTCTGGATGATGGAACGTGCATATTCCTTGTCTTTCTCATTCTGAGCAAAGCTCTGAGCGCTACCCGCATTGAAGCCCACTCCGCGACCGAAGTCTTTCAGTTGGCGTGTACCAGCATTGGAGGTCATGATAATCACTGTGTTACGGAAGTCTACCAGTCGTCCATTGCCATCGGTGAGACGACCCTCATCAAGCACTTGCAAGAGCATATTGAACACGTTACCATGTGCTTTCTCTATCTCGTCAAGGAGCACAATGGAGTAAGGATGGCGGCGCACACGCTCGGTGAGCTGGCCACCTTCTTCATAACCCACATATCCCGGAGGCGCACCTACAAGACGAGAGGTGTTGAAGCTTTCGGTGTATTCGCTCATATCGATACGAATCAACGCATCTGAAGAACCAAACATACGCTCAGCCAACTTCTTTGCGAGATAGGTTTTGCCTACACCTGTCGGGCCTAAGAACATGAAGGCGCCTATCGGATGGTTGGGATCTTTAAGGCCGACGCGGTTGCGCTGGATAGCGCGCACCACCTTATCGATAGCGCGATCTTGCGCAATCACTTTGGCTTTGAGATCTGACGCCAACGCCTTGAGTTGTACGTTCTCCGTTTCCTGCATACGCTGAACGGGGATGCCTGTCATCATTGACACCACATCGGCTACGTTCTTAACGGTTACGGTCACCCTATCGGCTTCGTTACCATTAGCCCATTGGTCCTCCTGTTGCTTGAGTTGAGCCTCTAACTCAGTCTGCTTATCTCGAAATCCCGCTGCCAACTCGAAGTTTTGGTTCTTCACAGCCAGCTGTTTCTTACTCTTAACCGATTCTAGTTCTTTCTGAAGATCTATAATCTCTTGAGGCATTTCGGCATGTTGCAGATGGATGTGTGAGCCCACCTCATCCAGCGCATCGATGGCTTTGTCGGGGAAAGCGCGATCGGTGATGTATCGTTGGGTAAGTGACACACACGCCTGAAGCACATCCTCAGGGTAAGTCACTTGATGGTGAGCCTCGTAACGATCCTTGATGTTGTGCAGAATCTGAAGCGTTTGCTCCTCAGTAGTGGGTTCAACCAACACTTTCTGGAAACGACGCTCAAGCGCTCCGTCCTTTTCTATCGAGTTGCGATACTCGTCCAAGGTGGTGGCACCTATACACTGGATAGTGCCGCGGGCCAAAGCGGGTTTGAGCATATTGGCCGCATCCATTGAACCGGGAGTTGATCCAGCTCCTACAATGGTATGTATCTCATCTATGAAGACGATGACGTCATCGTTCTGCTCTATCTCTCGAACCAATGCACGGACACGTTCTTCAAACTGTCCACGATATTTGGTGCCTGCTACGATGCCTGACAAGTCTAAGCTAATGACACGTTTGTTAAACAGAAGGGGCGATGTGAGATGCTTTACTATCATCTGTGCAAGGCCTTCCACGATGGCGCTCTTTCCCACACCGGGCTCACCGATGAGGATAGGGTTGTTCTTCTTGCGGCGACCAAGGATTTCGCTCACACGCATAATCTCTTTTTCACGTCCCACCACGGGGTCAAGCTTACCTTGAGATGCCAACTGAGTGAAATCGGTACCGAAATTATCAAGTATCGGGGTCTTGCTTTTTGTCGTCTTGGTATTGACCGAAGATGAAGCTTTTCTGTTTTCTGAACTATGTTGAGAGAAGAAACTTGTCTCTTCATCGTCATCATCATCGGGGATATCGAAGCCATCATTAATCGGCAAGCGATGGTCTTCTTCCTTCTTTTGGTTCTCAAGAGCCACTGCCTTATCATAGTCGACACCCAACGCATTGAGCGCATCCTTAGCGGTATTGTTGCTCTTATCATGCAAGATAGCTAGGAACAGGTGGTACACTTCCACGCTTAAGGTACGACGGATACGTGCCTCAAGGATAGAAAGACGTAATATATTGTTCGACTGTTCGGACAAGGCCATGTCTTGAGTATGCTCCAAATGCAAAGAAGCAACAGCGTCTGTAGTCTTTACAGAGCTTTCTAGACGCTCTTTCAGTTCCTTCTTATCGATATGGAGATGTGCAAGGATTTCGCTCACGGCATCTCCCGTATCACGGAGAATGCCTAACAAGATGTGTTCAGGGCGCACCTCGGAGCTGTTGAGACGTTCAGCCTCTTCCTTGCTAAATGACAATATCTCCGAAACTTTTGGTGTAAACTGATTAATCATATCCACTTAGAATCCTTTCTAAAAATATTACCTTAATAAAAAACTCACGTTAAGAAGTTAAGCAAAAGGTATGCCAACGTATCTAAACGGACCTATTACCTATATATTATAAGGATTCATCATCCTGACGGGGTATCTCACGATGATGAATCTCTAGCTTAGAACGCTTTCTATATTTAAGCCATAAGGCTTTTCGTTTTTCGTATTCTGCTCTACGGCGCTCTAGATAATTATCTGCCATTAAACTTGCTATAGATAACCGAAATCTTTATCGGCGCATTTGGATTGTTCGCTCCCCCTACAAGACGCGTGCTGGACAATGACATGTCATTGGTACACTTGGTAATCACGCTGCTACTTGAAGAGGAGGATAAGGTTGCCGTACCCACCGTTACAGGAACCAATACGGCTTTGTTCCAATCTGCATCCGCTTTGCCACTGCGACGCTGCTGCATCATCCAGTTGACCAAACCCGATATATTATTAAAGGTGTAAGCATTGCTCTTGCTGCTGTATGACGCTAGGAACGAACGCTTATAGTCGGGCAACTGGTTGTTGGCAAAGAACGTTTTCAACTCGCTCTTAGGAAGGATCAGCACCTGTGAGGGTGGTGGCAAGAGATAATCGCTTGTCTGCGTGTTGTTAAGACAAGGTATCATCATCTTCGCCGTATTAAGAGAGTCGTAGTCGTGACCATTAAAAATCTCTTCCACAGGCAACGTTACCTCGGTAAACAATCCTGCTGGAGTCTTCAGATAGGTGCACTCCGTATTTTCAGCCAACTGCTTTAGACGATTGTTGTCATTGGTAAACGTGGTGGTCTGCAACACTTCCTCGGTGCTAGCCAAGGTGGTAGAAGCCTTCGACTCTACCCCATTGCTAAGTATTCGGAAGTAGACATTCAACTGTGCCGAACTGACATAAGCCATTGAACCAACGCCATTGGTTATCTTGAAGAAGAAGCCTGGGTTGACCTCGTGCAAGAATCGGTAATTGTCACGATAGAGATCGGGGTCAGCGTAATACTTCTGGAGGAGATAAGTACCAAAGTTATTATACGTCTTGCCGTCCTTATCGGTATAGTTTGACTTCAAGCGAACACGGATGCAAGGGCTGTAAGTGTCGAGTTTACGCGTGCTATCGGGCGTCGTGTAATCGACCAAAGTATAAGTACGATTCTGTTTCAGACCGTCTTTTCGCACGTATCCGTCCGTATATGGGTCAAACGTAGAGTAAACCACGCTACCTTCTTCCAAAGGATGATCCAGCTCATAAGCCGTTAAGGTCATCTGCTGAAGGGAGTCGCCAAATAAGTCGCTATAGTATAACACGATATCGCAAGAGTCGGCATAGACCTCGCCTTGGCTATTCTTGCTCACCACGCTATCCTTTGAAGTAATCTGATAGTTGGCCAACGTATGTAGCTGCACCATGAAGTCGCTCGTTACATAAGCATTGGTTTCAGGATCTTTGATTCTTCCAAGGTATCCCGTGATATTACGAGCGATAACCGAATCGGCCATCATCGTAGACGATGTCACTTCGAAAGTATCCGCCTTAACATTGAGGTTGTCCACATTATCTATCAGCGAAGTACCGATGTCGCCCGTTGTCTCATCGCATGAAACAAATGCCAAAGCACTAAGTGCAACGCTTATAATGAAAAGAAAATTCTTCTTCATCATTTATCTTTCTTACTTATACAAGAGATTGGATGCTTCCCGAAGCGAATCACCCTATCAGTTCGTTATAGAATGTCTTATACTTTTCGATGATTTCGCTCTCATCTGCTGGATGACTCATCATCGGTTTGCTGCTTTCCTTAGCATAAGCCACCAGTTGTTCGTTCACTTCGTCTCCCACTTCAACCACGGCATCGCTATAATCAATAGCCATCTTGCCTAAGTCGACAAAGTCAAAATTCTCGCTATACTTATCTACCAAACCACCTTGCGCTTCCTTGAATTCAAGACAACGCTTAAAGTTTGTACCGAAATCATCTTTGGGTTGAGAGCTAAACAAGGATGTTACCACCTTGGTATTAGCAAATTGTGGTTCGTCTTGATAAGCCGTCTTCACATAGAAAGGAATCACGGCGCTCATCCAACCTTGGCAGTGAATCACATCTGGAGCCCAACGAAGCTTCTTTACAGTCTCCAATACGCCACGTGCAAAGAAGATGGCACGCTCACCATTATCGGGGTAGTCGTTACCTAGCTCATCCTTTGTCATAGACGAACGCTTTTGGAAATAATCCTCGTTATCGATAAAGTAGACCTGTATACGTGTTTGAGGGATAGAGGCAACCTTGATTATCAACGGATGATCCGTATCATCTATGATAAGGTTCATTCCCGACAATCTAATCACCTCATGCAACTGTCCACGACGCTCATTGATGGTTCCCCATTTGGGCATAAACGTTCTAATCTCGAAACCACCTTCCTGCATCTTGATAGGCATCATGCTTCCCATTGTCGACATCTCGGTTTGGGGAACATAAGGTAAGATTTCCTGGTTGATAAACAATACTTTTTTTGCCATTCTCCAAATTCAAATTTATTCGTGCCAACCGCTTCCTTAACGCTTTAGCGATTAACTTATAATTTGCCGCAAAGGTACAAAAAAACTTTGGATAAGTAATTACATTTCTGATAATTTGGCTTAAACTATAAGACGTTCTATAGTTTTTTAAAGATTATTTTGCCTTTTCCACAAAATTGTTGTTACTTTGCACCCGAAATTTTATTGCGAAATGAAAGTATTCGAAAAGAAAGTTGACCTTCAGAACGAGCTATTTCATGCTCACAAGGAAGGCAAAACGATAGGTTTAGTTCCCACGATGGGAGCTCTTCACAATGGACACGCGTCCCTGATTAAGCAGAGCGTCAAAGACTGCGACGTAACAGTGGTTTCGGTATTTCTTAATCCGACTCAATTCAACGATAAAAATGACCTAGAGCGATATCCTCGCACACTAGAAGCCGACTGTCAGTTGATAGAGGCTTGCGGAGCCGACTACGTTTACGCGCCATCGGTTGAGGACATGTACCCCACCCCCGACAAGCGCCAGTTTGAATTTTCACCACAAAGCACCGTGATGGAGGGCGCACATCGTCCTGGCCACTTCAATGGCGTATGCCAAGTTGTCAGTCGTCTCTTCTACATCGTTCGCCCCACCCAAGCCTACTTCGGTGAGAAAGATTGGCAGCAGATTGCCGTTATCAAACGACTGGTCAGCTTCATCCAACTGCCAATAAAGATTGTGGAATGTCCCATCATCCGTGAAGCAGACGGATTGGCTATGAGCAGCCGCAACTCATTATTAGCGCCCAGCGAACGCGCCATAGCACCAAAGATCTACGAAGCATTGAAGGCCAGCGTGACCTATGCCAAGAGTCACACCTTAGCCGAAACGCACCAGGCAACAGTAGACCAAATCAACGCAGAGGAGATGTTGGACGTCGAATATTTTGAAATCGTAGACGGCAACACGTTGCTTCCTGTAAAAGACTGGAATGACAGCCCATACATTGTAGGTTGCATCACCGTCAACTGCGGTGCCACCCCTATCCGATTAATTGATCATATCAAGTACAAAGAGTCATAAACCCATATGCAGATTGAAGTTTTAAAGAGCAAGCTACATTGTGTCAAGGTGACCGAAGCCAACCTCAACTACATTGGTAGCATCACCATTGACGAGGACTTGATGGATGCCGCTAACTTTATAGCCGGCGAAAAGGTCCAAATCATGAACAACAATAATGGAGAACGGTTTGAAACCTATATTATAAAAGGTGAAAGAGGGTCAGGTTGCATCTGCCTCAATGGTGCCGCAGCACGGAAAGTGCAGGTAGGTGACGTGGTCATCATCGTAAGTTATGCCTTGATGGACTTTGAAGAAGCCAAGGCGTTCAAACCCACAGTGGTTTTCCCGAAGGATAACAAACTAGTATAAAAAATCATAAATAGATAAGGGAAGTAGACGTTTAGCGCCGCTTCCCTTTTGTTTTAACAACAATTTGAGTTTATCTTTTCCACGTTCCAAGATTTTTTCATACATTTGCAACTTAAATTAATTATCGTTCATTCAATGAGAAAGATACTCACCCTTGCCGTTATGGCAATGGCTTCAATGTCTGTGTTTGCACAAAGTGGCACCAATTCACCATATAGTCAATATGGATTAGGAGAATTGTCTGATCGTTCAGGCGGATTCAACCGTGGCATGAACGGATTGGCTTACGGCTTGCGCAAGCACAATCAGATCAATGCGCAGAACCCTGCTTCCTACTCGGCTATCGATTCGTTATCGTTCATTTTTGACGCTGGCGTCGGTTTGCAACTGACCAACTTCACCGAGAACGGCTATAAGAAGAATGCACAGAACGCTGACATCGAATATGTCATTGGTGGATTCAGAGCGTGCAAACATGTCGGAATAGGCTTCGGAGTGCTTCCCTTCACCAATGTGGGATACAACTACCAAAGCACACACCGAGTGAACGATGCCTCTTCCACCGAGTCGGCCAACACCACTTATACCAACACTTATGATGGCGAAGGTGGTCTGCACGAAGTGTTCCTTGGTGTAGGTGTGGAACCCATACGCAACTTCTCTTTGGGTGTTAACGCAAGCTACCTTTGGGGCGGATACACACGCACCGTTCTGAATAGTTATAGCGACAGTTATGTCAACACGCTTTCCAGAAAATACAGCGTAGACATACGGAGCTACGACCTCAGCTTTGGTCTGCAATGGACTGCACCTCTTTCTAAGAAGGACATGGTGACGCTAGGTCTCACCTATGGCTTAGGTCATAGTCTGAATGCCGATCCTGAGTGTCTCATGATATCCACCAACTCGCAGACCAGCGTAGCCGACACTGCTAAGTTTGTCATTGAGAACGTGCTAGATATGCCCCACCGCTTCGGTGCTGGTTTAGCTTACAATCATAACAACAAGCTCACCGTGGGCTTCGACTATCAGTTGCAACAATGGGGCAAGCTCGCCTTCCCACAATACCAGACCAGCAACGGCGTTTCTAGCTACGTCATGCAGAATGGCGCACTCAAAGATCGTCAGAAGTTTACACTCGGTTTTGAGTATTGCAAAGATGAGCGCTACCACGGTTTCTTCAGCCGTTTGCATTATAGAGGCGGTGTAAGCTATGCCACACCTTATTATACAGTGAATGGTCAGGATGGTCCTAAAGAGATTTCGGCGTCACTGGGCTTGGGCATACCAATCGTCAACAACTATAACAACCGTTCCATCTTGAATATCTCCGCGCAGTGGGTTAACCTTCAAGCACCAGGCATGCTGAAGGAGAACACGTTCCGTATCAACGTAGGTTTGACCTTCAACGAGCGTTGGTTTGCTAAGTTCAAGGTTGAATAAAGCACAAGAGGTAACGACGCATCTATGAGGAAATGCCTTTTCTTGCTTTGCTCGATCATCCTCGGGCTTACCGCTTGTCAAGAAGTGCACGAACATACGGCACCTGCGATTCGCGATAGCGACTCGGTGCCCGTGATGACCACGTATGGGGTAAACACACTGATATCCGACTCGGGCGTAATCAAATATCGTATCGTAGCCGAGCGATGGGAGATCAATACCAACAAGAAGCCCTCATGCTGGATATTTAATAAAGGTGTACTCCTCACACAGTTTGACGAGAAGAAGCAGATACAAGGATATATCATGTGCGACTCAGCCATCTACTACGACCAAGATCGTCACTGGGTGCTGCGTGGACGCGTACACATACTCACCGCACAGGGGTTAGACTTCCGTAGCCAACAGCTAGATTGGGACGAAGCCAACCATAAGATTTGGTCCAAGACCTACTCACATCTCATCACACCCGAGCGCGAGCTTGAGGGCAATTACTTTGTCAGTGATGAGCAGATGAACGACTACGAGATAAGAAACACAAAAGGATGGGGGCTGTTTGAGAACAAGCAACTCAGTCCTAGCGCCCCCACCCCATCAGGACCGAACGGGCTCGTCCCACTCGATTCGATACACAAAACAAAATAATAGAACGTGGATATAACCTATTATGTTATCGCCATCTTGCTGACAATGTTGTTCTCAGCATTCTTTTCCGGAATGGAGATTGCCTTTGTTTCTAGCAACCGCCTACTGCTAGAAATGGACAAAGACAAAAACGGCATTGCGCAAAAATGTCTCACCATCTTTTATCACAACCCCAACGGCTTTGTGTCGACCATGCTCGTCGGCAACAACATCGTCTTGGTTATTTATGGTATGTTGTTCTCACGCATCTTTGATGGTATATGGCGTGAGGACATCGGAATCACGAACGAAGCCACGTTGGTGATTATCGACTCCATTCTTTCTACGTTGGTGATTCTCTTCACAGGCGAGTTTCTACCCAAAACGCTATTCAAGAGCAGTCCCAACACGCTCCTCACGCATTTCTCTCCGATAGCTTACTTCTTCTATATCTTGCTCTGGCCAATCAGCCGATTTGCGACATTCGTCAGCCGAATGTTCCTCCGCATCTTTGGCGTAAAGCCTGACAAAGAGACAGATGATGGCACATTCACCAAGATCGACTTAGATTATCTGGTGCAATCGTCCATCGAGAACGCACGTGAAGATGAGAATGTAGAAGATGAGGTGAAGATATTTCAGAACGCGCTCGACTTCTCTGACATCAAGGTACGCGACTGCATGATACCCCGTACCGAGATCAATGCCGTCTCCACCGAATGTTCCACCGATGAACTGCTGCAGATGTTTACCGAGAGCGGCAACTCTAAGCTCATCGTCTACGAAGAAGATATCGACCACATCATAGGCTACATCCACTCTCATGAGATGTTTCGTGACCGCGAAAACTGGCAATCACACATCCGGAAGATACCTTTCGTTCCCGAGACCATGACTGCGCAGAAGCTCATGCAGATCTTCCTTCAACAGAAGAAATCGCTAGGTATCGTGGTGGACGAGTTCGGTGGCACAGCGGGCATCGTTTCGTTGGAGGACATCGTGGAAGAGATCTTCGGAGATATCGAAGACGAGCACGACAACGCCAAATACATCGCACGCAAGACGAAAGAAGGCGACTACATCCTCTCCGCACGTCTTGAGATAGACAAGGTCAACGAGATCTTCCATCTAGACCTACCCGAAAGCCCTGATTATATGACGATAAGCGGTTTGATTCTCGCCACATATCAGAGTTTTCCTAAGCTCAACGAGATTGTGAAAGTGGGCAAATACGAATTCAAAATCATCAAGAACACCATGACCAAGATTATCCTCGTCAAGCTACACGTAAAAGAACAATAATTAGGAAAATACACTTACAATTATTAAAAAAACAAGGCAACATACAAGGGGAAAAGGATTTTCTTCAAGAAAACCACCCGTATGTGCCTTTTTTTTGTTAATTTTGTACGCATTTTGTAGTATTCTAGCTACTTGCAACATATGTCATTAAGATGAAATAATAAAACAAAACAAATAAATAACAAAGAAAATGGCAGCATTAGGAAAAATCAGAAGCAAAGGCGCCATACTGATTGTGATTATCGGTTTGGGCTTGTTTGCATTCATCGCCGAGGAAGCTTTCCGTTCTTGCAATGGTATCAAGGGCGAAGCTAACCAACGTATCGGTGAGGTTCTGGGTGAGAAAATCAATGTGCAAGATTTCCAAAAGCTTCTTGAAGAATATCAAGACGCAGTGAAGTTTACCATGCGCACCGAAAACCTTAACGAGGATCAGCTCAACCAACTCAAAGATCAAGTATGGCAACAGCTCATCAGCAACAAGGTGCTTGAGGCTGACGCATCTAAGCTCGGTCTGAAGGTAACAGAAGCAGAACTACAAAACACGCTCAACGAGGGTACCAACCCAATGTTGGCACAGACACCTTTCGTCAACCAGCAGACAGGTCGTTTTGACGTATCTTTGCTCAAGCAGTTTATCGATGCTTATAACAAGGCAAAGAGCACCAACAACGCACAGCAGTTTGAACAGCTGAAGCCTGCTTACAACTATTGGTTGTTTGTAGAGAAGAACCTTCGCAATCAGCTCTTGGCTCAGAAGTATCAGAACCTCTTGGCCAACTGTGTTCTCTCTAACAAGGTAGAAGCTAAGATGGCATTCAAGGAAGAGAACGAGGAAGCACAGATCCAGTTGGCTTCACTTGCTTACAGTTCTATCAAGGATACCGACGTGAAGGTGACTGACGAAGACCTCAAAGCCAAGTATGAAGAGCTCAAGCCTGCTTTCCGTTCAGATCGTGAGACACGCGACTTGAAGGTAGTTGACTTCCAGGTAAAGGCTAGCAAGACTGACCGCAACGCCATCATGAAGGAGATGAACGACTATCAGAAGCAGCTCGCTGAGGCAACTGATCCTGCTCAGGTAGTTAGCAAGAGCGGTAGCGCCATTGCATACCTCGGTCTTCCTGTAAGCAGCAAGGCATTCCAGCAGTATCCTGACGTGGCAGCTAAGGTCGACTCTATGGCTGTAGGCACCACAGGTGTGATTGAGAACACACAGGACAACACCCTCAATATCATCCGCATCTTGTCTAAGGAGCAGCTCCCTGACTCTGTAGAATATCGTCAGATTCAGGTTGCAGCCAACTCAGTAGAGGAGTCACGCAGCAAGGCTGACAGCATCCAGAAGGCTCTTGATGGTGGCGCCGACTTTGAAGCTATTGCTAAGAAGTATGGTCAGGATGGTCAGAAGACATGGTTCACTGGTCAGATGTACGAACAGGCTAACACCATGAACCAAGACAACCGCACCTACATCGAGGCTCTGCTCAAAGGTGAGGTGAACAAGACTCAGAACATCGCACTTACACAAGGCAACATCGTTCTGCAGGTTGTAGACCGCAAGGCCATGACCAACAAGGCTGTTGTAGCAGTGGTTAAGAAAGAGATTCAGTTCTCTAAGGATACTTACTCACACGAGTACAACCACTTCAGCGAGTTTGTGACTAAGGCTTCTGGCAACATCAACGACCTCTCTAAGCTTGCAAGCAAGTATGGATATAAGGTACAAGACATCAACAACTTTGTTACCGCTAACCATAACATCGCTAACGTAGGTGGCGCTGGTATCCGCGAGGCTATCAAGTGGGTATTCGCTAACAAGGAAGGCGACGTTTCACCTCTCTTCGAAGCAGGTCAGGAGAACGATCACCTCATGGTGATTGGCCTCAGCAAGGTACACCCAGAGGGTTATCGCAGCTGGGACGATCCTCAGGTGAAGGAGATCCTCAAGCGTGAAGTGATTCGTGACAAGAAGGCTGAGAAGCTCATGGCTAAGCTCAACGGCGTAACAAGCGTTGCTGCAGCTAAGGCTAAGGGAGCTAAGGTATCTACCGTTGATCAGATCACCTTCGCTTCACCCGCATTCATCCCAGCTACTGGTGCAGCTGAACCCGCTCTCTCTGGTGCTGTAGCAGGTACCGCACAGGGCAAGTTCTCTAGCAAGCCTGTCAAGGGTAACGCTGGTGTATATGTGTTCCAGGTAGTGAAGAAGTCGATGCGCCCAGGCAAGTACAACGAAACACAGGTATTGCAGCAGTGCCGTCAGAAGCAGATGCAGTATATCGGCAACTTCATGCAGGACATCGTTTCTAACGCTAAGGTAGTGGACAACCGCTACTTGTATTTCTAAGAAACCGGTAGTAACACACAACCCGACAACGCGCTGAACTGTCGGAAATAACCGGGTAGGAGAAGAGCTTTTGCTTTTCTCCTACTTTTATTTTACCCCCTACCCTCACCATTAGGTTCTTCCTCGCCACGATAAACCTCCTTTACGGCGAAGCAATATAAGTGTGCTTACTCCCTCATACCATACCTTTGATGAGGCAAAAGAGGCTTACCCACGATGAAAATTAATTTAATTTCTTGTGAAAAATAAATTATTCTTCATCCGAAAATAATTTATTTTTTATTACAGAAGAGCCTGTTTCACGTTGTTAAAGTCAACCTTTTGAAGGGTAAAAGGATATATCTAACCATAAGACAGAGACCGATGACAGACCCAAAACATAAAAGGCTGGTGCTCCATAAAGGAAGCATCAGCCTTTTATATGTATTTACCTTTTCGGTCAAAGGGATTGCAGCGAATCACCGCACTGCGATAAGGACTATCAGAACTTACAGGGAAGACTGCTCAACTGCCAAAGCAACGTGGTGGCAAGACGTTTGTGTCCGGCATCGTTGGGATGTAGCAAGTCTTTCTCATTGTGGTAGTAGAGCGTTCCATTGATAAGGGGGAAGAAGCCCGAGATGGCATTGGTGTCGATGACAGGTACGGCCCAGACATTGCCGGCTTCCTTGACACACTGCACATAAGCCTCTTGATACAAGCCGCCACGGTTTGCAATGTTTTCATCGGGTTGAAGATTCTTATCTCCTCCATCAAAGAAAGCTCTGTGGATAGGTGTAAGCAGGATAATCTGCTTGTCAGAGTAGAGTTGCTTTAGGAGCCGCATGGCTATATTGATACGTCCACAGAAGGTATTGGGATCATAACTGAGCTTGCGATAATGGCGATACTCGGGGCGCTTCATATATCCGTAAGCAGCCTCCACAGTGGTGTCACCGTATTCGTACCACGAACCGATGCGGATGCCTTGGTTATAATCGTTGGTGCCCGCCATGATGAAGATGGCATCCACATCACCGTGATGCTCACTGTAAAGCTTGTTGATCTGCCCAGGGATCTCGCTCCATTGGTGACCACTGATACCATAAACATAGGGTTCAATATCAAGCCATTGGGATAGAAAACCCCAATACTTCATCTTAGAACCATCATTGTTGGGATCAGTTTGCGAGTCACCGAAGAAGGCAACACGTGCGCCATACCACGGATGAGTTTGTGCAAGCACTTTTTTGGCAGGAACGCCATCGCTCTGATTGTCGGTTTTGTCTTTGGCAGCAAAAACATTGGTTGCCAATAAGCTCATAAGTACGAGCGCCAAAACAGAGATTCTTTTCTTCATTATATATTTATTGTTATTGCTTATCCGTTAGGTTAGCAGCCATAAGCATGCTGATTGTTTCTAGGTTTAAGCTTGCTTGATAAGTCGCTTTAGTTTCATCTTCAATCCCCAAGGTAACATCTGAGCGAAACACTGAAGGGCATTGAACACACCAAAATGTATGCTTTCGCGGATGCTTCTGAGCAAGAACGAGTTGTCATGCTGAAACTGCAAGAGCACTTGGCATAGCTCTCCTTTGTCCTTCTTGTCGTCTACATAGATTTGCAAATGCGATGGAAGATGGTTAGAAGATTTGGTTATAACAGCTACAATATGACCATTCGGCATCTGTTGCGTTTCTACAGAAGCATAATCTTGAAGCAACTCGTTGACATTGATACGCTCTTGCTTGTTCCAGATAATCAGTTTTCCATCTTGTTCATCCACGTTGTATTGATGAAAACCTTTGTATTTCTCCATCTCAGCCTCGTTGGGGTGATGGTTAAGATAAAGTACGCCACCGGTTCTAAGGGCTACTAACGATTCTACAATTCCCTTGATTGGCATAGAAGAATGGTCGAGCGCATTCTGAATCGTTATCAGAGAAGCGTCCGAACTAGGGATGAAAGCCGAAAGATATTCGGCCATACCAAACTCAATAAAGGGCAAATCCTTTTTGTGCTTGCGTAGGATATCATTGAAATGGATAGCCAATGGGTCTACATAATGAACATCAAGCGGTATGAGATGACCTTCACGTTCCATCTTATCACCAATGGCATAACTCATTCCACACCCAACATCATAAACATGAGGTTCGGTCTGCTGCAGGAGGAACGCATTGGCGTCAAAGCCTTCAAGTTCAATCTTGGAACCATAGTGAGCCCATCCCATCATTCCTTTGAATGTATGTGGCCAACGATACACGTTATTCCAAAATGCTATTTCGTATGATATGCCACCTAGCCACTTGGTGGTTATGATTGGTTTATTATTGATTGATTCCTTCATTCGTTGTTATACGATTCTATAGTGATGCACGTTATAGAAGCAAAGATAATGAAAAAAGTCTGACAATCAGCCTTTTTCTAAAGAAAAGTTGTATGATATAACGTGGATTTTGTGATGAGCCGCGTCAACGAGAATAGTGAAACAAGCACAACATTAGGACTTGCTTACGAAAGGAATAAAGCTTAAAATAAAATATCGGGTATAAAAAGCAAATACAAAAAGAAGCATATTTGCAGAGCGGAATACGGGAATCGAACCCGCCTCCCAGGCTTGGGAAGCCCGTGCACTA
>CAVJZR010000021.1:0-46407 GCA_963654235.1 Bacteroidaceae bacterium | reverse complement strand
CAAATATTTTATGTGATAACATGTTAATAATCAAATACTTATAATTAATTAGCAGACCCTAAAGTAAGGGGCTTACAGAATGCTTTACAAAGTTAGGCAGAATGGTCACCATTCACCCCCCCCGACAGGTTAAAATACTTTAATTTGTAAGTAATACTAATCGCAAAATATCCGACAAATGGGCATTTGTCAAGATGGGGAAGGAACGCTATAAGAAAATGTTAAAACTTTTCCTATAAGTGTAAAGAAGCCTCCCAAGATGCCCGCAGCGTCTATATTGCCATACAGCAAAGGCTTCCTTGCAATGCCAAACGACCATCGTTAGGAGATAGCAAAGAAGCCTTTGGGAGGAAGATTAAATTAATTTACAAGGAAAAATAAATTAATCTTTATCGAAAAATAAATTATTTTTAATTCTGAAACGTGCTCTTTCGCCACATCGTAGAGCTGCTTTCGGGAGATGGAACGACGGCGGAAGGCTGGTGATTGGGCTGATGCAGCCTCATCGATCAGCCAATAAGCGCTGCGCAAGAAGCTCGGCTTGGGCGCGCGCAGGTTTGCCCGTGGCAGTCATCGGGAGCTGTTCCACGGTGAGGATATGGCGTGGTTGCCAATAGCGAGGAAGCGTTGCGGTAGCTATCTGGCGCACTTGTTCCGTCTGCTGATCCTCCGTCAGCAAGACGATGGCTTCACCTAGGCGCGCATCAGCGGCACGGGTGACCATGAATGGCGCCGACAGATGAGGGCGAAGGCGGTTCTCCACCTCTTCGATCTGCACCTTGATGCCACCCGTATCGATGACATTGTCAATGCGTCCGAGGATGCGAAACTGCTGACGACCAGCCTCATCGGTACGCAGTTCGGCCCGATCGTGCGTCACCAACGTCTGCTCACACACCCGCAGCGCATCGATCACGAGGCATTGGTCAGCGTTGAGGGAGACCCGCACACTATCGAAGGGCGTGTACCACTGGCTGGCTTTCATGCCATTGACACGTCGGAGGGCGATGTGTGAGAGCGTTTCGGTCATGCCATAGGTGCTCCACACCGCATGCGGAAACGACGCCAACATCTGTTCTAGGTGCTCATCGATGGCTCCTCCACCGATGATCAGATGGCGGATGGCACGCAGACGCGATGCCTCCACGGGGTCTTGCAGGGACTGAAACACCTGTAGCGGCACCATGGCGGCAAAGGTGATGGGTTCACTGACATGCCGCAGCGGATGACCCGAAGGCTCTTCGGCTATCAAGCGGAGGTGACATTCCTCACTGCGCACCACCATCATCTTGCCTGCTATATAGTCTAATGGTAGGCACAGCAAGGCGGTATCGCCCGGCTCTAGGTCGAGAAAGCGACACGTGATCTGCGCCGAGGCACGCATACGCACCTTGTCCACCCAGATGGGTTTGGGCTTCCCGGTAGACCCACTGGTATGTACCAGCACCTGCGGAGCGTCATTGTGCCACTCAGCTAGGAAAGTTGCGTAATCCATAGGCGGTCGTTCTTGATCTGTAAAGGCATCGGGATGTTGTCAGTAAAGAGCTGACCGGTGCCTAGTCCTTGTGCCATGGTGGGTTCGCTGCCATAGACCTGGGCAGCCAACTGCGCAATGGCGTTGAGTCCCACGTTGCTTTCTAGGGCTGAAGTGATCCACGATCTGATGCCGCGCTCGGCTGCGAGGGCTATCCATTCACGCGTGCCGCTGATGCCTCCGTGCAGCGAGGGTTTGAGCACAATGTATTGGGGACGCAGCGTATCCAGCAAGCGGCGTTTCTCATCGAGCGTGTTCACCCCGATAAGCTCTTCATCGAGGGCGATAGGTAAGGGCGACTCCTGACAGAGCCGAGCCATCTGCTGCCACTGATGTTGGCGGATGGGTTGTTCGATGGAGTGGATGTGATAAGGAGCTAGGGCGTTGAGACGATCAAGGGCACACTGCGGCGCGAAACCGCCATTGGCATCCACACGCAGCTCTACGACGTCAGCCGAATAGCGTTGGCGGATGTGCTGGATCAAGGACAGTTCGCGATCAAAGTCGATTGCGCCTATCTTGAGTTTCACGCAACCAAAGCCCTGGCGGAGCTTTTCCTCCAATCGACTGAACATCTCGTCATAGCTGCCCATCCACACCAGTCCGTTGATAGGCAGACCGGCCTCTCCTCTACTGAAAGGGGTATCATAGAGGGTGAAGCCATCGCCACCGTGATATTGTGCCAAAGCCGTTTCCAGTCCGAAGAGCATCGAGGGGAAGGGGCGCATAGCGTCAACGGGAATCTCGCCCGTGGCTTCCAGTTGGTCACAGAACATACGCAGTTGGGCTTCATATTGCTCAGGCGGCATGGCGTCACAGGAGAGGTCTGGCAACGTGGCACACTCGCCCACCCCACGATGTGCGTCATCAGCAAGGTCGGTAAGGGTGACATAGAAGCTAAGGCGCTCGGTATAGACGCCACGTGAGGTCATCGCGGGTTGGCGATAGTGGAGCGTGCGCTGGCTGATAGAGATGCGAAACTGGCTGATCATGGGAACTGCGGATATTGATCGAAGTCGGGATCACGCTTTTCCAAGAACGCCTTGCCGCCTTCCTGTGCCTCATCCATCGTATAATAGAGCATCGTGCAGTCGCCAGCAAGCTCTTGGATGCCTGCCTGACCATCGAGTTCGGCATTGAATCCGGCTTTCATCATGCGCAGCGCAAGGGGCGACCGCTTGATCATCGTCTCAGCCCAGTCCACACACTCGTCCTCCAGCTGATCCAGCGGCACCACTTTGTTGACCAGACCCATGCGCTCAGCCTCCGCAGCCGTGTACTGACGACAGAGATACCATATCTCGCGCGCCTTCTTTTGGCCAACGATACGGGCAAGGTAAGAGGCACCGAAGCCTGCGTCAAAGCTACCCACCTTAGGACCAGTCTGCCCGAAGATGGCGTTCTCTGAGGCGATGGTGAGGTCGCACATGACGTGTAGCACATGGCCGCCACCGATGGCATAGCCATTGACCATGGCGATAACGGGTTTGGGCAAGCGGCGTATCTGCATCTGTACGTCCAAGACGTTTAGGCGGGGCACACCATCCTGACCCACATAACCGCCTCTGCCCTTGACGTGCATGTCGCCACCGGAGCAGAAAGCCTTATCGCCTGCACCGGTAAGGATCACCACACGCACATCCAGATGGTCACGGCAGTAGGTGAATGCCTGTGAAAGCTCTGCCACGGTGAGGGGTGTGAACGCATTGCGATAGCGTGGACGATTGATCGTTATCTTGGCTATGTGATGATATTCCTCAAACAGAATATCCTTAAAGTCGACCCCTGCGATGGGTTTCCATTCTCTTTGTTGCATATATTAATAGGTATTATCTTGTTGTGATACAAAGGTACTACTTTTTGAAACAATGACCGCAGGGATATAAAAAAAGCGTCAAGATAATGATCTTGACGCCATGTGATGTCGGGATGACTGGACTCGAACCAGCGACCACCGGTCCCCCAGACCGGCATTCTAAACCTACTGAACTACATCCCGTTCTTGTTAAGCGAGTGCAAAAGTACTAAATAGTTGGGATACAAACAAACTTTTAAACTGTTTTTTTGCGTCTTCGAGCAAAAAATCCTACTTTTGTATGACCATCTTAGAACGATCTGCATATGCAATATCTCATACAAGCCCCCTCTAAAGTGAACGCCTCCATTGCGCTGCCAGCCTCAAAGAGCATCAGCAATAGGGCGCTCATCATCGGCGCCTTGTCTTCCAAGGAACCCCTACTGGACAATGTGGCCCACTGCGACGACACGGATGTGATGGTGCGGGCGCTCCAGAGCCATGACGAGGTGATCGATATCATGGCGTCGGGAACGGCGATGCGCTTCCTCACCGCCTACTTCAGTGTCACTCCGGGTACACATATCATCACCGGAACGGACCGTATGAAGCAGCGCCCGATAGGTGTCTTGGTTCATGCGCTACGCAAGTTGGGCGCCAAGATCACCTATACGGAGAACGAAGGCTTCCCTCCCCTGCGCATCGAGGGAGGAGCGATACAGGGCGGAACGCTCGAGATGGCGGGCAACGTGAGCTCGCAGTACATCACAGCCTTGATGCTCATAGCGCCCACCTTGCCTCAGGGACTGCGCATCCAACTGGTCAATCACATCGTGTCGCGCCCCTACATCGACCTGACCATGCATCTGATGCATGAGTTTGGGGCGCAAGCAGAGTGGACGGACGACCATGAGATATGGATTCCGCATTGCTCCTATCATCGGGAACGGTATCATGTGGAAAACGATTGGACTGCCGTGTCCTACTGGTACGAGATTCTCACACTGCTCTCCGACGAGGATTCGGTGCTTCGCCTCAGCGGTTTGAGTGACAACAGCAGGCAAGGTGATGCGGCGGTAAGGCGATTGTTCAGCCTGCTGGGTATCACCACGAAGATCAGCGGAGAGGGCGAAGGCGCGCAGATGAAGCTCACCAACCGTGGGCGACAGGTGTCGCGCATCGACTATGACTTTACCAATCAGCCCGACTTGGTGCAGACGCTCGTCGTGACATGTGTGGCACGAGGGGTGCATTTCTGCTTCAAAGGACTGGAGTCGCTGCACATCAAGGAGACCGATCGGGTACAGGCGCTCCACAACGAGCTGGAGAAGGTAGGTTATCTGCTGCATGAACCGGATGAGGGCACGCTGGAGTGGAACGGTGAACGGTGCGAACCACAATCTGTTCCAGTCATTGACACCTACAACGACCATCGTATGGCTATGGCATTGGCACCGCTTGCCATCTCACTGGGTGAGATACGGATCAATGATCCCGAGGTGGTCAACAAGTCGTACCCGTGTTTCTGGGAGCAACTACAACGAGCGGGATTCACCATCACTGAGGTATAAACGCATAAGAACTGCCCAACATGACATTCATTTACATTGCCATTGCCATTCTTGTAGGGCTCGGGGTACTCGTGGCCATCGCTTCTAGAGGTACCGACAATGAGCCTAACGACCAAGCCAATGCCGCCGCTCACGACTGCACGACGTGTAGCGGGGAGGACGACCGATGCGAACAGGTGTGCTATATGGAAGCTGCCACGCGCGAGATCGAATATTATGACGACGAGCAACTGGATCAGTACCGAGACCGTTCGGCGGATAGCTACACGGAGGAGGAGGTAGAGCAGTTTGCCGAAGTGCTTTCCACGCTCCAACCTAGCGACGCCAAGGGATGGGCGCGAAGCCTCAGTCTGCGGCAGATCGAACTGCCCAATTGTCTCAAAGATGACCTTTTCGCCATGATTGACGGATAGATTACATCTAAAAAGAAGCGTGCGTAAACAATAAAACAGCCCCAAACGTAGTTTTATAAACGTGAAGAAGCATTTCAGACCATACCTATTATATATATGCGTGATACTCTTGATGGGTATCATAGCCGGTTGTTCGTCACAGAAGAACACGGCTAAGAGCCGTTGGTGGCATTCGTTCAACACCCGATACAACACCTACTTCAATGGCGCACAAGCTTACATTGACGGTAGTCTGGAGAAAGAGACGGGCAACAAAGACAATTTCACCGAGATGATACCGCTCTACACGGTGGGCAACAAGAACAGCAAGGAGATCGGTAAAGCCAATTTTGATCGCGCAATCGAGAAAGCACAGAAGGCGATAGCGCGTCACAGCATCAAGAAACGACCCGAATGGACCAAGAACCGACGCAAGACCGAAAAGGATATCGAGTGGCTTTCACGTAAGGAATATAACCCATTCCTATGGAAGGCATGGATGCTCATGGGACGTTCGCAGTTTCATAAGGGTGCGTTTGACGAGGCGGCAGCCACCTTCGCGTACATGAGTCGTATCTATAAGACGCAACCCGCCATCTACGGCAAGGCTCGCGCGTGGCTCGCCAAGTGTTATATTGAGGAGGGATGGACCTATGATGCCGAGGACGTGATACGCAATATGAGTCGCGACTCGATCGATTGGCGTGCCGTAAAAGAGTGGGACTACACCTACGCCGACTATTACATACACACCAACGAGTTTGAGAAAGCCATTCCTTACCTACGTAAGGTGATCAAACACGAGATGCGCCGCAAGCAGAAAGCACGCGAATGGTATCTCATGGGACAGCTACAAGCTGCACTGGGACACAACGAAGAGGCTTTCAAAGCGTTCAAGAAGGTGATTAGTCAGAACCCTCCCTACGAACTGGAGTTTAACGCACGCATCGCCATGACGGAGGTGATGGCCAAAGGAAGGACCAAGCAGATGGTGAGTAGGCTCAAGCGCATGGCGGCTTCGGATAAGAATAAGGACTATCTAGACCAGGTCTACTATGCCATGGGCAATATCTATCTAGCAGAGAAAGATACCCTATCGGCTATCAAGGCATACGAAAAGGGTAACGAGAAGTCGACCCGCAGTGGTATAGAGAAAGGTGTGCTGTTGCTTCATCTAGGCGACCTCTATTGGGAAAAGGAGATGTTCAGCGATGCCAAGCGTTGTTACGGCACTGCCATCGGACTGCTCGACAAGGATCGCAAGGACTATAACCAACTGTCTGAGCGCTCGAAGGTGCTGGACAATCTTGTGCCTTACACGGACGCGATACACCTCCAGGACTCGTTGCAGTATCTTGCTAAGTGTCCCGAAGAGGAGCGCAACGCTGCCATCGACCGCGTCATAGAGGCGCTAAAGAAGAAGGAGAAGGAGGAAAAGCGTAAGCAAGCCGAGCAAGAAGCAGCGCAAGCGCAAGGTCAAGGCAACAATACGGATCAGAAGAACAACAAGCAACAGCAGACCACGCAGAACAATCAGAGCAACAAGAACAGCGTTTGGTACTTCTATAACCCCACGGCGGTACAACAAGGTAAGGCTACCTTTGAGAAGCAATGGGGTAAACGTGAGAACGTGGACCACTGGCAGCGTGCCAACAAAACGGTCGTTGGCAATGTGGGATCGGCCGAAATGGAGGACAATCTCACCGATGAGCAACGCGACTCGATAGCTGCAGTGGAGGCGAAAGAGGATTCGCTGAGCCAGAAGAACGATAGTGCGCAGAACGATCCACATAAGCGCGAGTACTATTTAGCACAGATTCCGTTCACGCCTGAGCAGCTAGAATCGAGCAATAAAATCCTCGAAGACGGATTGCACCATGCTGGCGTAATCTTCAAAGACGACTTGGACAATCTGCCCTTGGCTGAGAAGGAGCTCAAACGGCTTGACGACAACTATCCCGAATATGAGAAGATGGATGAGGTGTTCTACCATCTGTTCTTGTTATACAACCGCAAGAATCGTCCCGACATAGCCAATACGTATGTGGATAAGCTCAAAGAGAAGTTCCCTGAGAGCCAGTGGACCACGCTGCTGACGGATCCTTACTTTGTGGAGAATGCTAAGTTTGGCGTTCATATCGAAGATTCGCTTTATACGGCGACGTACGAAGCGTTCCAGAAAGACCGCTTCCATGAGGTGGAAACCAACACGCGCATATCTAAAGAGCGCTTCCCGCTGGGTGCCAATCGTGACAAGTTCCTGTTCATCGGGGGCTTGAGCAAACTGAACAACAACGACGCTGAGGGTTGTGTGAGCGACATGAAGGAGGTGGTTTCGTCCTATCCTAACAGCCGAATCAGCGAGATGGCGGGCATGATTGTCAACGGCGTGAATAGCGGAAAGCGTCTCAGAGGTGGCAAATTCGACTTGGGCGACATCTGGTCACGGCGTACCAGCGTGCTAAACGATAGCGACAGCATCAAGCAAGTGCAGTTTACACCAGATAGGAACATTGATTTCAACTTCCTATTGGTTTACCATCCCGACTCGCTCAACGAGAACAAGTTGCTCTTCGAGATGGCACGATTCAACTTCTCTAGCTTCCTCGTGCGCAACTTTGACGTCGAAATCGTTGACGAAGAGGGTATGCGAGAGATGAAGGTGAGTGGTTTCAGAAGCTTCGACGAGACCTATCAGTATGCCAAGCAGCTCTTTGCATCTGAAGCTATCAAGCAGTTGACACACGGAAAGGTCATCCCGATCCTCATCAGCGATAAGAATAAGGAACTCATCGGTAAGCCGTTTACCTATGCCGACTATGCCGACTTCTACGCAAAGCACTTCTCTGCCGTGAAGATTAGCAACGTGCCGCTTCTCTTCGAGCCCGCTGAAGTGGTATCGCCAAAGCACAATGAGCAAGGAGAAGCAACGTCGGAAGGTGACGAACAGGACGGCATGGTCATCGATCCGACAAGCAATGCGCCGTCAGAGGAGAGCGGATTCATCATCCCCGACGAGGAAACAACGCCAGAAACCAAGGCCGATAGCATCTCAGCGAAACCGTCCGAGGTGATCACCTTGCCCGAAGCAACGCCCGAAAAGCCTAAGGCGGAAGAGGTTGAGGAGGGTATCTCGGTGCCCGTAGAGCAGCCAGTGCCTACTCAGAAGCAAGAGACAACCGAATCGGAAGGCCTTACCATTCCTATTGAAGAGGAGCCATCGCCCACCAAGCAACCTGCTAAGGAGGAAGAAGAGGTAATCCCCGTTGAGGAGCCAAAGCCCGTTCAGCCCGAGAAAAAGCCGACCTTGCCCGAAAAGAAGCAACCTGCGACTGAGCAGCAAAAGCCCGAAGTGGTGGCACCAAAGCCTGAACCAGAGGCACCGAAGCCTTCACAGGAGCAGCCGCAACCACAAACGGAGGTCCAGGAGAAGCCTCAACAGACACCGCAAACCACCGTACAACCTAAGGAAGAGCCACAAGAGGAAGAACCAGACATCTACTTTGATGACGAGGTGACGCCTTCAACGAGCAATAAGAAACAACAAAACACGAACAACGGCAACGTGGATGATGAGTATTATGAGCTCGATGGCTTCTAATAATAGAGAAGAAAGGAACGTGAAAGATGAATAACAACAATGGTCTACTGCTATGGGTGGACGACGAAATAGAACTGCTCAAGGCACATATCCTATTCCTTGAGAAGAAGGGATACGAGGTTATCACGGTCAGCAACGGCAGTGATGCCATCGATCAGTGTAGCGCGCAGACATTCGACCTGATTCTCTTGGACGAACAGATGCCTGGTTTGTCAGGTCTGGAAACGCTCCAACGCATCAAGGAGATACAACCCGCCACGCCCATCGTGATGGTTACGAAGAGCGAGGAAGAGAATATCATGGATCAAGCCATCGGCTCCAAGATTGCTGATTACCTCATTAAGCCGGTCAATCCTAACCAAATCTTACTGACTCTGAAGAAGAATATTCATCAGAAAGAGATTGTTACAGAGGTTACGCAGAGCGGTTATCAGCAGGAATATCAGCAGATTGCCATGCAGATAGCCGACTGCCGGACGTTCAACGACTGGGTGGACGTATACAAGCGATTGGTGAACTGGGAACTGAAACTGAGCAACACGGACAGCAGTATGGCTGATATGCTCAAGATGCAGAAGGAAGAAGCCAACAACGGATTTGCCAAATACATCCAAAAAAACTACTTGAGTTGGGTGTCGCCAACGCAAGACGACCTTGCCTCACGCTTCAAGATGGGGGGCAAGAAGAAAGTCGCCGCCACCAGCGAACGCCCTCTGATGAGCCCGGACTTGTTCAAGAACGTGGTGTTCCCAGCCATTGATCAGGGCGAAAAGGTCTTCTTCATCGTCATAGACAACTTCCGTTTTGACCAATGGAAGCTACTTTCGCAAGAGATCGGAGACATGTTTGACATCAACGAACAGCTCTATCTCGGCATCTTACCTACCGCCACACAGTATGCGCGCAACGCTATCTTCAGCGGACTGATGCCCCTTCAGATTGCAAAACTGTACCCCGAGCTGTGGGTGGACGAAGACGAAGAAGAGGGAAAGAACCTCAACGAGGCGCCATTGATACAAACCCAGATTGAGAGATTCCGCCGTCACGATAAGTTCTCATACCATAAGATGAACGATTCGGGCGCTGCCGAGAAACTGATTCAGCAGTTTAACAACCTCAAACAAAACGATCTGAACGTTCTTGTGGTCAATTTCATCGACATCTTGTCACACGCTCGCACCGAGATGAAGATGATTCGGGAGCTCGCTAGCAACGAGAGCGCCTACCGAAGCATCACGCTGAGCTGGTTTAAGCACTCTGCCCTGTCCGAGCTATTCCACCTCTTGGCACAAGCCGGATACAAGGTGATCATCACAACTGACCATGGAAGCATCCGCACCACCAAGCCCATCAAGATCATTGGCGACCGTAACACAAACACAAACCTCAGATACAAACTGGGCAAGAACCTCAACTACAACGCCAAGGAAGTGTTTGTCATCAAAGATCCGAAGCAAGCCCAGCTCCCCGCACCTAACCTTAGCACCTCCTATGTGTTTGCTACGGGCGATGCTTTCTTTGCTTACCCCAACAATTACAACTACTATGTGTCTTACTACAAGGACACTTTCCAGCACGGCGGCATCTCGATGGAGGAGATGATTATACCCCTCATCACCCTCACACCGCGTAAGAGATAGTGCCCAAGCATAAGAAAAAGGATATTCAAACGACTATTTGAAATGGAAATAACAATCAAGAGTTTAGACCAAATAGGTCTTGCTGCAAAACAGTTTGTTGACAACATGGGTGGCGCACACGTCTTTGCGTTCTATGGAAAGATGGGTGCGGGAAAGACAACGTTTATCAAAGCCGTCTGCGAAGCGCTCGGTGTGGATGACGTAATCACCTCGCCTACGTTTGCCATCGTCAACGAATACACTGCGAAAGACGCCACCCCAATCTATCACTTCGACTTTTATCGCATCAAGAAGCTCGAAGAAGCTTATGACATGGGGTACGAAGACTACTTCTATGGCAATGGTATCTGCTTCTTGGAATGGCCCGAGACCATCGAAGATCTGCTCCCCGAAGATGCCGTGAAGGTAAGTATCAGCGAGCAAACGGACGGCAGCCGACTGATCAGTTGGGCATAATCGTCCCCTGGCGAACCTATACAAATACCGCTTCCCTACCCCATTGAGGTCGAGAAGCGGTATTATTGTTTTCGCGCTAAGCGTGAATGGGCTTAGAGCACCTTCTGGAAGAGCTCGTCCAGCTTGCTCTTATTGGCAGCGCCGACAAACTTATTAACCAGTTCGCCACCCTTGAAGAAGAGCAATGTAGGAATGTTACGCACGCCAAACTCCATAGCAACGTCGTCACATTCTTCCACGTCAGCCTTGCCTACAACGAGCTTTCCGTCATAGGTCTCAGCGAGTTCAGATACCAAAGGAGCAATGGCTTTGCAAGGACCGCACCAAGATGCGCCGAAATCCACTACCAAAGGCAACTCCCCATTCTTATAAGTTTCAAAGTTTTCGTTTGTGATTTGTACTTCCATTTTAAGTTTTTGTTTGATTAATATGATGAATACTTAATAGCAAATGATATACCAAAAGTCTGCATTCCCATTGCTGAAGCGGCATAATGGCAGATTAATTGATCGAATAACCGATCTTTTCCTCATCTAGATAGTCGAGCAATCGCTTGTTGATATCGATGATATGATTACGACTGCGCATGGTTATCTGAGAACGATCAGGCATTGTCACCTTGACCATCAACTGCGTTTTACCATTGTATTTGCTTAGTTCGGCTTCGAGATCCTCCACCAGCTTGTCATCAATCTGATTGGAAGAGAGCTGCAACGTGAGGCTCTTGAGGTTGTGTTCTTTGACATCATAGAGCTGCTGGACGTTGGTTACGCGTAGCTCGAGAGACGTGCTGTTACGGAAACGGGGTTGACACTTGGCTGTGACATAGATGGTATAGCCCGTGGACAACTGGCTCTTCCATCGCAGCCAGTCATCGCTGTTCCAGATGGCGAGCTCGCCTGACGATTCAAAATCCTCTATTGTGACAAATCCGAAAGGCTTTCCCGTACGTTGCGACACACGCTCCGTGACCTTAGTGACGATGCCGCCGAAGGTCAGTTCGTTGCGTTTGGCCAGCTCGTCAAGCTTATCGTTCTGCCTATCTATCTCGGTACAAGAGGTGTTACACATCTTTTGAAGGATGACCGAATAGTCGTCTAGCGGATGCGCAGAGAGGTAGATGCCCACCAGCTCACGCTCTTTGTTGAGCTTTTCGATGTTAGGCCATTTCTCCGCCTTGGGCACTTCGGGATGCACAATGGTCACTGCGTCCGACCCAAAGAGCGACATTCCGGCAGTCTGCTGGTCCAGTTGGTATTTCTGTCCATACCTTACGAGCGAGTCGAGGAACATTTCTCCTTTGGCATTGACGCCAAAATACTGTTCACGCTGCAACCCGAAGCAGTCTAATCCTCCACTGTAAGCCAAACTTTCAAACGCCTTTCGGTTGACATCGGCTAGGCTGACACGCTCCGCAAAGTCGAAGATGTCCTTGTACGGACCATTCTTTTGACGCTCGGTAATAATCGCCATAGCAGCTCCGGTACCCATTCCCTTGATGGCAGAGAGGCCGAAGCGAATCTCGCCACGCTTGTTCACACCAAACTCCACTTGGCTCTCGTTGACATCCGGCCCCAGTGTGGCAATCTTCATCACCTTACACTCCTCCATCAACTTGGTGATCTCGGTAATCTGACTGAACCTGCGTGTCATCAACGCAGCCATGTATTCGGCAGGATAATGAGCCTTGAGGTAAGCCGTCTGATAAGCTACCCAAGAGTAGCAGGTGGCGTGCGACTTGTTGAAAGCGTAACTAGCAAACTTCTCCCAGTCGCCCCAAATCTTCTCAAGCACCTTCGGGTCGTGTCCGTTCTCCTGTCCTTGCTTGATAAACTTAGGTTTCATCGCGTCTACGATGGCCTTTTTCTTCTTACCCATCGCCTTTCGCAGCGCGTCACTTTCACCTCGGGTGAAGTTGGCTAGCTGCCTACTGAGAAGCATCACTTGCTCTTGGTACACCGTGATACCGTATGTATCCTTCAGATACTTCTCCATGCAAGGGATGTCATACTCGATCTTTTCCTCACCGTTCTTACGTTTGATAAACGATGGGATATAGTCCATTGGACCTGGGCGATACAGGGCGTTCATGGCGATAAGGTCCTCAAAGACCGTGGGTTTCAGTTGGCGGAGATACTTCTGCATACCCGTTGACTCAAACTGGAAGGTTCCCACGGTTCTACCTTGTTGATAGAGCTGATACGTCAGTTCGTCATCTATGGGGATATTGTCTAGGTCAATGATGTCGCCCGTGGTCTGCTTGATCACCTTACAAGCCTCTTTCAGCTCCGACAAAGTCTTCAGACCGAGGAAGTCCATCTTGATAAGACCCGTCGTTTCTATCACGTGTCCGTCATATTGGGTGACGTTACACTTAAGCCCCGCAAAGTCGGGGTCATCCGCTGTAGACACTGGCACCCAATCGCTGATCTTGTTTCGGCAGATGATGAAGCCACACGCATGTATACCCGTACCACGAATGGTGCCCTCAAGCATCTTCGCATACTTGATGGTGTTGCGTTCGCGGGGGTCTTCACTTACCTCAGCGTCCTGCAACTCAGGCGTACACTTGATGGCATTGGTTAGGTTCATCTTCATGCCATCGGGCAAACGATCGGGTATCGCCTTACAAAGCGCATTGGAGATATTGAGCGGCAACTTCTCCACACGAGCCACATCCTTGAGCGAGTTCTTCGTTGCCATGGTAGAATAGGTAATGATGTGTGCGCAGTTTTCAGCGCCATACTTATCCATCACCCATCGCAGCACCTTGCCGCGGCCGTCATCATCAAAGTCGGTATCGATATCGGGGAGGTTCACACGGTCCGGATTGAGGAAACGTTCAAACAGCAAGTCATACTTCAAAGGGTCGATCTTGGTGATGCCCAAGCAATAGGCCACCACTGATCCAGCCGCCGAGCCACGTCCAGGACCCACCATCACGCCGAGATCTTGGCGTGCCGCATTGATAAAATCCTGCACGATGAGGAAGTAACCTGGGAAACCCATGGTCTTCATCACGTGCAATTCGAAGTTGACATGCTCCTTTACGTTCTCCGGCAACGGATCGCCATAACGTGCCTTAGCGCCTTCATAAGCCAGGTGAGCAAGGTAGTCGGCTTCAAACTTGATGCGATATATCTTGTCATAACCTCCCAAACGATCGATCACCTTCTGTCCTTCTTCTTCGGGAAGAGGATTGTTTCCGTTCTCATCCGAGGTAAACTCCTTGAACAGATCAGCTTCCGAATACTTCTCACGCCACTGCTCTTCCGTACCAAAACTCTCAGGAATGGGGAAGAAAGGCATGATAGGTCCGTGGTCGATGCTGTACATCTCCACCTTATCCAATATCTCAAGCGTGTTAGACAAAGCCTCGGGGATATCCGAGAAGACCTCGTTCATCTCCGCGCGCGTCTTAAACCACTCTTGCTTCGAATAACGCATACGGTTGGGATCGTCAAGATCTGCCTGTGTGGAAAGGCACAGAAGGTGGTCATGCGCCTCAGCCGACTCTTGGTCTTCGAAGTGGCAGTCGTTCGTACAAACCACTTTGATACCCATCTCTTGCGCCATCTTCATCAGCTCGCGGTTGGCTTTCTGTTGTAGCGGAAAGGCTTCGCGGTTAGCCAAGATGGTGGGATCTTTCACCTCATGACGCTGTAGCTCTAGGTAATAGTCGTCCCCGAAGACGCGATGATACCACTCCGCAGCTTCACGCGCACCCTCAAGGTCACCCTGAATAATCTTCGCGGGCACCTCGCCGGCTATACATGCCGAGCAGACAATCAGGTCTTCATGATACTTTTCCAGCTCCGCCCGATCGGTACGTGGGCGATAATAATAACCATCCACCCAGGCATGGGACACCAGTTTGATCAGATTCTGATAGCCATGATAGTTCTTTGCCAAGACGATAAGGTGATAACCGCTATTGTCACCATGTTCCTTGACCTTATCCTGCATGCGGTGATGAGCCACATACATCTCACAACCGAAGATGGGCTTGAATGGTTCCAGCCCTTCCTTCTTGCGTTTAGAGTTGACCTTAGCACAATAATCTGCCAGTTCCTTCACACCGAACATCACGCCGTGATCGGTCAGCGCCATGCCCTTCATGCCATCGTTGATCGCTTTATCAACCAGTCGTGGCACCTTGGCCAAGCCGTCGAGCAAGGAGTAATGGGTGTGGACGTGCAGATGAACAAAATCTTCCATGTCTGTGTAAACGTTTTATGCTTCAAAGGTACGACTATTCGGACAATCTTCAAAAATTTTTTCAGGGTATTGTAAAATATGCGATAAGGTTGCATTTTGGCGGTCTAAGGGGTGTTAATTATTTGGATAGACAAGAAAAAACCACTACCTTTGCAAACAAAACGAACGCATAACCTATACAATGGGAAAAAGAATCAAGAAACTAAAAAAGATAAGAATACACCGCGAAGGTAACGATCAGCTGCTTTATGGAGGTCTCAGCATTGTCGCTGTAGCCCTCATCTTATGGTTTGCTGTACCTACAAAGATACCCTTTTGGTGCTTTGTAGCGGTCTTTGGCGTGGTCTACGCCATCGTGCTCAACTTCTATCGTTGTCCGATACGCTACTTTGGAAAGGAAGATACCGAACGTATCGTGGTGGCACCAGCCGATGGTCACATCGTGGTGATAGAGGAAGTGGACGAGAATGAATACTTCCATGAGCGCCGACTGATGATCAGTATCTTCATGAGCCTATGGAACGTGCATGCCAACTGGTTCCCTGTGGATGGCGTGGTGAAGCTTGTTAAGCACGTCAATGGCAACTATCACAAGGCATGGCTTCCCAAGGCAAGCGAGGAAAACGAGCATGCGGATGTGCTAATCACCACCCCTGAGGGTCACGACGTGCTCTGCAGACAGATCGCTGGAGCCGTGGCGCGCCGCATCGTCACCTACGCTAAGCCCGGAGAGGACTGTTACATCGACGAGCATCTAGGCTTTATCAAGCTCGGTAGCCGTGTGGATGTGTATCTGCCTTTAGGCTCTGAGGTATGCGTCAACATGGGACAATCCACCACGGGTGACCAAACCGTCATCGCTAAGCTACCCGCAGCAAAACAACAATAGGCTGAATCAATATAGGATAACATGAATATCAAGAAACATATCCCTAACAGCATCACCTGCTGTAACCTCATCTCGGGATGCATTGCCACCTATTTTGCCCTGTCACGCAACTTCGAGTGGGCGCTGACATGGATCATTATCGGTGCCGTATTCGACTTCTTTGATGGCATGACCGCCCGTCTGCTTCATGTGAGTTCGCCCATTGGCAAGGAGCTCGACTCGCTTGCTGACGACATCACCTTTGGTGTAGCACCTGCTTCGATGCTCTTCTCTGAGCTCGGCGCGATCGACTATCCTTCCTTTCTAGAGTGTCTGCGCCCTTACCTACCCTTCTGCGCCTATCTGATGGCGGCTTTCTCGGCACTGCGCCTAGCTAAGTTTAACCTCGATGAGCGCCAAGCCTTAGGGTTCATCGGGCTGCCTACGCCTGCCAACGCCCTTTTCTGGGGATCGCTGATGATAGGCGGTAGCTACTGGATTGAGGGTGCCAACTGGATGGTCTACGTCCTCTTGATTGGCATGTTGATCAGTTGTTACCTCTTGGTAAGCGAGATTCCGATGTTTGCGCTGAAGTTTAAGCACTGGGGATGGAAGCAAAACCAGGTCAAATACATCTTCCTCATCACCTGCATACCTCTCTTAGCCATCTTTGGCGTGCTGGGTATAGCCATCATCATCGCATGGTATGTGATGCTGTCGGTGATGATCAAGAGATAAGCGGCTGAAGAACAAACAACAAATCTGAACAATAAGAAGACATGATACTGAAGTTTATCCTCTTTGTATTCATCATGGCCTTAGTGGTGCTATGCGTCATTGCCTATTCGTTCTACAAGCAGGTGCACCGCGTGGTGAAACGTTTCAACCCTAACCAGCAAGCTGCCAACGATGCGTTCAGGCAGAGCGAAGGGGTCAAGCAAGCCGATGGCAACACCATCGTGGACCATCGATCACCCGAGCAGCGCAATCGCAAGGTGATACAGGACAACGAAGGCGAATACGTCGACTACGAGTCATAAGGCTCACAGAGCCACTTGTGATATAAAAGATTACGCATCGCATAAGATAAGACAAAAGCGAATGAACCCATAGACGAGTTCATTCGCTTTTTGTTTTATGTCTTATCTTCTGCGGGAGAAGCCTACGGATCAGTTGTGTACCAGCGTACCGATCTCCTCACCCAGCATCACCTTCTTCAGATTGCCGTACACATCCATGTTGAATACATAGATAGGTAGGTTGTTCTCCTTACACATCGTGGTGGCAGTAAGGTCCATTACCTTCAGTCCGCGGGTGTAGATCTCATCGTAGGTGATATCAGCAAACTTGGTTGCGGTGGGATCCTTCTCTGGGTCGGCGGTATAGATGCCGTCCACGCGCGTACCCTTGAGCATCACGTCAGCCTCAATCTCGATACCACGAAGGCTGCTACCGGTATCCGTGGTGAAGTAAGGGCTACCCGTTCCGGCTGAGAAGATGCACACATATCCAGCCTCCATCGCCTCGATAGCTTTCCACTTGCTATAGAATTCGCCAATAGGCTCCATGCGGATCGCCGTGAGCACCTTGGTCTTCACGCCGATAGCGCCAAGCGCCGAACTCAGTGCAAGCGAGTTGATCACCGTGGCGCACATACCCATCTGGTCGCCCTTGACGCGGTCAAAACCCTTCTGGCTACCGCTCAAGCCACGGAAGATGTTGCCACCACCGATCACGATACCTATCTGCACACCCATCTCATGGGCTTCCTTGATCTGTTGAGCATAGTCGCTCAGACGTTGGGGATCGATGCCAAAGCCTTGCTCACCCATCAGGCTCTCACCGGAGAGCTTCAATAAGATTCTCTTAAATCTTGCCATGTGTATATTCTGATTATTGATTGATTACAAATTCTACCTCCTTGAATGCATATCTGCGTATCACGCCTTGCTTGTCGTGGAGCAGCAGATGACCATCGTCCTCCACCTCGAAGATACGCCCCATGAACTCGCCATCCTTATCACGGAAGGGATAATAGTCGCCACTGCGATACAACGCCTCATGATACATCGCTGCAATGTCCATATATGCGCCATTGAGCGTGAGCTCCGAATAACGGCGGAACGAAGCTATCAGTTGGTCTAGGAGCTGTTCCTTATCCACGTCATGGCCTAGAATCTGCGCCAAGGACACCGGATTGGGCGCATCACTGACAAAGGTACGCTGGTTGACATTGAGTCCCACGCCAAACACGCAACGGCTAATGCCACGCTGAGAGACGTTGAGCTCGATAAGCGTACCGCTGAGTTTGCGGTCATGCCAGTAGATGTCATTGGGCCACTTGAGCCGTATGCCATCCGTATAGGTGTCTAGCACATCCTTCAGCGCCAGAGCGCCCGCCTCCGATAGGAGAAACTGGCGAGCCACAGGTACCCATGTGGGACGCGTCAGAACAGAGAAGGTGAGGTTCTGTCCAGCCTCACTCTCCCATTGGTTGGTGCCCTGTCCCCTGCCTGCCGTCTGATGATCAGCCACAGCCACCACCATCTGCTCCTCATCTGAAGGGTGATACTGGCGTAGATAATTGTTGGTGCTGTCCACCTCGTCTAGCCTGATCACACGCAGCGAGGTATCGGCGGGTTTGCCCTTGAGCTTATCTTTGAGTTTGCTTAATATCTGCATGGTTATATGAATGGTAAGAAGGCACCCTCGGTGTGGCGTATATCCACTGCTCCACCGGGTGTACCCACAATGGTAATGATATCAAATCGGATCTCAGCATGCACCTGATACATCTTCACAAAGGTGTTAGCGGCGATGGTGATGGACCTAATCTTCTGCGGCGTCACCGCCCTTTCGGCATCAACAAAGAGTTCGTTGCTGCGCGTTTTGACCTCAACGATCACCAGCACATCGTCCTTGAGCGCTATGATATCTAGGTCGCGGTGACGATAGCGCCAGTCGCGGTATAGGATATGATAGCCCTTGTCCTCTAGGTAGTGGGCGGCAAGATCTTCGCCCCATCGTCCCAAGTCGTTGTGTGCTGCCATAGTGTGCGTCTATAACGAGGGTTTGTTAACATGATTGTCCATTATTGATAACGACATAACCTACAAATTATTATCTAGGAAAGGGAAAGATTCGTGGTCAGAAGGCCGGTTTTATCCATCAACGACGATGGTTTGATGTTCCCTAAGAGGCTTTATGAGAAAGAAAAATAAATTATTTTTAATGGAAAAATAATTTAAAAACGATTGAAAAATAAATTAATCTTCCATCCCAAAGGGCGTCCCCTAGAGGATGAAAGACGCAAAACGCCCGGATAACAAGATAGCTATCCGGGCGTTATAGAGGGCGATAGCACGCATGATGCTATCGCTTTGAGATTCTTAAGGCGTGTTCTATAAATTCCACGCACAATTAGATTTGTATTTCAGACAGGCTTCTCTTTGTGTCTTTTTGTTTTTATCCGGCATCTTTCACTTTCTTCTTTAGTCGCATAGCCCGCTATGCTCCTTCAGAAAGATAGTGCAAACCGAACGCAATGAAGCTTGCTTCAATTGCTGAGGTGCAGCCTATCTTATCCAAAGCAAGTAAAATCTGCTCGGCTAAAATTCAAAAATCCATCAAAGGTAATTTATAGAACCCGCCTAAAGGGTCTACTTCTTCTTAACGAAGCGGTAGGTGCTGGTGTTACCATCTGCCGTTGCAGCGAGCTGGTAAACGCCCACAGGAGCGCCTGACAGATCTACCTCGGCGGTCTGACCAGCATGTACATGAGCATAGGTCTGTGACCACTCGATCTGACCGCCTACGCCATAGACGCGCAGAGATACGTTGTCAGCATCCTCACCGAAGGTTACGGTAGCCTTACCGTCTGCGTTGACATCGCTCACTGACCACTTGCCGTCGCCAGCTGTTACGCCGTCGATACCCGTTGTGGTCACATGGAGCGTGATGGCCTGTGTAGTGGCAGCGCCATTGGCATCCGTAGCGGTGACATTGATCTTGGTTGAACCTACCTTCTTGGCATTGACCACGAAGCCATTGTCAGCGGTATAGACCTCAGCCACAACGCTGTTGCCTACGCTTACGTCATAGGTCATCGCGTCGCCGTCAGGATCTTCGAAGAGAGAAGCATAGCTTACCACACCCGTGGTGTTACCCACAGCACAGGTAAGGTCGGCATCACCCACAAAGACGGGTGCACGGTTGGTGTGCTCCACGGTGTATCTCACGGTAGCTTCAGCGTCGTTGTTCTCACTGTCGGTAGCATAGAGGTTGAAGCTATGGTTGCCTGCGGTCTCATAAGCGGGTGCAAGCTGCACATTGATCTTCAAGCTATAGCCGGCAGTAACCTTCAGTACGCCATCCTCAAGACTTACGCCATCAGCTGTGCCTTCGGCATTGGTGTACGATGCTATCGTAGCGATGCCGTCTGGATCACTGAGGCTCACGCTGAATGCGTCGCCATCTGGGTCGGCTACCGTCACAGGAACAGTGGCTGTAGCAGCCTCCTGCACGGTGGTGGTGCCGTCAGGTGTGGTGATAGAAGGTGCGGCGTTCTTGTTGAGCCAGATGTGATAGTTGACCACCTTGTGCTGTGGATCATTGCTGTGAACCACCAATGTGGCCTTGGTATTGGCGAGGTTGGTGCTAGCAGCGTTGATAGCAAAGTCGATCTGCTTGCTTTCGCCCACAGCGAGGGTATCCTCTGTTTCAGCGGTAAGCAACTTGATCCAAGGCTCTCCCTTCTCTGTCTCTACACAGGTCATGAAGTAACCGAAGGCTCCATAGCTATAGTAGCTGTCGATATACTCCTCGATATCTACCCATCCGCCAAGGCTCTTGACGTTGGCCATGTAGCAATCAGGATTCTTGCTGCCGTTCTTAGATGCCATCACAGCAGATACGCGGTAGCCAGCAGGATACTTAAGCACTACGTAGAAGGTATCGTTAGGATTGATATAGACAGGGCTGTTGAGCTGGAGGATACGTGGCTGACCGTAATAGTTGCCATCGCTTGAAGGCTCCTCGCTATCCACGTGGATAGAACCACGTCCGATGGTCTTGCCCGTAGCCGTCACGTCACTGCCTTGGATAACCGAAGCCTCGATATCCACATTGGTAAGGTCACCCACGGTACCTACGAAGTAGACATGACTGAGGTTGAACCCTTCTGCTGGAGCAACGTAGCGGGTAGCCGCATAGAAGTTGTCGTCCAGACCGCTGGTACCCGTTCCCATCACAGCGCTCTTGGCATTGGTGGCTGGTTTGAGGATAGGATAATAGAGCAGGTTGGTGTATTCCATATCGCTAGGAACATCCCAAACATAAGGATCATCATCCTTGACCTTGCGAGCAGAAGCCGCCTTGGTCTTGGCAGCGCTATTGTCGAGCCACTGTACGAGGTTATCGAGAGAGCCCGTGACAGCGGGTGCCTTGCAGTTGAGTGCTGGCAATGGGTCATCGCCATCGTCATAATCCTGCGTAGCCTCGTCGTTGCCTGATGGATCTAGGCGCAATGAGTAGGTGAGCTTATACTGGCCTTCGTTTCCTATCGTCATTGACTCGGTGTCCTTATAGCTAGCTGGCGCATTGACGATGAGGATTGAGTCCTTGTCAAAGGTCATATAAGGTGCGTCAGTCATGTTGATATGCACGTTGATGGTCTTAGATTCGGTGTCAAGGCCTTCGAGGGTGAAGGTCATTGGCACGGTCTTCTCATAGACCTCATAGGTGTTGAAGAGGCAGATACGGAACTTGACGGTATCCTTGCCCACCACGATAGGATCGTTGTCGCCAGGATAGTAAGCTTGCCAAGACATGTTAGCGCTTGACGCTGTGAGTGACAATGGTCCGGGATCTACGCCACCACCGCTGCTGCTACCTTCCTGGTAAACTTGCAGTTGGGCATCGGTCATCCAGGTCTCTGGGTTGAGGTCGAAGAGCTCTGAGGTGATATCGGTGATGGTGAAGGCCTTAGCACCCTTGTTTACCACGCTGAACTCCTTGTAATAGGTCTCGTAGTTGGAGCTATAAACCTCTTCTATCTCGAGTGAATCGGGGAACACCGCATCGGGTTCACCGGTGATGGTCAGCGTAACAGGTACGGTGAAGGTCTCCTTAGAAGGCACATTGCTGGTAAACTGCAGTGCGTGGTTGTACGTGTCAGCGAGCTCATCAGCATGGATAGTCAATGGCACGGATACGCTCTGGCCTGCTGCAACGGTGTACTGCTGTACAGGATAGAACATCAGCGCATTGCCTGAGTCGATGTAATGGTCACCGGGCTGTACGCCACGGGTGCAGGTCTCATCCTGGATACCGCAGAGACCGAACACGCCGATCATGTATCCATCAGGTGAAAGCTGGTACTGGAACTTGAATGAACCGTCGGGATAAAGGATCACCTGATAGTTCATGTTGGTCATCATAGAGTTGCCATAACCCTTATAGCTTACCACCACGTTGTCATCATTAAACTTATAGTAGACGCCATCGTCCTCAGAGGTGCTCATGGTATGGTTGCCCCAGAACGGACAGATGATGTTCTTATAGAACGTTTCGGTAGAAGGCAACGTTGCAGGAGGCTCTGGGAACTCCTTGTAGTCCTCGTTAGGTTCGGTAAACGATACGAAGCCGGTGTCATAGATGTACATGTACTTGTAACGCTTGCCGTAGAATGGGAACTCGAATGGGAGCTGAACCTTCTGGTAGTCGGTCTGATCTGCGAAGTAAGAATAAGAGAGGTGACCGGTGTAATCGGTCGTTATGTCTTGCCAATCGAATGGCACATCATAGCCGTCGCTTGCCGACTGATAGATATAGTCGGTGGTGCTGTTGGCTGGTGTGACATCATTAAAGGTGAACCAGGTCTCAGGCGTGATGCTGAAGGTCATGGGTTCGTTACCATTATTGGCCACAGTGAGACTTTGCTTTACATCGGTGCCATAAGGAGTGGTGATCTCTACAGATGCTGGATCAACGTCCACGGTAGGACAACCGATAACCGTACCCTTGAGATTGATTGCATCTGAGGTGCCGTCAGCATAGTTTAGCGTCAGCACATCGCTCACGCTGCCCTCCTCATCGGTAGGCATATAGATGGTGACATCCTTGCTCTGACCTGCTGGAACGCTGAAGCCTTCCTTGAGATCATCGGCCACAGTAAAGGCGCCATTGGTGAGAGCTACACTCGTTACCTTCAGCACGTCCTTGCCAGCGTTGGCCAGATTGAGGCTGCGCTTCTGTGTAGAGGTGCGGAACACGCTACCAAAGTCGAGGTCGTGGCTGCTCAACGAAGCTTGTGGCTTGAGGTTGTCGCCCACGATGTTGGCCTTGAGCACGAGGTACTGGCTAGCCTTATCAGGATCATTGGTGAGCATAACGAGGTTGTTGGTCAACGCGCCTGCATAGAGATCATCGTTGGCTGACACGGTCACGGTGATGTCCTTGCTCTCACCGATACCTACATAGCCATCGGTAGAAGAGAGGCTCTTGATCATCGACTTGCTTGGAGCGACAATCTTAAAGGCGGTGCCTGTGTAAACGTTAGGATAGATGGTGACATCGTCATCCCATCCCATATCACAGTCGGTGATGGTGAATGGATCGGTGAGATCGGCATCTACCACGCCGATATAGAGCAGACGACCATCGTCGCGCATATTGGATGGCTCATAATCATCATAGAACACCTCAACGCTTCCGTCAGGACTGAGGGTCATGTGGAAGCTAACGGGAACGCTACTGCCTTCCTGTCCTACGGTGAAGACGTTCTGATACTTAACGACAAACTTGCCGTCCTTATGTCCGTAGCTTACCTTGCTATTGGCTCCCATGGTAAGGGTACCGCTGTTACCAAAGGCTGAGATGTAACCCAAACCGCTCATACATGAAGGCTCAGGCACCATACAACCGATGGTTCCGCTGATGGTATTCATCGCCACACCACCAAGAGAGGTGATGTAGATCTTATCATAATCAGTGCCATAGAAGGGGAACTGGAAGCCGAGTGACACGGCGCCAGACTGCCAGTTGTTATCGGTAAACTGTGAAGTGATGTCGGTCTCGTCCTCAAGCTCGGGTGCTTCCTCATAGGTATAGCCGTCTGAGCCATCGAGATTGGTTAGAGAGGTATAGCCATACTTATGCGCATGCTCGGTGGTTCCTTCGATCTGCTGGGTAGAGAACTTAGGGAAGACATACTGCAACGGATACTTACCCGTGTTCTTGATGGTAAACGTAGCGGTCTTGTCAGCACCTCCTACCTCGAGATCACCAAAGTCGTGCTCGGTGTTGTCCATAGAGAGGTGGGCTGGTTCGGTAGCCGAGCCACGTACCACGAAGCTGTAGGTGTTCTTGTTCTTATCCGTGAGGGTCACGGTTCCGGTAAACTCGCCTGCCTTGGTAGGCTTGAAGGTGAGCTTCATGGTGTTCTTAGAACGAGCAGCCACAGCGGGAGCACCGCTCGGATCGAACTCGAACTGATCGGAGCTACAGGTCAACGACTTGTTATAGGTGTAGAAGCCTGCACCAAACTGTCCGCCAAAGACGCCGTAACCGGTGTTAACCAGTTCGACAGAGAGGGTCTTGCTCTGACCTACGAGGATGTTACCGAAGTCGACAAGCTGCTTGCTGGTGATAACAGGCTTCTGACCTGTTGCGGTCATGGTGACTGCCACCTTGTGCTCTTCAGCCTCTGCCTCATTGGTCTTCAGACGGATGTTGAACTTATATGTACCATTGATGAGCTTCTGACCATCGTTGCTGAGGGTGACCTTCTGGCTCTCACCGGCACGTACCTCGCCCGTCTTAGGCTCTGGATTGAGCACGCTACTCCAGTCGGGGTTCTTGCTCAAGCAGGTGATAGCCCATGTAAGGTTAGATGCGATGGTCTCATAGCTGGTGCCCTTGAGCACCTCGCTGAGCTGGGTCCAGCTTGCGCCGTTGTCAGAACTGTAATAGCTATACTGTGACACGTTGCTTGTGGTAGCTGTGGCAGCACCTAGAGGACGCGTTTGGCCTGCAGGGAACTTGATCACAACCCAAAAGCTAGAACCTGGAGCAAAGTAGAGTTGCTCGTCAAGGTTGATATCATAGTTGTAAACAAAGTAATCGTAGCTTACCTTCTTCAATAGAGTGGCGGTAGAGATGGAACGTGATCCTTCGTAGATCTCTATCTCTGGGTTCTCGCCATAGCTTCCACCGACGCGGAGGGCGGTAAGGTTGAAACCATTAGGATACTTGCTCTTATCTACATAGAAGTACTGAGCCTCGGCGTTGGGGAGGGTCTTATCGTCTTCACCTAGGTAGAGACGAATGCTCTTATAGTAAGCCAAGGTGTCGGGCCAGTCGCTTGCTTCGTAATCGGCGCTTACTACCTTGGCCTCAGAAGCAGCCTCGGAAGGTGTGATCTTGCCGCTGAAAGGAACCATCTTGCCTGGTTGGGGCTTGTCCTTACGTGACGATGCGGTGTAAGTGGCACGAACGGTGTTGGCTTCCATGTCATACTTGAGGATACCTTCACCCGTGTTAGAGATGTTGAAGGAAGTGGAAGCAACGGCGTTCTTGGTAGCGTCTACCTTGAAACTAACGGCCGACTGATCAACAGTGGCGGTAGGTCCAGCGTTGGTGGTGGTCGACTTCACGGCTGACATAGCCGAAGCGGTACCCCAACGGTTGTAGGCTACAAGCGCAAAATAATAAGTGGTGTTGGCCTTCAAACCATCGAGCTCGTAGGACATAGAGTCACCACAGTTCTTAAACTTGGTGTCAACTGATACCGACTTGAGGGTCTTGACATCGGTCTCAGCCGTGAAAGGCTCTGTGCTATAATAGATCACGTGGTGATCAATCACGGTTTCGTCGCTCTGTGGGATGGTCCACTCTACAAGCACATTGTCATGCGAAGCGGTCAGCGTGAAGTCGCTCACAGCATCGGGCGTGCTGCTTTGGTTGCCTTGCAGAGCTTTGTAAGCATCAATATAACCTGATCCGAAGAGGCCTTTGTAATCAGGATTGGCTGAATAAAGGTCGTTAACGGATGAGGTCAACAGGGTGCGGAGGGTCTCGTTAGAGAAGTTGGGGTTGCCATACTTGGACAGAATCAAGGCTGCGATACCTGATACGTGTGGACAAGCCATTGATGTTCCTTCATTGTAACCATAAGTGCTACCAGGAAGGGTGCTCAATACGCCATACTTCTCACCGAAATCCATCAAGCCACCAGGAGCGGTAACGTCTACCCAGCTGCCACGTGTGGAATAGTAAGCGGGTTCGCCGCTAGCGGTCATAGCGCCTACAGCGACAACGTTGTCAAGGCAAGGAGGATAATAGTTGCCCTCGTCACTGGTGTTACCGGCAGCGAAGATACAAAGGCCGCCCTTCATCTTGTCACCGCCACCTTCCTTGGTGAAGTAGCCCACGGCTTCTGTAATCGACTTGTCTTCTTCGTCGGCTACATCGAAACCCCATGAACACTGAGCGATGCTAGCGCCACGGTCGGCTGCATAGACAAGGGCTGCTGCATAGTCGGCAGCAAGGCTACTGCGTGAGTCGAAGATCTGACATACCATCATCTTCACACCACCAGTACCATCAGAACCACCTGCCACACCGCAGACACCGATGCCGTTGCCATTGGTAGCACCGACAGTACCGGCTACGTGGGTTCCGTGCTGGTGAGCGGAGATGTCGCTTGAATTGATCACGAAGTTGTAACCATAGATATCATCTACGTATCCGTCACCGTCATCGTCGACACCTGGTTTGCCATTGAGCTCTGCCTCATTGATCCAGACATCGTCTTTCAGGTCGGGGTGGTCCACTTGGAAACCACCATCGATGATGGCTACAATGACGTCCTTAGATCCGGTGACACCGGTCTTCCATGCGTTGAAGACGTTGATATCGGCACCTGCCTTGGCACCGCTAAGACTTCCGTCGTTGTAGTAATGCCACTGATCGCTCAGGAGAGGATCGTTGAAGGGCATAGAGGAAGATGCTTGCGCGGCTTGCATCATCTCTGCTGGGCTGATGGCGCGAAAGCGTTCGCCACCAATAGGCTTGCAGAGCGGCACGCGCTGAGCATGGGTGATACCTGGCACAGCCTTGTAAAGGTCGCGAGCCTGAGCTGCGGTGATCGCCTTATCAGTGAAGGTGATGTCATACCACAGGTCTAAGCCGTACTGCTTGTGCTTCGCTTCGTCCTTACCGGCATAAGGAAACACACGCGTCATACTAACAGCCTTTACTTTCTCTGCCACACGGTCCATCTGCACCACGCCTGTCTTGAGCACTGGCTGCGTACTGCTTGGTGCAGCGGTGGGGAGCTTAGCGTTCTCAATGCGTACAGCCATCTCGGGCTGAAGCTTCACGCGCACCACCCCTTGCTCATAGGAGGATGTAGCAGATGTAGACTGCGCTTGGGTGTGTCCCACCATTACGAGAAGGGCACACATAAGCAAAAGTAATCTTGTTTTCATCTTGCTGTGTGAAATTAATTAAGTGAATAACTATCGATATTATGCAAAATTAGTTATTTTTTTACGATTAAGGTTCATTAATCTAGGAAAAGAATAACTCCGATGGTGGGTTTAATAAATGTATGTTATTAAACAACTGCTCTTTATCTATATATCCACAAATTTAACGTACATTTACTTTCATCTATAAAAGATGCCGCATTTCGAAGGAGAAGCATTACTTTTGTAGGCGAATGGACCTATATCCACTACTAAAAGGAGGGATAAAGAGGTCCATTAGGTAATTATCTCGTATAAATATGTATAAATAATATGGATACAACAAAGCAAGACGAATACTTCATGCGGCTAGCGCTCAAGGAGGCAATGGCGGCAATGGATGAGGGCGAGATACCCATCGGTGCGGTGGTGGTGTGCAGAGACAAGGTGATAGCTAGGGCGCACAACCTCACGGAGACGTTGCATGACGTGACAGCTCACGCCGAAATGCTTGCCATCACTGCGGCGGCAAACCAGATTGGAGGGAAATATCTGCAAGATTGCACGCTTTACGTGACGGTGGAACCTTGCGTGATGTGTGCTGGCGCGCTAGGTTGGGCACAGGTGGCACGCGTGGTTTATGGGTGCGAGGATATCAAACGGGGTTTTAACACGTACGCTCCTCATGCGCTCCACCCCAAAGCTAGCACCACAAAGGGGGTGCTGAAAGAGGATTGCGCGGAGCTGATGCAAGCCTTCTTCAAGCAAAAGCGCAAATAAAAAACAAGCATTCGACCTACATTGAGGTTACGCGAACCTATGCAGATTGAATGCTTGTAAAATAAAAGTGAAACGGTACCAACACCTGTGATAGGCAAATAGCAGGCGTCAATACCGTTCACTATGTTTACAGAAAAAGTGACGCTAAATTACTTTACGACAACCTTCTTGCCGTTCTGGATGTAAACACCACTATGAAGACCATCAAGCGATGTGCCTACTTCCTGACCATTGAGGTTGTAAACTTTGCCATCGTTCTTAGTTGTAACCTTGGTTACGTCCTTGATGGCATTGGCTACATCCTCCCAGCTATCGGTTCCGTCAAAGAACTTGAAGCTAACATTGCTACCCTTGCGAGTAATCTTAGACACATCGGTATGAAGATACTTCGTGCCATCGGTGTTAGCATAATTGAGCACGTCGGCTGGTGTACTCTCGTCAGAGAAGAAGTTGTGGTTGTTTGCCGTACCAATACCTGAAGAGTAAGGGTAAAGGTCATGAGCATATTCATCACCATCTAGATAATTGCCACCACCCATAGAATAGGTTGTCTTGTCAGAGTTGTCTGCATGTACAAGCTCATAACAGCAGTAACCACTGGTAGAATTGACGGTGTTATTGACAAAGCGTGCTTTATCATAGGTCACATGATAAATCATCAAACCATTAACGGCTTTTCTTGAATTGTCAAGGTACAAGCCACGATCCCAACCATAGTTACCATTGCGGTTCTCAAGGAGATAGTACTCGTTGGCGTTGCCTGGGTTCACAATCTGATAGGTTTCGCCACCTTCTGTGATAGGCTTAAGCGAATTAACAGCGCAAGGTTGAGTGAGTTCACGGAAGGTACGCCATCCACAGAAATAACGTTCGTAACCTGTATAGGGAGCAGGAAGCCAACCATTGCCATTACGTGCGCCACTGTCCATAGGCGACCAGATATCCATACCATAGTTGGTATCGGAATAACCACTGTTGATACGAGTGTCATAAATGTCGGGCAAACCTAAGCAGTGAGAGAACTCATGTACAATGGTACCTAGACCAGCAAGGTCTGTTCCGCTAGTACCTGAGAGCTCAGAGCTACAAGCGTATGTATTGAAGTATTTGCCATCAAGATAAGGTCCGTAGATATAACTTGATGACAAGGTACTCTCGTGTGGCCAGATGCAATCAGAAGAAGCACCATCCGCCTGCGAATAACCTGGATAAAGCACAAATACTTGGTCTACAACATTATCGCCATCCCAGTCATAATCTGCATAGTTGACATCTGCATCAGCCGCATTGATGGCTTCGGTAATAAACTCACGAACATTGACATCGTTTCTGTACGAGTTGTCTTTACCATAGTACTTCATTGAATACTGGGCGGTGTAAGGGCCAACGACGTCAAAGGTAAGATCAAACTCACCATCGCTCATGTCGCTGAAGTAATCGTGCACGCTGCCCTCGGTAGTCATGGTCTTGCCATAAAGAGAATAGGTAAATTCCTTACTTAAACCCTGTGTATTGACAATCTCATCAATGTCATCACGTGTGTAAGTAAACTTAGTATCGGAGAAGTTCATCATGATGATGATACCCTTCTTCTTTCCTTTATATGAAGTAGGTGTACCCAACTTGCGAGGAGCAGAGGACTGTGCATGCGCCTTAACTAAAGCAGGCTGTACTGCGGTATTGAAGTCACCAAGCGCATTAAGCTTCTCTACCTCTTCGGTAGAGCGCAAAGAGGCTTCATGAGCCACGATATCGGTCTCGCTAACGCCTTGAGCTGAAGCTTGCGCATAGTAGTAAGTACCATCGCGCTCCACTACAGCTTTACCGTCACGGGTAACGAAGTAATGAAGAAACTCATCACCAACAAGCTGGAGCTCTAGCTGGGTGCCATCGCTTTGGGTGACTGTGCGCCATCCACGCAATGCAGGAATGGCCATTGTAGCCATTGCTGTTGCAAAGAAGAAAACAGAAAGGAATAGTTTTTTCATATTTATAAATTAATCATTTGGCTGCAAATTTACGGATTAATTAAAGACTAAGCAAAGGAAAAGGAGACAAATATGAACTAAATGTTGTTAAGAAAGAGTAATATATAGACCAGGCAAAAGCGTAGTAAGAATAGTTTGGGAATTGAAAGGAAGCCCACTCTGGCTATAAACTAAAAAAGGCCGCGACCTAACACAGGCCACGACCTCTTGATAATAGTGTGTATCTAAAGTAATTTAAAAAATTTACTTGTTGATAAACTTCTGACCGTTCTTAACTACAACACCCTTGTAGTCCTTGCTTACGCGCTGACCTGCGAGGTTGTAAAGAACATTGTCATTTGCTGTCTTGTCGCTGATGGTTACGCCATTGATTGCATCTGTCTCGCTAGCATCGCCCTGGATGATGTAGATGTAATCAGAAGAGTTTACACCGTGAGTACCCTCAACGTATGCGCGAGTAGCACGACCGCTAACACCTGCTGGGAGAGGATCGCAAGTGAAGGTGATAGTGGTGTAGCCTGAAGCATCACGAGAATCCTCAGAAACCTCAGCAGTTACCCAATCAGCATCGTCTGTGAACTGAACAGAATAGTTGTCATCGTCGTCAGTGTACCAGCTCATAGCTGTCTGAACGAGTGCAGGAAGCTTCTCAGTTACATCACCAAACTGAACTTCGTCCTTTGTTGCACATTGTCCACCTTCTGCGCCACAATACTGCTTGTTAACTTCAGCATCAGTTTCAACCTTAGCTACGTCCATAACACCATTGATTGACATGTAGACGCGATAGTAAGTATAGTGCAAGCTACGCTCTTCGTCCACCAAACCATTCTTGGTCTTTGAGAGCAACAAAGTAGAAGTAGGATAGCCGTCGTCGAACTTGCTATTTTGTACGTAGTCAGCATCCAAACCATTAAGGGTAGCGGCAAGGTTGATTTTGTTACTCTGTGACTGGAAGCCTGTAGGAATTACAACAAAATAGTCCTGATCCAAGAGGAAAGGAGCATTCAATGTAGCACCTGTAGAACTTTGCTGCTTGTTGTAGAACACGATAGAACCAAGAACGTTACCAGTAGCAAGCTGTTGGCCTTGGTTATACATTACCTGATCTTCAGGGCTTGCTGTCAGAGTGTAAAGAATCTTATCACCTTGTACCTTAGTGGTATAAGTAGTATCTGTACCATCTTGCTTGGTTGCTGTAATGGTTGTATCCTTTACATTCATGATGTACATAGTAAGAGCCTTGTCAATGATCTTCGCATTAGTAGCGCCGTATGCACATGCAGGAATACTGATGTATGTTGCATAAAGAGGAGTCATTGGTTTAGGACAACGCTGAGCGAGACCTTGCTGATAAAGAGTCACTGTGCCTTCGCCATCTCCGAAATCATACGACATAGTAGTGTTACCGTAAAGCTGGCTATCTTGTTGGAATTGGACTGCAACAGAACCATTGTTGAATGGACTCAAAGGAGCCAAGTCATTATATGCCTGCATATAGGTAACACCTTTGAGCTCAGATGTTTCATCGGTGTATGTGTCATTGAACATAGCGATGTTGAATGAGTCAGTACCAGAAACCAAAGTAGGAACATAATATATAGATGTAGCCTGGCTGAGCGAAGTAGGATTCGTTGAAGAAACCATGCTCACATAGTTGTAGTTTTCGTCTACATAACTATCAGAAACCTTCTGACCATAAAGCTGCCATTCTGTATTAGAACGTGTTTCAGCTGGCATGGTAGAGTTGGTGAATGTAAACTCCGTGAAAGGAGAAACGATTGGCATCATGATAGAATAGCCAGCAAGTTCGGTATTCCAACCCACGAACATTGTACCTGTTGGAACATAGTAACGTACATAGTCGGGTTTAGCGGCAGCCTTGAATGAAGGAGCAACAGCAGTATTAAAAGGAGATGATACTGCCAAAGGTGCCTTGAGCTCTGTGAGCTGTGTACCCATCACCTGCTTAGTGATAGGAGCCTGTGCATAGGTGCTAGTTGCTGCAGCCAATGCAAGCATTGTTAGTAATGATTTGTTCATCTTTGTAATTATTAATAATTAAAACGAATGTATTAATTGACTGAGTTAGAATTGTTATAGGTCATCTCGAACCAGAAGTCGGGATCATCAACAGCGGTAAAGATGAGCTTGGTTTGGTCGAACTTACCATTGACAGAAGTCACCTTATAGCTACGAGAGAGCAATGGCAAGAAGTCCTTCAAAGCGGGAGCATAGTCGTTCAAGATCAGATCACCTCGCCAATCACCATCAGTCATAGGCTCGAGGTAAGTGAACTTAACCGTGCTACCATCTTCAGAAGCCTCTACATTAAACTTGAAGCCGGCACCTGCAACACCGAGACCAGTCTGCTTATAATCGAAACGGAACACATAATCGGTGCTATCCTTCTTAGTAAGAATCAAGCTTTGAAGTGTGAGTTTCAGATTGTCATTGTCTGTTTCTTTGGTCTTAGTGAATGAGTTCTTCACCTTATTATATTCAGTCATGAACGAGGTAGAGTACTGATTACGCTTGTTACCTGACGTTGTAAACTTGAAAGCGTGGTTGTTATTGATGGCATAAACCGTAAAGTTGGCAGGCTCATAACCAGCAATCTCGTATGCGCTGTTATCAAGAGAAACAAACTTATCGTTCACTTTGTCGTATGCAAACTCCTGAACAGTGGTACCGTTAGGTGCGTTGAAAGGCTCCTTGAAACGGAAATAGTAGTTGCCATTGTAACGAGAGATTACGAAAGGACAGTTGTGTTTATCAACGATAGCGTCACCATTAACAGCTGGATAGATGTTTGGTGTACCATTGCTTGCACCTACAATGATCAACGTAGAGTCGCCAAGGTTCAAAGAAACAGGGCTTGGAGAGTTGGCATTGAAGATGCGCTTGGTGAAAGCATTAACTGAATCAAGATAAGCTTCATAAGACATACTATCGTCATAACGGACCAAACGGATAGAGGTTCCACGCTTCTTACCAGAGATCTTTGCAAACTGAGCGTTCTCGGGAATACTGTCAATGACGAACTCATAGTCGCCTTCAAGACCAGTACCAGAGCTTACAGCTTCAGCAATGCCCGATGGAAGACCATCAGTGGATGGAGAGCAGAATAAGTGAAGAATCTCGTTGTATGAGCTAAAAGACAATACTGGACCGAGGTCGTCGATGATATCCCAATCAGAAGTGGACTCCTTGTACTTGAATTCAGAGATAGTATCGTTAACAGCCACCTTGACCGTCTTATCCTTATTAAAGTCGGCAAGTAACAGATAACTTTGGCCAGTGAAACCAGTAGAACCCGTTGTAGGATAATACTCGATGATCCAACCCTTCTCAGCAGAAGTCAGACGCTCTGCGTAAGTCTTCTTTGCAGCTTCGAGACGCTCAGAAGCCGACTGGTCAAACAAATCGTCTTCCTCGTTCTTACAACCAGTGAATGCAAGAACGGTTCCAAGAAAAGCGATTGCTAAAAATATCTTATTCATAATTGTATTCACGATTAGTTAGTTTGTAATGCTTTATACTGCGATATCTGTTCCAACAACGTTTCCATCAAAGTCTTAGAAGGATCGGTGTCAGAAGGTTGAGTCAGCTTGTTGACCAACTTGCCCTGTGCATCACGGACGAAGTTGCCTTGCTCGTCAGTGAGATATTCACGACGCAAAACGTTCATACGCACCTTGTCGATATCCATATCGAAGTTCTCCTTCAACCATTTGCGAGCCATATCAAGCTTATCAAGGATAACCTGACGGCCATCAATGCCATCGTTATCTTCATAAACAAGCTTGTGATCGCGAGGATTGTCAAGAGAGTCACGGTCAATCACCTTACGTACAATCTGATATGTTATGTAAGAATTACCTTGACGTACATAGCTATTGTAGTTGTATGTCTGATAACCGATAGAGTCGAGATTAGGATTATAAGCATAATGGATGATGCTATCTGGCTTGCTTGAGTCAGGAGTATAGCTACCACCTTTGATCAAAGCATTATACTTAGCAGCGTCTACCATTGCCGTCTCCCAACCGAAAGAAGCAGAATGAAGCATACCATTCCAGGTGTCAACGTCAGTTGTGATATACTTAGCGATGATCTCAGCCCAATCCTCACGTGCTTGAGAATAAGCATAAGGAGTGATGAAACCACTAGACAATACCAACGAGTCAGGCGTGGTCTGCCAGTCAGCAGAGTTGTAACGACCTGTAGAGAACGTTGCAAAGTCAGTAGGACGCTCATAGTTCTGATTGAGAATATGCGCAAACTCATGGTGCAAAGTCTCATAGAACATATCGTTCATCTTGTCGATATCAGTATAGTCGAGCTGATTAACCTTATACAAGGTCACCTTCTTACCACCTTCAGAAGAACCCATCACCTCACTACCAGATGAAGCGTTGATGTTGGCAGAACCTATGACGTGGATGATACGAGGGCTATAGAGCTTGAGGAAAGTCTCGCCTACGCTTTCCTTATAAGCATCAAACCAGAAATACTTACAGAGCACAGCGAGCTCACAAGCCTTCTCATAGTCGGCAGGAGTAAGGTTCTTGTTCATATCAGAACTGATATCCTGAAGCTTATAGATAAACTTCAAGTTGTAAGGCTCTTGATAGTTTTTCAACAAGAACGTATCCAATGGGAACGTAGCCACGCTTCGGTCCAAACTGGTCTGAGTGGTATCAAAGATAGACGCACCCAGTTCATCGTCAGAGCAAGAAGTCATGCAAAGAGATACAAGACCTAATACTCCTAAAAAGAACAATTTAATATCTTTATACATAACGTGAATGTCTTATTATTTGGTACAAGTATTGTACTTAGCGTTAAACTTACTTCTGAACTCACTGATATTGGTTGTGTTGAGATTAGCTGGGCGAGAAGTTTCCAAACCTGCAGCTTCAGCCTCGATAGGAATCTCGATAGCACGACGAGGATCGTTCCACTTCAGGTCAACAACCTCAGAGTTACGACCGATGGTGTGGCTGTACTCGATACCAAAGCGCTTCAAGTCGAAGAAACGACGACCTTCACAAAGCGTCTCGTAACGACGGAAGTCCATCAAACAGTTCATGTATGGATAAACCTCTTCAGGCACAACGAAGTCAGAACTCATGTTCTGTGTGAAGCTCCAGCTTTCTACTACGCCTGGATTCTGACGAGTCTTACCCTCTTTATAAGTGTAATAGTTGCGGATGATAGAATCGGTCAGCGCCCAAAGGTTAGGATTCTTAGAAGATCCTACGTAATAAGTCTTGTTGGTCTCGTCGAATGTCTGACGGCTTTCCTCGTATGCACAGAGGTCAGCGGCAGCGTTGGCGATGTTGCGCTGAGTCTTAGAAAGAAGCTCAGCCTCTACACGCTCAAGAACAAGCTCAGAACGAGTGAACTCGCGGCGGATGATGTGCAGATAACCGATACCTGACACCTTATCAGTGTACTCGAACTGCTCCCAAATCTTCAATGGGAACAAACCATAATCGATAGATCCGTTCACATAGAAGCCACCAACGTTGAAGCAAGGCATGATGGTCCAATTCCATGTAGGACCAGTACGATAAACGGTTTCCTTCATCGCACGACCAACAATACCATAACGGCAACCATAAGCGTTGTGACGGTCCCACTGAGAATAAGTAGAGATCAGCATCAAGTTGTTTTGGTCGCTCGCATCCTGCCATGCAGTAGCATAATCAGAAAGGTAGGTCTTACCTTGGAACTTATCATACTGGCAGAGAGTGCTTGACAAAGTGCTACGATCAGTACCAAGAACCTGGTCAGCATAGTAGATCACCTTATCATAGTCACGCTTGAACAGATAGAAACGAGCTGCGAAAGCATAAGCAGCGTTCTTGTTGAAGTGCCACTTAGGCTTGCTATAATAAGCATCGTTGATCAGTGGAAGACCCTCAACGAGGTCAGCCTCAATCTTCTTGTAAACCTCAGCAACGTTAGAACGATCATAATCAACGTGTACTGTGGTCTCAGGCTCAGTAACGTAAGGTACACCGATGTCGCTCTTGCTAGCTACTGAATCTTTGTAAGCCTGTGAGAAAAGGTTCACCAAGATAAAGTGGCTATAAGCACGGATAAGGAGCGCCTCACCCTTAGCAGCTTCCAAGCGAGCTGAAGGTTCTTCACCCTTAGCTTTAGCTTCATCCTCAAGACGATATACAGCTTCGAGCGCGTGGTTGGCAGTTGCAATAGCGCTATAGAACGAAGCCCAAACATCAGAAGGAGAGTCGGAGCTGGTAGATGATTTCACCTGCTCGAAAGCGAACACCTCATCATCCATCTTAGAATAGGGATTGAGGTTAGAGTAGGTTGTACCAGAACCAGACATCACCTCATGAGGAGCGTTGTTGTCTTCATAGTTATCACTAGACAACTCACCGAGCAAGGCATAGTTTGCATTTGGGTAGCCAGTAACAAGCAGTTTAGAAACCTGCTCGTCCGTATTGATATTGACACGTTCGTCTGGTTGCTGATCAAGATCAACGCATGAGGTGAACGCTAATGTGGCTGCGCAAACAGTAAAAGTTAAAATCTTATGTAGTTTCATTGTGATATGTCTCTATTACATTATTATATTACAATCCAAGACGTACAGTTAGCGTAAACTGCTTTGACATAGGCGAAGCCACACCACCAGAGTTGACGAACTCAGGATCCTGACCATTCAGCTTCTTATCTGAATAGATCAAGAAGAGGTTAGTTGCGTCAAGCTTAAGAGAAGCGGTGTTCAGACCGAGGTGCTTAATCAGACTTGGTGAGAAGTCATAGGTAAGACTGATGTCCTTCATACGAATGAAATCACCTTTAGCTACACGAGCTGTAGAATAGTTGTAAGCATTGTAAGCATACGAGAGGTTAGAGATATCCTTGTACTGACGTGTGCTGGCAATAGCAGGAATGTTGGTAACGTTCTCATCACCAGGCATTACCCAACGGTTCTTGAACTCCTTAGGCATAGCCGACATATCTGAGTAAGAAGCGGAGAAGACAGGGTCAAGACGTACCACGTTACCGAAGTTGTAAGTGATGAAGACGTTCAGACGCCAGTTCTTCCATTTCAAAGTGTTATTCAAACCACCAGTAACGGTAGGATCAACAGGACCTTCGTACTTGAGGAAGTCGAGTTTCTCATACTCCTGGAAGTAAATATCGGTAGTGGTTACCTCGCCCGACTCGTTGATGAACATTGGAATACCACGATCGTTCAATCCTACGAATGGAATAGAGAACAAGGCACGGTGTGGATAACCCTGACGGGCAGCACCACCCTGCTGACAGAGCGAGATCACATTAGAACGACTCTGGAGGTCAGTGATGGTGGTCTTGCTATAAGCGAAGGTCAAGTCAGTGGTCCAGTTCCAATCCTTTGATGCGATGTTATGAGTAGACAATGTGAACTCAGCACCATGTGAGCGCATAGAAGCAACGTTAGCAAGCTTAGTGAGCTCACCACCAGCACCTTGTGTCTGGGTGTAACCCATCAAGTCATAGTTGTCACGCCAATAGAAATCGGCAGAAAGGTTGATGCGGTTCTGAATGAAACCGAGGTCAACACCGACGTTAAACTCTTTCTTCTTTTCGTATGTGAGCTCAGAGTTTCCAAGCTGTGACAGAGAGATAGCGGTCTCACGCTGGTCAGATGTTGGACGCCAAGGCTGTGACGAATAGAAGATCGCTGTAGCGTTGGTAGCTGTACCATCAGGACTATCAGCGGTAAGAGAGTAGCTCAAACGAAGTTTGGCAGCGCTGAGCCATTCGTTATGATTTTGTGCCCACTTACGGAACCACTCTTCCTGATCTGCGGTCCAAGCTGCACTGACGTTCCATGTAGGCAACCAACGGCTGCTGTGTTTCTTACCCAAGCGGTTGCTACCCTCATAGCGGAGCGTTCCTGACAAGGTGTAACGGCCTGCATAAGAATAAGTTGCGTTACCGAAGTAAGCCATACGGTTGGTCCAAGCCTTGGTGAAAGAAGCAAGGGTAGTACCCTCTTCCTCAGCTTGCTTCTGCAAGTAATAGTTAGGGATGATCTGACGACCATTATCATAGTCTACACCATAATCGGTGTGGGTGTTCTGATCCTGTACGATGCGGTCAGCTTCCATACCACCGAAGAGGTTCATGATATGAACGTCGTTCCATACATGGTTATATTGAGCGGTCAGACGTGTATCGAGCTGATTCAGAGTATAGTTGGTTCCGATATAGATACCACCTACTGGCATCACAGAGAATGGCAACGAGTTAGGCTGATCTGGGTCAGTGTACAAGTAAGAGTTATTGTACATGATGTTAGGATCATCAACACCAGCACGGTAAGCCTCAGCCATGTTAGACTTGTTGAGAATCATGTGCTCGTTCTTACTTTGCTGAACACGATATGACATCAATCCGTTGATTTCCAAACCACGAAGCGGTTTCCAGTTCAACTCGCCTTGGAACTTCATATCCTGTACGGTAAGGTCGATGTAGTTGTTATCCAACTCGTCGAAGATATTGAACGAAGCGTAGTTACGAGTGTAAGTAGCAGTAGGGTCAAGCGCACGAGATGTGTTCAGACAGTAGCTATATGGGTTGATATCGAAGCTACGAGAAACTGAACCTGAAACGACGTCGGTAGAACGGTTCAGGGTTCCAGGCGCTTTCTGCTTACGGAAGTTACCATTGGTACGCAAGGTAACGGTCAAGTTCTTAGACAGGTTATAGCTTGCATTGACGTTAGCGGTATAACGCTGCACACGGCTATCAGGAGTCCATCCTGGATCGTAGAGTGCTGACAATGAAGCATATAGACTCGCCTTATCAGTACCGGCAGAGATACTAACGGCGTGGTTCTGCATGATAGAGTTCTTGAACAAGAGATCGAACCAGTTGGTATTGCGCATCTCGGCAGCCTGAAGATATTGGTTCATCGCTGCGTCGGTATAAGGCAATCCGAATGATCCGTTAGAAGTGTTGTACTGAGAGATCAAGTTGTACATCTTTCCGTAAACACCGCTTGAACTACTGTTAGCCAAAGAAGAGAACTCGAGCCAACCCTTAGAAGCCATTTCCTTATATATACCCATCTGTTCCTGAGAGTTACAGATGTTATAGTTAGAATAGCTTGGCTTCAAACGATAAGTGAACTCACCAGTATAATTGATTGCGCTGTGTCCTGCGCGACCTTTCTTGGTGGTGATAACAACCACACCTGCCATAGCGCGAGCACCATAGATAGAGGTAGCACTACCATCCTTCAGCACCTGGAAGCTCTCGATATCGTCAGCGTTAAGACCTGCGATAGCATTGGAAATCAGCGTTGTAGCGTCACCTGAAGACAAGTCGTCAGAGCTTACGTTCACAGCATCTTCCATGATCACACCGTCAACAACCCACAATGGACTTGAGCTACCATAGATAGAGGTAGCACCACGGACGCGAATCTTAGGAGCGGTACCGAAAGTACCAGACACGTTCTCAACCGATACACCGGCTGCACGTCCTTCCAACGCACGCGATACATCGGCAACACCATCAAGCTTAGCGTCTTCTGCACTCACCTTTGTAGTGGCACCGGTAAACAATCGCTTATCGGTTTTCTGCATACCAGTTACGACAACTTCGCCCAATTGGTGAGAATCTTGATCGGGTTCGAGCGTAATCTTTAAGTTTTGGCCACCTTTTACGGTTTTTGTTTTCATACCAACGTAAGAAACAACCAATTGTGGGTTGGATACGTTAGTGGTAAAACTAAATTTACCGTCAATGTCAGTGGCAGTACCTACTGTGGTGCCTTTCACCATCACGGTTGCACCAATAGCAGGTTCACCGTCATCACCGATGACAGTTCCGGACAGTGTGGTTTGAGCCAAAGCTACCCCAAACGAGAATAGCATCAAGGCCAAAACCAAGCCTAGTCTTTTTCCCATAAAACCTCTTATATTAAAATTATTACTTTAAATCACTTTTGATATACAACTGCAAAAATACATTTATTTTCTTAAATAATCAACATATTTAATAAAAAATTTAGCCAATCCTTTGAAAAAACATTCTTTTCGACTTTTAAACCTCTTCTTATTAACATTTTGAAAGGCTATAGCAAACTTTATGGAGCAATTTGGCAGAGGAGTAAAAGCATAAGCATACGTTTGCAAAATTTACGAATTCACGACCAATCGCCCAATCGTTTTCAAATTCGCGAATTATGAGCGAGTTGATTTTAGAGCCATGAATAGACAAAGAGCGTGCAAGCGTATATAATAATAAAAGGTACGCGCGTACATTATTATATAAGGCGAAAGCGTTGGCTTAACCTGATATGCTCATCTAAAAGATAAGATCTTAAAAGTTGATAGATGGTAAATGACGATACAATCAGAATCTTTCTGTAAGGAAAAATAAATTGTTTTTCAAGGAGAATTAATTTATTCTTCACTGAAAAATAAATTAATTCTTGTTCTGAAAGAGTCGGTTTCAGATTATATCAATGGACGTTTGACAAGATGAAACGTATCGTTAAGCGAAGTAAAGGATAGGTTAACACAACGGCAGAGAGCTGCTAGAAGAAAAAGGAAGCAAGACAAATAATGTAAAACGCTTGGGTATTTTGTGGGTTTGCATTAACTTTGTAGAAACATAAACAAGACATAATGAACGCAAAAGACTGCAAGAATGGAGAGCAACGACGCCGCGGACGCATAGAGGTGATCTGCGGAAGCATGTTCTCTGGAAAGACGGAAGAGCTCATTCGCCGCTTGAAGCGCGCGGTGTTTGCCAAGCAAAAGGTGGAAATCTTCAAGCCCTGTATCGACACACGCTACTCGGAGGAGAACGTGGTGAGCCATGATCAGAACTCGATACGCTCCACACCGATTGAGTCATCGGGTAACATCCTGCTGATGTCATCGGATATTGACGTGGTTGGGATAGACGAAGCGCAGTTTCTGGATGAGGGATTGGTAAGCGTCTGTAACCGTTTGGCTAACAACGGCATCCGTGTGGTCATCGCCGGACTAGATATGGACTATAAAGGGGTGCCCTTTGGACCGATCCCAGCACTATGCGCCATCGCTGATGAGGTGACCAAGGTGCATGCAATCTGTGTGAAATGTGGTGCGCTGGCGTACGTTAGCCACAGGCTTGTGAGCAATGAGAACCGCGTAATGCTGGGCGAACAGGCTGAATATGAACCACTTTGCAGAGAGTGTTATCAACGGACGCTGGAAGAAAACGAAGAAAACAAAGAATAAAAACGAAACCATTCGTATGACAAAACAGATCACATTTGACCGCTTTATCAGAGGTCTGATAACCGCATTGCTTGTCATCGCTGTCTTTGTGATAACGAGGGAGCTGAGCAGTGTATTGTTGCCTTTCGTGATAGCATGGTTCTTAGCTTATCTTCTCTACCCTATCGTGAAGTTTGTCCAATACAAGCTGCACGTACCGGGGAGGGCTTTGAGCATCGTGATCACCCTGCTAGTAGTGATTCTGGTGCTAGGCGGCATCCTCTATCTGATCATTCCGCCGATGATTGACCAGTTTGACAAGCTAGGAAATATCGTGGGTAGCTATCTGCATAAGACCACCCATACCAATGACATCACGGCGTATCTGAAGAATTGGGCGATAGAGAATCAGGCAATGTTGGAACGATTCTTTAAGAGCAAAGACTTCAGTGACACCCTAAAGAGCACCATGCCCAAGCTGTTTAACCTCCTGGGGCAGACGGCTAACGTCATCATTAGCATCGTGGCTAGCTGTATCACCTTGCTATATATGTTCTTCATCTTGATGGACTATGAGACGCTGACCAACAACTGGATCAAGATTTTCCCCAAGAAGCATCGTCCATTCTGGCACGAACTGGCTGGTGATGTGGAGCGAGAGCTGAACAATTATATTCGCGGTCAAGGCTTAGTGGCTCTGTGTATGGGCATCATGTTCTGCATAGGATTTACCATTATCGGATTCCCAATGGCTATAGGTTTGGGCATCCTGATAGGTATCATGGACCTTGTACCGTATCTGCACACCTTTGCGCTGATACCTACGGCGTTGCTTGCGGTGCTGAAAGCTGCCGACACGGGGCAAAACTTCTGGGTGATTTTCCTATCCGCAGTGGCCGTATTCATCATCGTGCAGATCATCACGGATATGATTGTGACGCCTAAGATTATGGGCAAAGCGATGGGTCTGAACCCTGCTATCCTGCTATTATCGCTATCCGTATGGGGCGCACTGCTTGGTTTCATCGGGCTAATCATTGCCCTACCCCTCACCACGCTGATCATTGCTTACTGGCAACGGTACGTCACCAAGGAGCATGAGCACGAAGCCTTACCCGCTCCGGAGGCCGAAGAAAAGACTGAATAGCCTGACAGAAGAAACGAAACAAGAAGAATAGTGGGCGACGGGGGCGCAGCCCCTTTAGTCACAAAGCAAACGTGCGGTGGGACACCGCACCCACTACTATGTCGGTAATTGATCAATGTACGCATTTAACGGATGAGCTAAGAACAGCCTCGCAGAGGAAACGGAATAAGAAGAAAAGAAAAAAGTCTGAACCATCAACGCATCGTTGACGATTCAGACTTTTCTATTATTGGATATTGTCTTGATTACTTAACCTGTACTACAAGGTACTTGCTGGTGCTCCAGAAGTTTTGTGGATCGGTGATGCGCAGCACGTATTGGCCATTTGCATCCTTAGCCAAACTGTAGCTCATAGATGGGTGTGAGGTCAAGATCTTAGCGCTCTTCGAATAGAGCTTGATCTCCTTAGACTCACGGATATCGATCTTGGTGAAGTAGTTCTTATTGAAAGCACCCTGAAGCACCTTGCCATCAGCGAGGATCTTCTGGTTCTTGAGTTCCTTCTTGGTTCCGAAGACAAACCATGCTGTGTTGAGCTGCTTGTCTTGGGTGTTGATGGTCTCGGTCTTCTTAGAGCTTTCTTCTTGCAGATTGGCTTTCTCTGTCTGAAGCGCCTGCTTGTCGTTGGTCAGGTTTTGCTTGTCAGTTTGCAGAGAAGCAACATCCGAGTTAAGACCGGTGATGGTCTCGTCTAGCTCCTTGATGTGGATGTTCTTTGACTCTAGCTCAGCACGAAGAGCTTGTAACTCTTTGTCTTTCTGAGCAAGCTGCTGGGTGAGCTGGCTGAGCGTCTTCTGCATTTCTTCACCCTTGAAACCGGTTTCCTTGAGCTGATCTTGCAGCTTCTTGATCAGTTCGCGGTTCTCCTTCATACGCTGAGCGATGAACTGGATGTCCTGCTTGATCTGTCCCGACTTGTTTGCACCTTCGCCATCCTTATTTAAGGTGACACGGTTCTCGGCTGCATTGATTTCGGCAAAGCCTTGTTGGATATCATTGAGCGTTCCCATCATATCATTGATCTCATTGTCACGAGCATCAATGATGGCCTTAAGAGAATCGTTCTGAATCTGTTCGGGATTAATGGTTGGTTTCTTTTGCTGACATGATGCAATGGTTAATGCACATGCAGCCAAAATGATTAACTTCTTCATAATTGATAAGATTTAATTTCGTCTATTACTATTGGTTATCGTCCTCGGCATGTTGCCTGCTGCGATAACGTTTTTCCTTTACTTGTTTCTCCTTAGGCGCCCCCTCAACCACGATGACAAACTCGCCTTTAGGTGCGGTTTCCTTAAAGTGGGCTATCACTTCGGGCAGTGTTCCACGCACGCTCTCTTCATGCACCTTGGATATCTCGCGGCAACAACTCACCTGACGCTCTGCGCCAAAGACTTCGGCAAACTGTTCTAACGTTTTCAACACGCGGTAGGGCGACTCATAGAAGATCATCGTCCGGCTTTCAGTGGCTAAGGATTGCAACAATGTGGCTCTGCCTTTCTTCTGAGGCAAGAATCCTTCGAAGCAAAATCTGTCACAAGGTAAGCCGCTGGATACCAAGGCGGGCACAAAGGCCGTGGCACCTGGCAACGTCTGTACCACCACACCAGCAGCAATGGCTTCACGAGCCAAGAAGAACCCTGGATCGCTGATACCTGGCGTGCCCGCATCGGAGATGAGCGCGATGGTCTCACCGGCTTTGAGGCGCTCCACTAGCTGGGCGCTGGTACCATGCTCATTAAACTTGTGATGGGCCATCAGGCGATTCTGTATATCGAAATGTTTCAATAGGATTCCCGATGTGCGCGTATCTTCGCATAGCACGAGGTCGGCCTCTTGTAACAGGCGCACGGCGCGGTAGGTCATGTCTTCCAAATTGCCCACAGGAGTGGGAATAAGATATAGTGTACCCATAGATGGTGCAAATGTAATTGAAAAGAGTGGATTGCCAAAACTTTTTAATTATTTTTATGCTTAGAGCTTTGGCAATCCATTAAGATATATCGGAGAGATAAATGAAGAGTTTTTCTTAAAAGCCTATCGGTTAAGACCACTCATGGAATGGGTGACTTATGCTAGACTAAAGATTACTCCTTCTCGATAGGATTATAGGGGTTATTGGCAAAATCGGCTAAGTGACCATCAGGCACAATGGTACCATAGACTTGCGTCATAATGGTTGTAGGGTCTATAGAAACCTTTCGAAAAGCTTCCAAAGCCTTCTCGCGCGTGGTTTCCAACAGCATAGACGGTTTTCTCAGATACACCTCTTTTCCTACCGAATCATTAACCAAGCCATTCATGGTAAACTTAAAATTGCCTTTATCTTCTTCTAGAACAAAAATCAATCCGGGCAGACCATCAAAGAGGTAAGGTCCATAAAAGATAGGGTAATCGGCAGAATACCATGCCGTCCATTTGCGTCCGCCAAACTCGCAAGTGGCTTTAGAGCAGTTTACGCCGAGGAAAGTAGAGTCACCTTCTTCTAGATTCCATGAGATCTTGGGCAATGGTTGCGTGTACTGATAGGCTACTAGAGTTTGTAATAATACAGTTGCCTGTCCCTTGACGTTACTTTTCAGCACTGTATAAGGACATTCGCTATGTCTCATGGCCAAGCCTTGTGTTAATAATTCCATCGAACTTCGCTTTTCTCTACAATAAGCATCATTCAACGAATCCCTTTTCCAATGGAAATAATCGTCAAAACTACAATATGTATCACCTATCATCAAGATGGTTTGACCGAGCCTTTTGCTCTTAGGCGAGAGCGAGTCTCGAAGCATTTCGAATTCATAATAGACCACAACATGCGCCGTATCATACACATTCTTTGATGTTGGCTTCATGGGCTTCAATACAATACCTTGAACCTTTTGACCAAAGCTACATATAGAAAGTGATAATCCGAAGAAGAATATAAAGAGTTTTTGTTTCATAACATTATTACATTAAAATTATATACGGATGCTTAAAGGTATAAACATCCGTATAATAAATTCATTTAAAAACTAGCCTTGAGATTGACCTATACCTGGCACAAAGGTTGAGCCAACATAAGTTTGTTCTAGCCATTCTATATATTCAATCATAGCCTCTGTAGTTTTAAAGTTATCAGATTCGATATAAACAACTTGTCCATTTGATAATGTTACAGGTATAGGATGTGCGTTGATTACTTGCGAAGAGAACAAAAAAGCAAATAATAGGACCAATAGTTTCTTCATATACGTATTATTTAAAAGGGTTAGACTTTTTATTTAGTTATTGCAAATATAAGATTTTACATGCATACTAACAAATGATAGGTAAGGAAGCATATTGGTTTTAACATTTTTAAGGTTCATCCGATATTTGGAGTGATGATGTATAGTTATTGAAAATCAATTATTTATAGAATAGTACGCTCCTCTAACATCTTTATATACAAGATAACGAGAACTCAAATGTCTTAATTTGCATACAATATAAGAACAATTTCGTTTTCGATAGCTAAATATTACGCAAAGCACTTGTAGTAAAGTATTTGCAAGAGTCAAAGCAGAAACGGTATGTATATTCTTGTGTGTGCCATCACTCCAAATTCCGGAAGAACCATTTTTAAATTATTGCTGTCCGGTAAAACTCAAAAGGGCATAAGAGTTCGGTCCGAAGCCCTTTAAAATAGGACTTCGGGCTTAGTTTTTAAAAAAGTAAG
>CAVJZR010000020.1:0-47829 GCA_963654235.1 Bacteroidaceae bacterium | reverse complement strand
GATGTGTTCAGCGCACCCACCTCGGTCCATGTGCCGCGTCGGGTCTGGCACAGGAAGTGGTACATCAAGCCATCGCTGGTGATGCGAAGCTGCTGTACGCCCTTAGGCAATCCCACCTTGTTCACCACATAATCGATGCCTTTGAGCTTGCAACGCAACTGTGCTTGATAGCCAACTGAGCTTGGTGTGACATAGAAGTCATAGTGGCCGTCAAAGATCTGGAACACAGACAGTCCCACTTTGCTACCCGTCTTCAGACCGTTAGGGTTAACACTAATCTCTGCTACCATCGTGGGTGAAGTCTGACGGATGCCCACAAAGGTGTTAGGATCGAGCTGGTCCAGCGTAGATGAGGACGCGTGCAGACGCAGTCCGGTGCTCTTGTATTCATAGTTGGCCTCAACGGGATGTCCTAGATGAATCCATTGCGCATCCAGCTTGTCCTTGGTAAAGTCGTAATGTCCCTTTGCCTTAGGCATAGGAGAGAGCGGAAGCGTCTTTGCCTGCATCACGGTGTCGATGGCTTCGCCGCCATATACCACGGGCCATTCGCCTTCCTTCCATTCCACTGGCGCAAGATAAGTCTCACGACCGAGGTGGTGGTACGAACCGCCATAGTTGCGATAAGCCAAGAAGATTACCCACCAGTTGCCCTGTTGGTCCTGCACAAAGTCGCCATGACCGCAACCTTGGATCTGCTTTCCTTCACCTTTGTGGTTGCAGTTGGTCATGATAGGGTTAGCGGGATTGGACTCATAAGGACCATAGATGTCACGCGAACGCGCGATGGTGAGGTGGTGAGCCAACTCGGTACCGCCCTCAGAGATGAGCAGATAGTACCATCCGTCCTTCTTATAGATATGTGGTCCCTCTGGATAACGACCTCCAGCGCCACCCCAAATGGCTTTGCTCGGTGTGAGCTGCTTACCCGTCTTGGGATCAATCTGGCAGAGCGTGATCTGTCCATCGGGGTTAGACACCATATAGCATACGTCTCCTTCGAAGTAGAGTGAGGGGTCAATGCCTTGCTGACTGAGCCAAAGTGGTTCACTCCAAGGGCCTTTGGGGTCAGTGGCAGTAACCATAAAGTTGCCTCCGTTGCCCACGTTGGTGGTGATCATATAGTAGGTCCCGTTGTTGTAACGGATGGTTGGGGCATAGATGCCCAGCCAAGAAGTGGCGTCCTTGAGGGGTAACTGCGACTTGCGATCGAGCACATTGCCTATCTGTTCCCAATGGATGAGGTCCTTGCTGTGGTAGATTGGCACACCAGGAAAGTACTGGAAACTAGAGTTTACGGTGTAATAGTCGTCCCCAACACGTACACAACTGGGGTCTGGATGAAATCCTGGCAATACAGGATTGTTGTAGGTGCTGGCTGACTGAGCCCATGCGCCTATGGCAAAACACACCATAAGTGCACTGATTAGTAATTTCTTCATTTTTGGTTTTGTAGTTTTTAATTGTTGACAAAATTACTAAAAATATTCGAAAATGCCTTCCTTTTGGTACGAAATACAATATAGAACCCGTGAAAATGGTAACTGATACTCGCTATAATGATTAGAATAGTGTCACACTCATCGTGTTTTGACCATCTTTGCCAATTAATATCAGTTTTGTATTGCTTTCCAATCTATTTGTATTATCTTTGCCTTTGCATTTCAAAACAAAGACGAATGAAGATAGATAAAGAAGCAAATAAGGAGGAGTTTATACAACTCTTGCGTTCCACGAAGCGTGAAGGAATCGACTATGTGATAGAGGATTTAGAGCATGATGGCTTTTTCGAAGCACCCGCCTCGGCAGGACATCACCTCAACAGTGCCGGCGGACTGTGTCAGCACTCGCTCAACACCTACCGCGCAGGACTGATGATATGGGAAGGTCTTGACGCTTTGGACCCCTCGGTGCATAACGAGGTGAAGAAGGAGAACGTCATCCTAGCCACCCTTCTGCATGATGTGTGCAAGACAAAGATCTACAAACCCACGATGAAGAAGGCTAAGAACGCACTCGGAATGTGGGTGGATCAACCCGGTTACAATATCAGTTACAAGGATCTCCCTATCGGACATGGTGAGAAGAGCGTGGTGATGCTGTTGCTCTCAGGCCTCGAACTCACCGATGAAGAGATTATGGCGATACGTTGGCACATGGGTGCTTTCGACCTAAACCTCAATAGCTACGAGGATGTGCGCAACTATGACACCGCCAAGAAGCTGTCGCCGCTGGTTCAGATCGTAGAGTCGGCTGACAGTATCGCCGCTGGCATCTTGGAGACCCAGGCCGAAGATCGCGAGAAACTATAACGCATCCCTTGCCGCCATATACCATTGAGAGCCGCCCTACCATGTGTAGAGCGGCTCTCAATGTTTTTATACTGAGCGATAATAGCGTCTATCGGATACGATTAAGGTTGCTCAGGGAACAAACCATGTAGACGCTCGTCTATCATATCCGTCACGCGTCGGAAGTCGTCGGGGTTGTTCTGAAAGTCGGTGGTGTCGCCATCGACGATGATCATCTTACCCTTGTATTGCTTCACCCACTCCTCATAACGCTTGTTGAGGCCTTTGAGGTAGTCGATACGCATGGTTTGCTCATAGTCGCGACCACGTTGCTGGATGTGCTCGATGAGGTGAGGCACGGTGGAACGGATATAGATCAGCAGATCCGGAAGCTTCACCAGGCTCATCATCAGGTCAAATAGGTCGGTATAGTTGTTGAAGTCGCGGTCACTCATCAGCCCCATGTCGTGCAGATTGGGCGCAAAGATACGTGCATCCTCAAAGATGGTGCGGTCCTGCACGATGGTATCGGTTGAACGAGAGATCTCCACCACATCGCGAAAACGCTTGTTAAGGAAATAGATTTGGAGGTTGAACGACCATCGTTCCATGTCGTGATAGTAGTCGGCAAGGTAAGGATTGTTGTCCACAGGTTCATAATGCGCTTTCCATCCAAATCGTTTGGCAAGCAAGGTGGTGAGGGTCGACTTGCCCGCACCGATATTTCCAGCAATGGCTATATGCATGTTGTTTCGGTTTTTATAGGTATGATATGTTGTTGGGGTTACATCTGTTGGTCAGGGAACAGACCGAAGAGGTCACGATCGATCTTACTGGTGATATATCCTAGGTCTTTGGGATTGTTCTCAAAGTCCATCTTTTCCACGTCTACAATGAGAACCTTACCAGGATACTGGTGCTGGATAAACTCCTCGTAGCGCTTGTTGAGGTTCTCGAGATACTCTATGGGCATCTTCTGCTCATAGTCGCGTCCGCGCTTCTCGATGTTTTGAACCAGATGAGAAATCGAACATCTGAGGTAAATCATCAAGTCGGGATACTTCACCGCATCGGTCATACACCCGAAGAGCTCCATGTATGTGGTGTAATCCTTCTCCGTCATGTTGCCCATGGCATAGTTGTTGGCGGTGAAGACGTACACACCCTCGTAGATGGTACGATCCTGAATGATGGTCTTCTCGCTCCGGCTGATCTCCAGCAAGTCCTTGAAGCGTTCTTTAAGGAAGAAGATCTCCATGGCAAACGACCATCGCTTGAGATCTTTGTAGTAATCGTCTAGGTACGGATTGTACGTGACGGCCTCATAACGCGGTTCCCAACCGTATCGCTTAGCTAGCAGACGGGTGAGTGTGGTCTTTCCGCTTCCGATGTTTCCGGCAATGGCTATGTGCATGAATCGTTTACTTGAAGGTGGTAGGTGTGCCATAACATCCGTTAGGCATTTGTATATGTAACATTGCGCAGATGGTTGCAGCGATGTCGGTGATGTGCGTCTCGGCTGTGGTCTCGCCATGAGGAACGTTCCATCCCATGTAAACGCAAGGGATGTGGGTGTCATATACGTAAGGCTGACCGTGTGACGTGCCACCATAGTTGGGGTCAAACTTCCCACCGAAGTGTTGTGGGCGTGTCACCACTGAGATCTCTCCGCTGCGTCCATGGCAGTATCCGTTGACCAAGCGCTCCTTGATTGGGGCAGGGATAGAGGCTTGATTGATCTTTTCATTGTTCACCACATAGAGATATTCGGGGTTCTGCTTGAGCCATTCCACGGCTGCATCGATGATGGTCTCTTTGCTTGTAGATGTGGTGCTCCATAGTTTGGGGTCGAAGGTAAACTGATAGTTGTCCTCCGGCAAGACGGGATTCATGGTCAAGGCAAATTTTCCCTTGAGATAGCTATTGAGGTCCTGGGTGGCCTGATCATAGTCCCATGATCCAGCTGGGTACTTGTGCGCCCGCAGTTGGTTATAGTTGTGTGCGGCACCATGATCCGCGGTGAGGAACAAGAGGTAGTTGCCTTTGCCCACAGCAGCGTCCAATGCTTGTAGGAACGTTGTTACATCCTTATCCAGCTGTAGCCATACCGCCTTGTTCTCCTTACCGCGAGTGGAGTACTGGTGACCCACGGCGTCTGTAGATGAGATACTTACGGTGAGCATATCGGTCACGTCGCCCTGACCTAGCTTCTCGTTTTGCAGCAAGGCTTCAGCCATCTTGAAGGTCATGGTTACACCTTCAGTAGAGGTCTTGATGTTATATCCAGGCTTGGTATGGTTGGCTTTGTTAAAATCCTGTACCCATTGAGGCAACTCGCTCATGTAGAACGTGCTGCTGACAAAGTGTCCTGCAGAGGTGTCCCACCAGTATGCCGCATTGGCCGTGTGACCAGCAGGGAGGATAGAAGCACGATCCTTGAGCGCCACGCCGAACACGCGTGACTGATAGTCGTTGCTCAGACGCAGCTCGTCACCGATGGTAGAGACCCTTAGTCGGTGCGGACTCATCTGTCCTTCGCGGCTCTTTGAACCTACGCTTTGTACGGCAGAATCTTGACAGCAGTACACGCTCTTGCCGTTCTGATAGAAGTAGTTGCCGGCAATACCGCTCACCGAAGGAACCGCCCCGGTAAATACCGCCGAGTGGCCGATAGCTGTCACGGTAGGTGTATAGTTGATATGGGTGTTGGCACAAGAGTATCCTTCACGCAAGATGCGCTTCAGTCCGCCTTCACCATATAGGTCATAATAGTAGTAAAGGTAATCCCAACGCATCTGGTCTACGACCAATCCCACGACCAGTTTGGGACGCGCTACCTGTGCTTGAGCACATAGCGCACAGAGGAATAGTACAAAGGTAAGTATCTTTTTCATGCGAGCAAAGGTACAAAAATATTCTTATATCGCTTGTAATACTTGTTAAAAATCAGTGGCGTAGCTTCTCTCGGAAGTTGGTATTCTTCTTCAGATAAGCCATCAAGAGGATCACGCTCAGGAAGGCCACACCCAGCGCCACCGGATAGGATACCCCAGCCAAGCTGTCATAGCATCCGTGTAGGATGGCAGGGATGGTAAGCGCCAATAGATAGAGCGATTGGCGGTAGCGAGGATAGAGGCCAGCCATACCCACAAAGTAACCCGCGATACCCGTGAACATTGCGTGGAGGAAGGGTAGGGAGGTGAGACGGGCGATGTTGAGCACAAACGCCGTGGTATAATCGGCTTGGATGTTGACGGTGGTTTGGTATTGCACACCCTCAAATACGCCGAAAGCGATACCCGCCATCAGACCATAATAGACCATGGTCTGCGGAGTGAGTGGTTGCTTGGCCTTGGCTCGGATGATGAATAGGGGTATCATCTTGGTCAGTTCCTCCGTGACACCCACGCCTAAGATGAAGCCCAACAGGTTGTTAGGGAACGGGGCGGAGGTGAAGATATAGAAGAAGTTGAGGTTGTTGAGCCCCGAGAAGATGACGAACACCCCCAACTGGGTCATGAAGAACGTGTAGATGGTGGTCTTGAGACTGACCTGATGCGTCCTGAAGAAGTAAGCAAAGAACAGCCCCCAGATCGTGGCAAAGTAAAGACTGATGACATAGAACATCAGATAACCGCCAATGGGGAGCAGCATGATGACCGATAACGACAGTCCTACAGCGGCAAGCAACAACAAGCGATGGTTCTCGATGATGGCTTGCCGGTTGATTTCCTCAACGGGAAAGATAAACTCTCTGCCGATTTTGGCGAGCTGGCTGAGCACCGAACCTTCATGCCGACAACTGACTTTGACCCCATAGCGGGTGAGGATGTGCCCCAACGTGTCATGGATACCGGTGCTGGTATCGAACGCTTTGTCATGTAAGAGCAACTTGCCTTCGTACACAAAGCGTGTCAATGTGTTGATATCGTAGGGCCCATAATCCCTATCGTTACGTGTGATGTATATCATATTGCAAAGTTACTAAATGTTTTCAAATTGCTATAGCCGCTCTAACAGTTTCTCGATCAGTCGGGGCGTGGCATAGTCGGAGCGCTTCTCTTCCTCTATCCAGATATATTCGGGGCTGAGTGGCGGACGTTCCTCGGTCTCATAGAGGTACAGGTCGGCAAGAAGCTTCTGATGCGTGAGCACATGCTTCATCCCTTTGACCTTCAGTTGATAGATGTCTCGGACCTCTTCGGGGCTGATAAGAGGTGGCTCCCACAGTCCCTCCCAGATGTCGCCATGTGGTCGGCGACGGATAGCGGTGAAGCCGTTACACCTTATATATAAATAGATGAGATGTCGCTCCTTGATCGTTAAGGTCTTCTTCTTTACCGGTAGCGCGTCTATGCAGTGGTTTCTCAGCGCATGACACCCCTCTGCCAATGGACAGATATCACACTGCGGAGAGGTAGGTGTACACTGCGTGGCACCAAAATCCATCATCGCTTGGTTGAACGTGTCGGGTGCATCGTGTGGCAATAGCTCGTCAGCCAACTGCTGAAAGCATTTCTTACCCTTGCCCGTGTTGATGGCAATGTCAATGCCAAAATATCGTGCCAAGATGCGATAGACGTTCCCATCCACCGCCGCCACAGGTTGGTGAAAAGCAAACGAAGCAATGGCGGCAGCGGTATAGTGGCCCACGCCCTTGAGCTGACGTATCTCTTCGAACGTCTCGGGAAATCTACCCAAAGCCACAATCTGCTTGGCGGCATAATGAAGGTTGCGCGCCCGACTGTAATAACCCAACCCTTGCCACATCCGTAGCACCTCATCCTCAGAGGCTTGCGCGAGCGCTTTGACTGTAGGGAAACGTTCCATCATCCGCCTCCAGTAGCCTTCGCCTTGCACGATGCGCGTCTGCTGAAGGATGATCTCGCTCAGCCAGATAGCATAAGGGTCATGCGTGTGACGCCAAGGAAGGTCGCGCTGGTGCTGGGCAAACCAATCGAGTATGACTGTAGAGAAGTTCATGATGCAAAGGTAAGCCTTTTTTATCAATTAAGACGGGCTCTTTCATCATCTATCCGTTAAGGTTTTGGAATAAAAAATAATTTATTCTTCGATGAAAATCAATTTATTTTCTACACAAAAATAATTTATTTTTCATTCTGATAAAGGCTCCGTTAGGATATAAAAGCGGTGGTTTCGTCTTCTGAAACGATATCTTTCTGAAGTTGATTTACGCTTGTACAGCAACCAAAACATTATCGATGTATGTTTCAGATGACCCTTTCTTTATCCTAAAATCTTTGCCATGAGAGGCTTAAAGAATATTTATAAATGACAAAAATCAAGAATAACCCATCGGTTTCGGGCTTCGTCGTTTGCCCAAGAAAAGGATAATCATTACTTTTGCGAGACAATCAAGATTACACAACAAGATGAGAAGACAAAATCGTAGCATATTATGGATGTTGCCCATCATGGCATTGTTTGCATTGCTGACCACTTCATGCGCCTCTAAGATGTCAGCCGTTAACGACCTGGAAAAACTGTCTTATGACCTGCGTGACCATTCGTCCGAATACAATGTGGCTCAATGGAAGAAACAAGCGGAACGCTTTGTGAAGATACGCAAGCGCATAGAGAAATACGACTATACCGTGGCTGAACGTCAACGCATTGGCAAGCTTGAGGGTGACTGCCTACGCTATGTGGCCAAAGGTGCCAAAGAAGGTGTGGTGGATAAGATTTTGGGATACGGAAGCGAACTGCAGGAAGTGCTGGATGCCATCTCTGGCCGTAAGAGCGATAAGTGATAACAAGGCAGACAGATTTTAGTCGCTGTTCAAGATGTAGGCTGGGGCGAAGCCGTGCCCCGAATGCTGACATCCGAAACGAATGGTGCGGTCGGCTTGATAAAGGATAATAAAAACGGCGCAAACGCTGAAATTTTCAGCTAAAAGCAAATAATCTTCGCAAAGAATTAGTATCTTTGCACATCTATAATCAAAAGAAAGAACAATGGCAGGTACAAAGCAAATCAAAACTGCATTAATCTCAGTCTTCCATAAGGACGGACTTGAAGACTTGTTGAAGAAACTCAATGAAGATGGTGTACGCTTCCTTAGCACCGGTGGAACGCAACAGTTTATCGAATCGTTAGGATATCCATGTGACAAGGTTGAAGATGTAACCACTTATCCATCTATCCTCGGCGGCCGTGTGAAGACGCTGCACCCAAAGGTTTTCGGTGGTATCTTGGCTCGTCGCGATAACGAAGGCGACATCCAACAGATGCAACAGTATGAGATTCCAGCCATTGACCTTGTGATTGTGGACCTCTATCCCTTTGAGCAAACCGTGGCAAGCGGTGCAAGCGATGCTGATATCATCGAGAAAATCGATATCGGCGGCATCTCGCTCATTCGTGCCGGAGCAAAGAACTTCAATGACGTGGTGATCATTCCAAGCAAGGCCGAATATCCCGTATTGCTCCAGTTGCTTAACACCAAGGGCGCTCAGACCGACCTTGAGGATCGTAAGATGTTCGCTGAACGCGCATTCGGCGTGAGCAGCCACTATGACACAGCGATCCACGACTGGTTTATGAGCAAGTAAAGATAAGCAGATTATTTTCGAAAATACAGATATATTAATTTTAGAATGGGATTCTTTTCTTTTATCCAAGAGATAGCCATGGACCTGGGTACGGCCAATACGATCATTATCAGCGATGATAAGATTGTGGTGGACGAGCCTTCTGTTGTGGCATTGGATCGTCGCACCGACAAGATGATTGCTGTCGGTGGCGAGGCAAAAATGATGTATGAGAAGGAACACGCCAACATTCGTACCGTCAGACCACTTCGTGATGGAGTGATAGCCGACTTTACGGCATGCGAACAGATGATGCGTGGCTTGATCAAGCAGGTGCACACAGGTAGCCGCCTGTTCTCTCCCTCTTTGCGAATGGTGATCGGCGTACCCTCAGGCAGTACTGAGGTGGAGCTCCGTGCCGTACGCGACTCGGCTGAACGTGCCGATGGCCGTGACGTCTACTTGATCTTTGAGCCGATGGCAGCAGCCCTCGGTATGGGCATCGACGTTGAGGCTCCAGAAGGAAACATGATTGTTGATATCGGTGGCGGTAGTACGGAGATTGCTGTTATCTCTCTCGGTGGTATCGTGACCAACAACTCTATCCGTGTAGCAGGTGATGAGCTTACCTCTGACATCCAGGAGTATATGAGTCGTCAGCACAACGTGAAGGTCAGCGAACGTATGGCTGAGCGTATCAAGGTACACGTGGGTTCAGCTCTGACTGACCTTGGTGATGAGGCACCAGAGGATTACATCATCCACGGTCCTAACCGTATCACCTCGCTTCCAATGGAAGTTCCGGTATGCTATCAGGAGATAGCTCACTGCTTGGATAAGACCATCGCCAAGATAGAGAACGCCGTTCTCTCAGCGTTGGACAACACTCCTCCTGAGCTCTATGCCGATATCGTGCATAACGGAATATGGCTCAGCGGCGGTGGCGCATTGCTTCGCGGTATCGATAAGCGCTTGACGGATAAGATCAACATTCCGTTCCACGTGGCTGAAGATCCTCTCCACAGCGTAGCAACGGGTGCAGGTATCGCCTTGAAGAATGTGGACCGTTTCTCATTCTTGATGAGATAAGCAGGTGGCCTTAAGGTAAAGGCAATCGATAAAGGGAAGTCAAGGAAGTTGAAGGTTACGGCGGGAGATGCCATTAAGGGCATAGTCGCAGTCTTTAATTTCTTTGACTTTATGTCAAGGCGAGTTCTAAAAGGTACTATCCCATCATAGAACGCGCCTTTACTACATTTTGTTTATAGGATTAGAATACAATCTCTCGGGATTGGAACAGAATCTATAAGGAAAGAAAATCAACATAGATCCAGGGTATGCATAATTTAACGGAGTTTCTCACCAAATACTTTCATTGCTTTCTCTTTCTGTTGTTGGAAGTCGTCAGCTTGGTGTTGATGTTCCGATTCAACAACTATCAGGGTAGCGTATGGTTTACCTCTGCAAATTATGTAGCAGGCATCGTTTACGAACAAGAGTCGAAGCTGCTGTCGTTCTTCAGTCTAGGGGAGGCCAACGAGGCGCTCACGAAGCGCAATCTCGAACTAGAGCAAGAAGTGAAGAGCCTCTCGGCGCAGCTATATGACAAGACCAAGGACTCCACTTACCTCAAACGGGGACAGTTTAGGTTGTTGGAAAAGTACCATCTCATACAAGCTAAGGTGGTGGACAACTCCATTGACCGCAATGACAACTTCATGACGATCAACGTGGGAAGCGCTGATGGCGTGAAGAAAGATATGGGTGTGGCTTGCGGTGATGGCATCGTGGGCATCGTCTACCTTGTCGGTTCTCATTACTCAGTGGTCATCCCGTTGCTCAACTCTAAGTCGAACGTCAGTTGTGCTATCTCCGGCCGCGACTATTTCGGCTATATCAAGTGGAACGGAGGACCTTCTAACATCGCTTATCTGGATGATGTGCCACGCCATGCACGCTTCAAGATCGGTGACCGCGTGGTCACTTCGGGTTATTCGGCAGTGTTCCCAGCAGGCTTATTGGTAGGTAAGGTCAAGAAGGTATTTAACTCACAGGACGGTCTTTCGTATAGCTTGCAGATCCAACTGTCCACCAATTTTGCCAACCTACGTGACGTTTGCGTGATCAACGAACCTGAACTCGATGTCCGCAAGCAACTCCTTCAGGCTGCGCAAGACTCTATCAAGCCACGCAGCGATCAGTAATCCATCATCCCTTCAACGCCGTATATCACGAGATTATCATTATGAACGAAGATTTATTAAGGAAGTTGTTGCTCTTTGTAGTGTTGTGCTTGGTACAGGTATTGGTACTCAACCACATCCATCTCTTCGGTTGTGCAACCCCTTTGGTCTGTATATACTTCCCCATCACGCTCCAACGCAACTATCCGCGTTGGGCTTCATTGCTTTGGGGCTTCTTCTTGGGATTGCTACTCGATATCTTTGCCAACACACCGGGCGTGGCAGCAGCCTCTATGACGTTGATGGCTTTTGTCCAACCCTATATCCTCAATCCTTTCTTGCCACGTGAAGCAGCAGACGATTTCAGACCTACCATCACCAGTCTAGGCTTCGGGCCCTATTGCGTTTATGCCGGATTGTTCTGCTTGGTGTATGCGTTGGTGTTCTTCTCGCTGGATATGTTCAGTTTCTTTAATATCCTGCAGTGGTGTGAGAACGTTGGTGGCAGCTTCTTGCTGACCTTCTTACTGATTGTGGTAATAGATAATGTGAGGAACCGCTGATGAAAAACTATGATCTGGAAAAGCGCCGTTACATCCTCAGTGGTGTGGCCATCTTCATCGTTATCGTCTATATCATAAGGTTGTTTGCCCTCCAGATAGCCAGTGACGACTATCGGAAGAGTGCTGACTCGAACGCTTTCCTCAAGAAGGTGGAGTTTCCTGGGCGCGGCGTGATTACCGATCGCAAGGGCAAACTGCTCGTTTACAACCAGCCCGCCTATGATATCATGGTGGTGATGAACGAGGAAAATGGTCGATTGGATACGATGGACTTCTGTCGTTCGCTCAATATCACAAAGGAATACTTTATCAAACGAATGGCCGAAATCAAGGATCGAAACAAGAATCCGGGCTATTCGAGGTTCACGCAGCAGCTCTTTATGAGTCAGTTGCCAGACAAAGAGTTCAGCGCTTTCCAAGAGAAGATCTTCCGTTTCCCTGGTTTCTACATCCAACGGCGCAGCATCCGACAATATAAAGAGCCCATTGCGGCGCACCTCTTAGGCGATGTGGCGGAGGTGTCGGCAAGCGATGTGGAAGACGACGACTACTATCAGCCGGGCGACTATATCGGTAAGTCGGGATTGGAACGCCAATATGAGAAGGAGCTACGTGGTCAGAAGGGTATCCAAATCATGTTGCGCGATGCCCACGGACGCATCCAAGGACATTATAAGGATGGCAAATACGATCAGAAACCACGACCGGGTAAGGATCTCCAGCTCGGTATCGATGCCGATCTACAGGCGCTTGGCGAACGATTGATGGAAGGAAAGCTGGGCGCTATCGTCGCTATCGAACCCAAGACGGGCCAGATTCTTGCCATGGTATCGTCGCCAACGTATGATCCGCGAATCATGATTGGCAAGATGCGCGGCAAGATTCAGTCGCAAATGACCCTCGATCCCGCCAAGCCATTGCTCAATAGAGCAGTCATGGGACAGTATCCTCCAGGCAGTACGTTTAAGACTTCGCAAGCAGTAACCTATTATACAGAAGGCATTATCAGTGATTCTACACGGTACGTGTGCAACCACGGCTTCTCGTTTCATGGTCTGCATGTAGGTTGTCACGGCCATGCGTCACCTCTGTCGCTTGTCCCTGCCATCAGTACATCATGTAATGGATACTTCTGTTGGGGCTTATATCACATGCTGTCCAACCGCCAGAAATATCCCACATTGGATGATGCGATGAATGTTTGGCGCGATTATATGGTATCGATGGGCTTCGGATATAAGCTCGGCATTGACGTTCCGGGTGAGAAGCGAGGCATGATTCCTAATGCAAAGTTCTATGACAATGCCTTCGGTAAGTGGAATCCGCTATCGGTTATATCCATTTCGATCGGTCAGGGCGAGGTCAACCTCACACCATTACAGATTGCTAACCTTGGCGCTACCATCGCTAATCGTGGCTACTACGTTACCCCTCACGTGGTGCGGCATATCTCCGGTGGGCAGATAGACAAGAAATTCTTCGAGAAACATCGCACTAAAGGTAGCGAGAAGAGCTATGAAGAGGTGATCAAAGGTATGATGTCGTCTGTTGCGGGCGGTACTTGTGCCCATGCGGTGCACCCCGGTTACAGTCTTGCGGGTAAGACAGGTACAGCCCAAAACCGCGGTAAGGACCACTCGGTGTTCATGGGATTCGCCCCCGTAGATACGCCTAAGATTGCCATTGCGGTCTATGTGGAGAACGGCGGGTTCGGTGCTGTGTTCGGAGTACCTATCGGCTCGTTGATGATAGAGCAATATATCAATGGCAAACTGACCGACGGCGACGCTGCGAAAGCCGCCGAGATTCAGAAGCGCCATATCTCTTATCCGTTCAAACGTCCGCTGACGCATGCCGACTCGCTTCGTCTTGACTCGCTCAAACGCATCAATGCGGTAAAGGATTCGCTCAAAGTGGCTCAAGACAAAGCCAAGATGGAACAGCAAAAGCTTGACGATGCGAAGAAGGAGAAGCAAGATCAGGAGAAGAAAAAGAACCAACCGCAGAACGATCCAGCCATTCGCGTAGACGATGAGGTGAAACCTCAGAGCGAAGAACGCAAGGATAACGACAAGGATAAGAAGCCGCAGCGTCACGAACCCGACAACGATAAGAGCCAAAAGAAGGATTAACGCAAACGACAAGGAGCTATAAGCATGACTAATAATAATGGGATGAGCAAACAACCAGGTGTTTTGCAGTCGCTCGACTGGTGGACGATAGGCATCTATCTTGCCTTACTCGTCTTTGGTTGGGTTAGCGTCTGTGGTGCGAGCTACACCTACGGAGACACCGATATCTTCTCGATGAGCACACGTTCGGGTATGCAGATTGTGTGGATAGGTACTAGTATCTGCCTCGGCTTTGTGCTCTTGATGCTTGACGACCGCTTCTACGATACCTTTGCGTACGTGGTTTATGCGGTGTTGATACTCGTCTTGTTTGCCACTATCTTCAATCCGCATGAGATAAAGGGTTCCCGATCGTGGTTGGTCTTAGGTCCGCTACGATTGCAACCCGCCGAGTTTGCTAAGTTTGCCACTGCCCTTGCCGTCGCCAAATGTATGAGTACGTACGGATTTACGATGCAGAACATGAAGCATTTTGCCATGGCTTGCGGCATAGTCTTCCTACCGATGCTCTGCATTGTGGGTCAGAGAGAGACTGGTTCGGCGCTCGTCTACTTCTCATTCTTCCTCATGTTCTACCGTGAGGGCATGCCTGGAAGCATCCTCTTTACGGGCGTTGCCATGGTGATCTACTTTGTTGTGGGTATCAAGTATGAACAGTTTATGTTGTTTGATACGCCCACCTCGGTCGGCAAATTTGTGGTTTTGCTCTTGGTTCAGATCTTTTCGGCAGGCATGCTATACAACTATCTCGGTGAGAAATCGAAGAGCCTTCGACTTGTGGGCATCTGCATTGGTATGACGTTGTTGGCGTTCTTGTTTTCCGAATATGTCATTCCGTTTGACATTGTTTGGGTTCAGATTATCCTTTCGTGCGCCCTTCTCGGTTTCTTTATATACCATTGGCTGAGCACCCGATACATTACCTATCTATATATAGGCCTCTTTGCGTTGGGCTCTATAGCCTTTTTCTATTCAGCCGACTATGTGTTGAACAACGTGATGGAACCCCACCAGCGTGTGCGTATCAACGTCTTGCTGGGCCTTGATGACGATTTGGCTGGTGCGGGGTACAACGTTCATCAGAGCGAGATAGCCATCGGGTCGGGCGGTCTTGAAGGTAAAGGCTTCCTGAACGGCACCCAAACCAAACTGAAATTTGTCCCGGAGCAAGATACCGACTTCATTTTCTGCACCGTAGGGGAGGAAGAAGGCTTCTTAGGATCGGCTTCGGTGTTGTTGCTTTTCCTTGCTTTGGTACTGCGATTGATGAAGATTGCCGAGCGGCAACCGTTCAAGTTTGGGCGAGTCTATGGCTATTGCGTGGCGGGAATCTTCCTCTTCCACCTCTTTATCAATGTGGGAATGGTGCTTGGATTGACGCCCGTGATAGGTATCCCGCTGCCGTTCTTCAGTTACGGAGGTTCGTCGCTGTGGGGCTTTACGTTCCTTCTGTTTATCTTCCTACGCATCGATGCGGGTCGAAACCTGATCCGTCAATAAACGATTGTGGCTTCAGCTTCACCGATAGAAGCCCGTGATAAAACGAAAAACACCTTATTATAATAGGTAAGATGCCTAATGTAATAAGGTGTAATTTTATTCCTTAGTCAACCGAATGCCTACGCTCGATATGCCCTTGATGCTCTCTTGGCGCATATTATGGTTGATTGTGACGTAGAGCGAATCACTGTTCTTGAGTTCAAAGCTGGTTACCTTGCTAAGAAGCTCGGTCGAAGTGATGCCCGGTTTGCCTAGTGGTATACCGTCGCTATCCGTGATGCGGATGGTCACAGTGTCCGTTATGGTTCTTTGGGAAGGGATGATGTGCGTCCGAACAACCAAACTCAACTGCTGAAAGGGATACTCATGATTGGCTAGCACGCCCACGCTCATCTTGTATCTGCCCGCCCATTGCCTTGGCACGGCAAACCTCATGGTGTCATTGTGTTCCCATTCGTTGATGTTTACGTCGCGGTAGCGGTCGTATGTTCGGTCGTCGTTACATCCCCATAAGCCTACCAGTGTAGCGACGAGTGCCGCTGCCACTGCCTGTTTGTATGCTTTGCGCATGATGGATGTTCCTCCTTATTGCTTCTTGTCGTTGTTGTTTGGTGCACGATGTCCCTCATGCTGGTTGGCATCACGGCCTTGTTGAGGGCGGTTGTCACGTGGTTGTGCTTGTCTATTGGGGCGATCAGGACGCTGACGATGCTTGTTGTTGCGTGGCTGTCTGTTCTGATCAGCGGGCGCTTTGTCGGCTTTTGGTGCGTTGCCCTCTGCTCTTTCAGCGGCCTTTTCGGGCTTACCTGCAGGCTTGTCCGCCTTCGAAGCCTCAGTTTTAGGCTTGCGATTGTTCTTCTTTTTCTTCTTCTTGGCTTTGTCAAAACGGCTAAGATCCGTTCCTTCCAATAAGTCCTTAGGCTTCTCCGGCTCTCTTTTGACGTCATCGGGCTGAAGCGAATAAGGCTTTTCTCCTCTTCTATTCATCTCGATCACCTCCCTTGCGCGTGCCGCAGAGATCACTTCCATGTTGGCGCCAAGGTTGCGGTCGGTAGAGTAGGTGCACTCGCCGCTGAGTATATCCGTCTTAAACAGATGGTATTCGCCGTCCATTGTCTGCAGCGTAACCTCTCTGCTAGGCAACTTCTTGCTTGCTTCCATGTACGTATCCACCTCATAATTGAGGCAACACTTGAGTTTGGCGCACATTCCCGCGAGCTTCGTGGGGTTCAGACTGATATTTTGGAAGCGTGCTGCATTGGTGCTGACGCTAGAGAAATTCTTCATCCAAGTGGCGCAACATAGCTCGCGTCCACAGGGGCCAGTGCCTCCGATGCGCCCCGCCTCTTGTCTAGCGCCAATCTGTTTCATCTCTATGCGGACGTGGAACGTAGCTGCCAGATCCTTGATGAGCTGTCTGAAGTCGACGCGTTCGTCGGCAATGTAGTAGAAGATAGCCTTGTTGCCATCGCCTTGATACTCTACATCACCTATCTTCATGTCCAATCCGAGGTTCTTAGCGATCTGTCTGCTCTCGATCATCGTATCGTGTTCGCGTGCCTTGGCTTGCTCATACTTTTCCATATCCGTCTCCTTGGCGATGCGATAGATGCGCTTGATGTCATCCGCCGACTTGAGATTGGCTTTCTTCAGTTGCAGTTTGACCAGCTGACCCGTGAGTGTCACCACACCGATGTCATGTCCTGGGTTTGCTTCCACAGCCACGATGTCGCCCTTTTTGAGCTCTAGGTTGTTCACGTTGTGGTAGTATCCCTTGCGAGTGTTCTTGAATTGTACCTCAACGAGGTCGGTAGTCTTGTCGTTACCCGGCACATCGGCTAGGTAATCGTAGGTGTTCAGTTGGTGATCTTGTCTTCCGCAACCTCTATGGCATAGCCCTCTGTCGCAGCCATTCCATAGTTTGAAGTTCATATTTTTGTAGTCCATGAAGATGAATCGTTGTGTTATTGATGTATTTTATCTTAATAGCAAGACGATCAGTTGGAGCGCCATGTCAAAGAGAACAATCTTTTCTTTGGCGTTACCTTCGATGTCTTGTTGAGTCTGCTGAAACAGTTCGTTGATCTCAATGACGTTTTTCTCATTGATGAAGCGTGCAAACTTGCTTGAGAAAGCGTCTTCCTCCTTGGTCTGGAAGTTGAGTTCGGGTTGATGAAAGTTGTATATAAAGTTCTCGCGCACCTGCTGCATGAAGTAGGTGAGCATCCTAATCTCTTTCTCTCTGCCCATCGCGGCCACCGTGTCGCACCATGCCTTGAGTCCTTTCAGGTTACGCGCGTAGCACAGACGCATCAGTGAGGCAAACTGCTGGAGAAACTCTCCGCGCTCATTATCGGCGCTAAGAAACTCTAGTGCGTGCAACCAACTGCCGTGAGCCATGTGCGCAATGCGTGTGGCATCGTCCGTCTGCAGTCCACGCTGGTCTATCAAAGCCTGCAGAATAGTCTGCTCGTCGATGTGCGGAACGTCTATACGCTGTGTGCGACTGCGTATCGTCTCCAGCAATGCTTCCGGTTCCTGACTGATGAGGAGGAACACCGTGTGCTTAGGAGGTTCCTCGAGGAGCTTGAGAATCTTGTTGGAAAATACCTCATGCGCCCTTTCCGGCTTCCAGATGATCACCACCTTGTATCCGCCCATGCTCGATTTGAGGGAGAGCTTGCGTGTGAGGCTATCGCTCTCGGCAGTGGTAATGGTGGCTTGCTTGTTCGTTGTCCCCATGGCTTCCATCCACTGTGTGAACGAGAAATAAGGACTCTTGCGGATCATCTCATGCCATGGCTGGGCAAAATCGTCGCTCGTCGCCTTGTAGTCGGCCTTCATCTTCTCAAGCCTAATGATAGGGTAGACGAAGTGAAGGTCAGGATGTTCCCACTTGCGGATCATCGCTTCAGCGTTGGAAATGGTCACCGGCATCGACGGCGTGCCCTTGGTTAGCAGCTCAGAAGCGTATGCCAAGGCCAGCGCAAGCTTGCCCACGCCCTCGTCTCCACACAAAAGGAGCGCTTGCTGGACGCGGTCCTCCTTGATGGTTTGCATCAAACGCTGTTTGATTTTATCTTGTCCGATGATCTCGCTGAAGTCCATGAGATACCTAATCATTTAGTTGAATGGGTACAAAGGTACAAAAAAATGTGCACAAATCCTATTCTCGCCCTCTTTGTTTTTCGTGCTTCTGCGGTGCGTTTCTGATTGATTGTACGCAGTGGTAAATAGAAATCGAAAATCCAAACATCTTTGCCGATATAACAGCCGTCTCCCTATCATCCATCCTCTGCAGCAGAACTGAAATCGGATGAAGCCGAAACAAAAAATAGGGAAAGCCGATGCTGAAACGTATTATAACTAAAAACCTAAAAGCTTATGACAAAAAATGAATCAGGTAGTCGCGCCTACCTCATCAGTATCGTGATGGTAGCAGTGCTCGGGGGATTGCTCTTCGGGTACGATACCGCTGTAATCTCAGGCGCAGAGAAGGGATTACAAGCATTCTTCTTGGGTGCACCAGATTTCCAATATTCCGATTTCCTACACGGATTTACGTCCAGTTCGGCTCTGATAGGATGTATCGTGGGTAGCGCCCTGTCCGGATTGTTTGCTAGCAAACTCGGTCGTAAACGCTCATTGATCTTCGCTGGCATATGCTTCTTTATCTCTGCATGGGGCAGTATGTCCCCCGAAAGCTTTGGTCTGCTTCCTGAAGGCAAGCCCTCATGGACCCTCTTGGTGGTGTTTAATATCTATCGTGTCCTCGGCGGTATCGGTGTGGGTATGGCATCAGCCATCTGCCCGATGTATATCGGTGAGGTAGCACCAAGCAATATCCGTGGTATGTTGGTGAGCTGGAACCAGTTTGCTATCATCTTCGGTCAGCTCGTGGTCTACTTTGTCAACTTCCTTATCCTTGGCGACCACACCAATCCCGTCATCGAATCGGTGGGACAAGGCTTCTCTAAGGTCTTGGCTACAAGCGATCCTTGGACTATCAGCACCGGTTGGCGTTACATGTTCGGTTCCGAATGTGTCCCCGCAGGTCTCTTTACCATCCTGATCTGCTTCGTTCCCGAGACTCCTCGTTACCTTGTGATGATTGGCCAAGACGAGAAAGCGCTCGATGTGCTCACCCGTATCAATGGTTTGGCACGTGCCAAAGCTACCCTTGAGGATATCAAGAACACCATTACCACCAAGACCGAACGCCTGTTTACCTACGGATTTCTTTGTATCTTTGTCGGAATCATGCTTTCAGTGTTCCAGCAGGCAGTGGGTATCAATGCCGTTCTCTACTATGCGCCACGTATCTTTGCCGATATGGGTATGAACAATCCGATGGTTCAGACCGTCATGATGGGTGTGATCAATATCCTCTTCACGCTCGTTGCTGTGTTCACAGTTGAGAAGCTTGGTCGCAAACCTTTGCTTATCTACGGTTCTATCGGTATGGCTATTGGTGCTTTCGGCGTGGCTCTGACCTTCGGCAATGCTTCTCTGAGTATGGTAACGATGCTTTCAATCATGGTCTACTCGGCTAGCTTTATGTTCTCTTGGGGCCCAATCTGCTGGGTACTCATTGCTGAGATCTTCCCCAACACCATCCGTGGCGCTGCCGTAGCTATCGCAGTGGCATTCCAGTGGGTGTTCAACTTCATCGTTTCGTCTACCTTCGTGCCAATGTTCAACATGCACTTGACCGCCGGCGACGACTTCGGCCACTGGTTCACCTATGGTTTGTATGGCGTGATTTGCGTTCTTGCAGCCGTGTTTGTGATGGTTCTTGTACCTGAAACCAAGGGCAAGACCCTTGAAGACATGACCAAACTATGGAGCAAAAAGTAAGTAACGATTAATATATTAGGTCAAATAACCGGGCTTTGAAGCCTTTATTAATCAGCCTAGGGCAGTGCTTGCTCTAGGCTGATTTTGTTTCAGTTCGCTTTGGAAAGGTCTTTACCCTTTCCCCGTACTTCTTTCAGATTCCTCTAATCTTCTACCTGATAAAGAATACTAATTCCATCGATATCCCAGTTCGGGATAACGCACTCCCCCTTGAAAGCTGTCACTGCATTGCCAAACAAGGACATAGTGCGTTCTGGCATCCTTCGTTTAAGGTTGACGGATACGCTATTTTGTATTTCAAAATGAGGTATATGAAGAGATAGAATGGTGGGTATGGCAGAGAAAAATAAATTGATTTCTAAAAGAAAATAAATTATTTCTCAGCAGAAATCAATTTATTTTTTGTTTAGCAACAGGCGTTTTCAGAGGATAAGAATGGGGATATGAGCACATGAAAGAATAAGTGCTGCAGACTTATAATGCTCTTGCCAGGAGGCTTCAAGGCATTCTTATCCCGAACTGACGATTCGATGTAAAGATATCTTATAGTTGAATTCTGCCTCAAATCTACCTTGTTCCTTCCTTGCAACCCTATTTCTAGATGTGAGGAAAGACGCTTCAGCATAGGACGAAAAGGCGAAATAGTGGTTGGTTAAGTCAATATAAATGTTATTCAAGGCTTGGAAATTATGTAACTTTGCAACCATACTAACTTAGATACTATTCTATAACATCATGAAACGATTCACTCTACAATCGGCATTGCTCATTGTGGCATGCTGGTTCTTATCATTACCCGTCATGGCACAATCATCTTTCGTAACCGTTAAGGATGGGCAGTTTATGCGCGGCGGTACACCTTATTATTATATAGGTACTAACTTCTGGTATGGAGCCATCCTTGGTTCAGAGGGACAGGGCGGCAATAGGAAGCGTCTGTGTAAGGAACTGGATGCGATGAAGAAGGTAGGTATTGACAATCTGCGTATTCTTGTTGGTTCGGACGGCGAGCGCGGTGTCACCACAAAGGTGGAGCCTACGCTCCAAGAACGCCCCGGTGTGTACAATGACACCATTCTTGCAGGTCTCGACTATCTCCTTGCTGAGATGGGCAAGCGCCAAATGGTGGCTGTGCTCTATCTGAACAACTCCTGGGAGTGGAGCGGTGGATATGGCCAGTATCTGGAATGGGCTGGTGAAGGCAAAGCACCGCGTCCCAATGAGGTAGGTTATCCCGCCTTCATGCAGTTTGTTGAGAAATATGCTCATAACGAAAAGGCACACCAGTTGTTCTACGACTATGTGCGTTTCATCCTCGGACGCACCAACCGCTACACCGGAAAGCGATACATCGATGACCCCGCCATCATGTCATGGCAGATTGGCAATGAGCCACGCGCCTTCTCTAAAGAGGCTCTTCCCGCCTTTGAGAAATGGCTTGCTGAGGCTTCTGCGCTGATCAGAAGTCTGGATCCTAACCACCTCATCAGCATTGGCACGGAAGGATCTTGGGGCTGCGAGAACGATTATGGATGCTTTGAGCGTATCAGCGCGGATAAGAATATCGATTATTGCAACGTCCATCTATGGCCATACAACTGGAGTTGGGCGCGTAAGGACTATCTCCGCGAAGACCTTCAGCAGAGCTGTCAGAACACGCAAGACTATATTGCACGCCACCTAACTATCTGCGAGCGCTTGCACAAGCCGCTTGTGATGGAGGAGTTTGGCTTCCCACGCGATGGCTTCTCGTTCTCACCCAGTTCGAGCACCAGCGTTCGTGACGATTATTACCGCTTTGTGTTCTCCCTCATCGGTAAGAATGCGGAGCAGAAAGGTCTCTTTGCAGGTTGCAACTTCTGGGGTTGGGGCGGTTATGCCAAGCTCGCTCATGAGCAATGGCAGGTCGGCGACGATTACACCAACGACCCAGCACAGGAACAGCAAGGCCTAAACAGCGTTTTTGTGACTGACCAATCGACACTGAAAGTGATTAAAGCGGAAGCTAAGCACTTAAAGCAGATAAAATAAGACCGAATAGATGGAAAAAGCAAGATAGTACCATAAATCAAAAAGATAAAGCAAAAGATATGCTGATTTATGGTCTATCTTTGCAACCAAGATGACAATCTAAGCCTAAATAAGGAAACTAAATCTATTTAATAAAATCTATAACTAAAAACAATCGTACAATGAAGAAAATCTTTACTTTACTCGTTGCGTTGGTAGCTTGTGTGGCTACGATGAACGCTAAGAACGTGTTTGAATCATCATGGAGCTCTTGGGGCTCAGGATGTACAGTGGATGGAAGCACCATCACATACACTTCAGCTTGGTCTGGAGCTGGATATTGGATTGGCAACTATGATGCAAGCAGTGACGAAGTGCTCGTTGTGGTATTCTCGCAGCCCACTACAGGTACATTGAAGTTTGTTGCTCAGTTCCAAGGTTGCTCAGTAAGCAGCACAGATGTGATGATCGAAGAAGGTACTAAGATTGCTAAGATCGACTTGAGCGACGCTGCTTTGGCAGGTTCTTTGGGCGACTTGAACCAGATCTTCTTGCAGTCGGCTACTGATGCGGCTTCTTGCGAAGTGGCTCAGGTATACGCTGGTACCAACGCTGAATATGAAGTGGACGCTGAAGGCAATGAGCCTGTGAAGCCAGAGACAAGCAACGTAGACCTCAAGGGTTGGAGCGGTTGGCACGGTGAAGGCCTTACAGTGAACGAAGATGGTACCCTTTCTGTAGAATTCAAGCAGGAATGGGGCGGCGCAGCTAAGTGGCTTGGCGCATTCAACGCAAGCGATTACGACTACGCTGTGTTCGAATTGGCAGAGCCTGCAACCTTCGAAGTTAAGGGTGTGGTACAGTATCACGAAGCTGATGGCGAAGGCGAGAACAACGTTGGCGTATCTATCCCAGCTGGCGAAACCAAGGGCCTCCTTGAGCTTGACGCTGCTCGCAAGAACGCTGTAGACCAGGTTGCTCTTCAAAACGCAGAGGTTGGCACAGTGAAGGTGAAGGCCGTTTACTTCGCTACAAAGGATTATGTGACCGCAATCGCTACTCCTACCGTTGCTAAACCAGCATTCAACGAGAACGCACCTGTATATAACCTCGCTGGACAACGCGTTAGCAAGAACTACAAGGGTGTAGCAATCCAGAACGGACGTAAGTATATCGTTAAGTAATACATTCTCCCTTCAATAGGTATTCATACATAGATGTAAGGACATGCAGCCAGTATCGTGTTGCATGTCCTTTGTTCTTCCATGAACCAAGCACTCGTTTGGGCTTGGAAATCTTAACATTTTTGAAAAATGCAAAAATAGTATAAGGTATTGTAAATGTAATGCAATAACAATTAAAAAATACATATTAATTTTGCATTTGGTAAATATTACCACTAACTACCAATCTAGTTAACGCGTGAAGCGATAATCCGGAAAAAGAAAAACTAACAATAATAGTCAATAATTAGACCTAAAACAACGAATGAAAAAGTTAATGATTCTTTTCATGGCTGTCCTAGCGACATGCCAGCTCTATGCTCAGAAAACATTGACGGGTACCGTTCTTGACGGTGAAGCCAATGGTGAGCCTATCATTGGAGCCACCGTGCAGGTCACAGGTACATCAAGTGGCGGCGTGACTGACCTTGATGGTAACTTCTCTGTGCAGCTACCTGCTGGTAAGAACAAAGTGACCGTTTCGTATGTGGGCTATAAGAGCCAAACAATCGATGTGTCTGGGAAGACCCACATTGAGGTAACACTGCGCAGCGACGCCAGTAACCTGGACGAAGTGGTCGTTGTGGGTTACGGTACGATGAAGCGTAGCGACCTAACCGGTTCGGTTTCTTCTATCGACGAGAAAGCCATTAAAGAGGGTGTGAACACCTCTTTGGAGCAAGCCATGCAAGGACGTGTGGCTGGTGTGCAGGTGATGCAAAACTCAGGTGCGCCTGGTGGTGGTATCTCCGTGCAGATCCGTGGTATCAACTCGCTTGGTGGCAATGAGCCTTTGTACGTTATCGATGGTATCGCTATGAGTGGTAACACATCTTCTAACACCTCTGTGCTCGCCAGCATCAACCCCGCCGACATTACAAGCATCGAAGTGTTGAAGGACGCTTCAGCCACTGCTATCTATGGTTCGCGCGCTAGTAATGGTGTGGTATTGATCACAACCAAGCGCGGTGATGAAGGTAAAGCTAAGATTCAGTATGACGGCTACATCGGTTGGCAGTCTATGCCAAAGTATCTCGACGTGATGAATCTCCCTCAATATGCTGAGTTCTACAATGTACGCGCAGCTATCCAGGGTTGGGGTACACGTACTGACTATGCTCATCCCGAGCTTTTGACCAATGGTACCGACTGGCAGAGAGAGTTGTTCCAGACCGCTTTCATGCAGAATCACAACGTGAACATCAGCGGCGGTACTAAGGATATGCACTACGCACTGAGCGGTGGCTACCTCGATCAGGACGGTGTGGGTATCGGATCGGGCTTTACGCGTGCTAGCTTCCGTACCAACTTTGATACCAATATCACCTCTTGGTTGCAGACCGGACTCAATGTTGCTTATGCAAACACCCGTCAGAACATCACGTTCACGGAGAATAACGTAATCAATACCGCCCTCAATCAGTTCCCCGACGTGGCGCCTCGTAACCCCGACGGCACTTACGGATTCCCACAGGAAGACAGTAACAACACTTATTATAGCAACCCTCTGTTTGAGGCACAGATGAAAGAGAACCGCACGGACAATTATCAGCTCGACTATAATGCCTTTGCGAACATCAAACCCGTTAAGGGATTGAACATCCGTATCGAATATGGTGGCAACCGAAACTGGGGCAACACCTATTACTTTACACCTTATTATACTTATGGTAGCATCACAAGCAAGAGTTTGAGCACGCGTACCAAGACCATGAACAAGTATACATCGTTCAAGCAATATGCTACATACGACTTTGATCCTTGCAAGAACAATCACCTTCAGGTCATGCTTGGTCATGAAGCACAGTGGGGTAACTGGGAGAGTTTGGAAGGTTCGCGCAGCGGATACATCACAGACGCCATCCACTCACTTAACGTTGGTGACCAGTCAACAGCCGTAAATAGTGGTGACGATGGTACAAAGTGGGCCATTGAGTCTTACTTTGGTCGTTTAAACTATAACCTCCTAGATCGTTATATGTTGACCGCTACCCTCCGTACCGACGGTTCTTCAAGCTTCGGTGAAAACAATCGTTGGGGTTGGTTCCCCTCTGTAGCACTCGCATGGCGTATCTCTCAGGAAGGATTCTTGAAGAATGCACATTGGCTTAACAACTTGAAGCTACGTCTCGGATGGGGTCTCGTGGGTAACCAGAGCTCTTCTTCGTATGCTTACGGTGCTACCATGGCCAACACTGCTACCGCTTGGGGTACTGGATACTATCCTGGCAACTTTGCCAACGCTAACCTGAAGTGGGAGAGTACCAACTCATACAACGTCGGTATCGACTTTGCAGCGTTCCGCAACCGCGTAGAATTCATCGTAGACTGGTACTACAAGCAAACCAAGAACCTGTTGATGCAAGCTGCTTTGCCTTCTTACGTCATCAATAACGACTATATGGGTATGACCGCACCTTGGGTTAACTCAGGTGCTATCCGCAACACTGGTGTCGAGTTTACCCTCAACACGGTCAACATCTCTAAGCCCGATCTGCAGTGGCGCACCGGTGCTACGTTGTCAATCAACCGCAACCGCCTCACCGCACTGAACAGTGAAGGATCTGCTCTCTCAGGAACCATCAGCACAAACACCTATACCCTGAGTGCCATCGGTGGCCCAGTGGGTCGCTTCTACGGCTATAAGGTAATCGGAATGTTCAAGAGCGAGAGCGATTTCTATCAGAAGAACGCTAACGGAGAGTACCTCCTCGATGCTAGCGGCAACCGCGTGCCAGTGGCTCGACCAGTGGATACCAACGGAAACCTACAACCTATCGCACAGAACTCAATCTGGGTGGGCGACTATATCTATGAGGACGTCAACGGAGACGGTAAGATCACCGAAGCCGACCGTACTTATATCGGCGACCCTAACCCTGATTTCACCTTCGGTTTGAACAACACCATCACTTGGAAAAACTTCGAATTGAGTTTCTTCCTCAATGGTTCTGTAGGTGGCGACATCTATAACTTGGTTCGCCAGGAGCACACCAACACCCAGGGATATGGCAACAAGATGAGCGAAGTGGCCAATTATGCACACGTGGATCTCATCGATCCTAACGGCTCAGCTACCGATATCTCTAACGTTTATGTGTCAAACAACCCAACCGTACAGCGCATCAGTGCTGCAGGAACATCTCTTAACGATAACAACCGTGTAAGCGACCGCTTTGTGGAAGATGGATCTTATCTCCGCTTGAAGTCGTTGTCACTCGCATGGAACCTTCCTAAGAAGTGGCTCAACCCCTTGCATGTAGAGTGGGTACAGGTTTATGGTAACATCCAGAACCTCTTCACCATCTGCGGTTATTCAGGTTACGACCCCGAAATCGGTGCTCAAGGACAGAACGTACTGCTTCAAGGAATTGACAACTATCGTTATCCTTCACAGCGAATCTATACCTTTGGCTTGAAAGTGAAATTCTAACCAAATAATCAAATCATTGAAACAATGAAGAAACTAAATATATATATTGCTTCTGCGCTGGCTGGTTTGGCTCTCGTAACAACCAGTTGTGGCGATGATTTCCTTGATCAGACACCGAAAGGAAACTACACTGCCGACTCATACTACGCATCTGACGATGCCGTGCGCAAAGGTACCGAACCTCTCTACAATCGTGCTTGGTTCGATTTTAACCGCCGTGCCATCGTGGGTATGGGCTCCTACCGTGCCAACGACGCATGGAACCCCTATGTAAGTGCCGAGTTTGCTAAGTTCCAGGTTACCGCACAGACCGAGGATATGGGTTTGGCATGGTCCTCTCTATATAATGTGGTGACCTTGGCAAACGCTACTTTGGAAAATGTACGCGACAAATGCGGCTCTGAAGTAACCACATCAGCCAAGAACGCAGCCGAGGGCGAATGCTACTTGATGCGCGGTTGGGCTTACTTCTACCTCCTCCGCGGTTGGGGCGATGTGATTCTCTTCGAGGATAACCAAACCATGGTGGACAACCCAATACGTCCGCTCAACCCTGAAAGCGACGTCCTGAAGTTTATCATCCGCGACTTCCGCAAGGCAGCCGAGCTTCTTCCAGAGACCGGTACCGACTATCATCCATCACGTTATGCGGCTAAGGCAGCGCTGGCTAAGGCGCTTTTGGCACAGAGCGGATGGGATGCAAGCAGCACCATCGACCATAATCGCGACGAGGCAACCCTCAAAGAGGTGGTAAGCTTGTGTGACGAAGTGATCAACTGCGGTCAATATTCGCTCATGAGCGACTACGCTGACCTGTTCAAAGCACAGAACAATGACAACAGCGAAACCATTCTCGCCATGCGTTGGGCTGATCCTAACACCGGCACATGGGGTACATTGAACGCGCTCTACTCTGACTTGTGCTTCTCTGAGGTGACCGATGTCAATGTTTGGGGTGGTTCGCTGATTGCCTCTACCGACATGATTGACCTTTATAACGAAGATCCAGCCGACTCAATCCGTATCAAAGCCACCTTCTTTACCCCTGGAGCTTACTACTCTTACATCAAGCAGGCAGAGGGCGGATACACCTATGACCACAACTGGATGCAGCTCAAGAAGGGCGTTCTTGGTACCAAAGCCGATGCAGGTGGCCACCTCGACCAGATGGCATCACCTCTGAACACATACATCCAGCGTCTTGCTGACGTGTATCTGATGAAGGCAGAGGCATTGCTTGGTAACCAAACATCCACACAGGATCCTCAAGCACTGGCTGCAATCAATACTTTGCGCACCCGTGCAGGTGTGAAACCACTCACCACATTAAACTTTGACGAGCTCCTTCGCGAACGTCGCATCGAGTTCTGCATGGAATATTTCAACTGGTGGGATATGGTAACCTACTATCGTTGGAAACCTCAGACCATGCTAAGCTTCTTCAACAACCAGCAGCACCGCGGTTGTGAGATGCGCGAAGGCGACATCCGCAAGAACGCTGATGGCACTTATAGCTACCGTTGCATACCTCCTGGCGTGAACACATGGTACATCAAGGATCCTCAGACAGGCAATGTCTTCTGGAACGACCACCTCGCTACCTCTGAGGACGACAACACTGCCGTTGCAGGAAAGGGTACCAAGGTAGATTATACATATAATTACAACAACTTGGTAAGTTCTTATGTCACCGGTTATCAGGCTATCACACTGAGCGAAGCTAACATCTTCATGCCTTATCCTGAAAGCGATGTGATCCAGAACCCGTATTTCAACAAGACACCAGAGGCTTACAACTTTGGCAATGATACAGAAAATTAATCATTCAGACAGTACAACAATGAAAAAGATAAATCAATCCATCAGTATGTTGCTGTTATTGTTTGTCGCTGTTTTCTCGATGACACTGACAGCATGTAGCGATGATGACAATCAAGGAGGCCAGCCGGAGATCACCGGAGTCAAGGTCCTCAGCGATACGATCAATCATAGTTACGATGCCACTTACGACAATGCAGGTGCCGGAACGATGATTGCCATCATGGGTAACAACCTCGGTGGTGCGTTGAAAGTGTACATCAATGACCAGAGCGTCTACTTCAACTCAACGATGAACACTGACCACAGCATCATCGTCACTATCCCTTCAGAGAAAGACGGCTTCAAGCTTTCAGCCTTTGATAGCTCCATCCCCGATGAGATCCGCGTAGAAACATCACATGGTACAGCCGTGTACGCTTTCAAGGTGACCGCTCCTGGACCACAGGTACAGCGTCTTGAGGGTGCATATCCACGTGAGTCCGGTGACACCGTACGTCTCTATGGTCTCAACCTCGTCGATGTGAAGAAGGTGTATATCACCGACGCACAGTCGGCAGCGCTCGATACCACCACTTGGACCGAGGTGCCTGGCAACCATTATGACGTGGCCTCTTACTTTGATGTGAAGCAAGACCATCATCTCAACACCGAGACCAAAGCTTACGAGACCACCTCTGTCCTTGGCGCAGTGCTCTCAGCAGAAGTGCCCGATAGCGGTTCCATCGTTGTAGAGTGTGCCGCAGGTACATCATACGTAGGCTTCTACAAGCGTCCTGGCAAACCTGTCATCCTCAGTGTATCCAACGATATGCCAATGATTGGCGAGACCTTGGTGCTCACCGGTCGTGAGTTTGTACAGGTAGAAAGCATCACCTATGGCGATGTAACCCTCGATGCAAGTCAGTTTAGTGTTTCTGATACACAAGATTCGATCTTCATTCCATTTAGCAAGAAGCCAAGTGAGAACTCAGCAACTCAGCTCACAGTGACCACACCTGGTGGTTCGGCTACTGCTACACGCTTCTACGACTACACCACCTTGCTCACCACATTCGACAATGACGATGCTGCTGACAATGGTTGGAGTCCAAAGGCTTCTCTCGTTGACGGTGGTACAGCCGATGGCAACTACGAGTATATCAACGTAGCAAGCGAAGGCACCCAGTGGTGGGGAACGATGATCTTCTTCCGTAAGGACTGGAATGGCAACACCTTCTCATTCTCTAACAACATTCCTTCTACCGCAACGGCAGATGAACTCTACTTTACAATGGACGTATATGACGCTGGCGACTTCAACAATGGTGTTTACTGGGGTTACCTCCGTTACACCATGTTCCCAATTGGTGACGCTGAGAACCAGTATGACAACTTCGATTGGGCCGACTACGCTTCTGGTGTAGGATCCTTCCCTGATGGTCCTGTGCTCCAGGATATCACCGGTGCCTCACCCAAGAACCAGTGGCACAGAGCCGTTGTACCTTTGAGCAAGTTTGCTTGCTACCAAGGCAAGACTCTCGAAGAGATTCGTACCGTGGGCCTCAATCAGTTCCGCATCCAGTCAATCAACCAAGGCACCGTCAAAGGTAAGGTGGATGTGAAGGTTGACAACGTTCGTGTGATTTATATTCCAAGTAAATAATTGACATTTGAACCATAACAATATGAAAAAGATATTTGGATTTTTGCTCCTATTTGTTGCAGCTCTCTTCATTCAGAGCTGTAGCGATAGCGAGGAAACTGTAACAACAACGGGACTGAGCGTGACCGATAAGGATGGTAACAACCTTACCGAACTCAGTTTCAATGCAGCCGAAGCCTATACCATGATCGGCGTGAAGACCGATGGCGACTGGACCGCACAGGTGCCCGAAGCTGACACCACATGGCTCAAGATCACTCCTCATGCAGGTTACGGCTGGCAGTACACCGACACCACAGCTACCAACACACGTGCTTATATCCGTGTGTCAGTAGAGAAGAATAGCGGTGAGGATCGCCATTCTACCATCACCTTGACCTCAGGAGGTTACACCCAGGTGGTCAACGTGACACAGAAGGGCGTCGGCACTGATCCCGATGATCCATTCGAAAGCGTTTGGACCATGATTGGCAAGTTTAAGATGGGTTACAATCTGGGTAACACCTTAGAGTCAAATCCTTCAGGCTCATGGTGGGATGACAAGATTAAGGACCTCTCAGGTGCCGATCTCGTGAAGGCTTACGAGACCGCTTGGGGTCAGCCTGTTACCACACAAGAGATCATTGATGACATCCACGCACAAGGTTTCAACGTCATTCGTGTTCCTGTAACATGGGCTCCACATATGGATGAGAACGATGTGATCGATGCAACATGGATGAGCCGTGTAGAGGAAGTGGTCAACTACGCCCTCAAGGACAGCGGCTACGTGATTCTCAACGTGATGCACGATGTAGGTTCAGACGCTTGGCTGACCACTGATCCCGATGCTTACGCTACCTCAACGGTGAAGTATCAGACCATTTGGCGTCAGATAGCAGAACACTTCAAGGATTATGGTGATCACCTGATCTTCGAGTCTTTCAATGAGATCTTGAACAAAAACTTCTCTTGGACAGCACCTGCAGCAGGTAGCGCTGACTATGAGACCATCAACAAACTGCAACAAGACTTTGTCAACGTGGTACGTTCTACCGGTGGCAACAATGCTTATCGTAACCTCGCCGTGACTACCTACTCGGCTACGGGCAACTCAGCTGCTGCGCTCAACGGCTTAGAGAAACCTACCGATGTGCATCCTAACCACCTCTATCTCACCGTTCATAGCTATGATCCTTACAACTTCTGTAATGATAACAGCGGTGTAGATGCTGATGGCAACGCTTACGACTGGAACATCAAGGTCTTTGATGACGACTGCAAGAGCCAGATTGATGACATCATCTCTATGGTTAAGAACCGCGCTAACGCCTTGGATATGCCATTTGTCTTTGGTGAGTTTGGTGCCATCGATACCAATAAGAGCATGGACGAACGTGTGAAGTATGCTACCTACGTGGCTACCGCTCTGAAGAACGAGCACACCACTGGTCTTTGGTGGATGGGTCTCTATGACCGCTCTACACACGAATGGTATGAGCAGCGTATCGTTGACGCTCTCAAAGACGTACTTCTGAAGTAATCCAATCCTATAGGATAATCCTCCAACGGGGCAAGTTTTACGATCCGAAACGTAAGATTTGCCCCGTTCTTTTTGCCCCTTTGACAATAGAAAACAATTTGTTTTTCATTGTAAAATAAATTAATTCTTGATGAAAAATAAATTAATCTTTCTTGTCATTCGTCCCCTTTCGGGTTATCGTTTAGCCTCCGCTATATTTTGATAGATATCCTTTCGCCGTATAAGCGTTGTTGTTAGCTGTTATGATACTATATTTACATCCATATCGGACGATAGATTTATTTTGCTCAATTAGGCAAAGTCTTTAATAAAAAAGTATTATGATATTGTACAAAATAATCGTAATTTTGTACCGTTAAACAATCTATCAGCCATGCAAGCAGCATTTACAAGATCTCGAATTATTAGTAGGTTAGTTATTATAGTTGTAGGCTTAATGTTGTTGTTACCTGTTTCTGCACAGATTCGGGGTAACAACATCGAAGTCTTAGTCACTGCTAATCATTCGGATTGGAACTATAAAATAGGTGAAACCGCCCAGTTTGAGATGCGCGTCCTTAAGTCGGGAGCCGTGATGGATAAGGTCCAGATTGATTATGAAGCTGGTCCTGTGATGTATCCCGATGTTAAGAAGCAGACCACGCTCACCGATGGATGCTTCCGATGGAAAGGTAAGATGACCACTCCGGGCTTCTATCGTCTGAAGGTTACAGCCCACATAGATGGCAAGTCGTATGATGGCTTGTGCACAGCAGCCTTCTCACCCGAACAGATCAAACCATACGCTAAGGACGCTGAGCGCTTTGACGCTTTCTGGAAAGAGACCCTCGACGCCGCACGTCAGTATGACCTTAATCCTACGATGACCCTTCTGCCCGAGCGTTGCACCAAGGATAATAATGTCTATGAGGTGAGCTTTGTTAACGATGCGCCCAACTCGCGCTTCTACGGCATCCTCTCTGTGCCAAAGAAACCGGGCAAATATCCCGCCCTGTTGCGTGTCCCTGGAGCAGGTGTTCGCCCTTATGGTGGTGACAGCTATACCGCGCCGGGCCGTTGCATCGTGCTCGAAGTGGGTGTGCATGGTATCCCCGTGACCATGAATCAAGAGGTATATGACCGCTTGCTCGGCGGTGCGCTGAACAACTATTGGGCAGTGAATCTCGACGATCCATATCACAACTATTATAGAAGAGTGATCACCGGTGCGGTGCGCTCGGTCGACTATATTGCTTCGCTGCCCGAATGGGATGGCAAGACGCTTGGTGTGACAGGATCCTCTCAAGGAGGCTTCCTCTCCATCGCTACGGCAGCCCTCGATAACCGCGTCACTTTCTTTGCTGCGGTGCATGATGCGATGTGCGACTATGAGGCTGAAGCACACAACGTGGCAGGCGGTTGGCCCCATTATTTCTATAATAATTCGAAACCCGATGCAATGAAAATAGAAGGCGCACGTTATTATGATGGAGTCAACTTTGCACGCCGATGCCATGTGCCAGCGTGGTTCTCCTTCGGCTATAACGATGACGTGGTGCCCCCAACCTCATCTTACGGCCTCTATAACGTCTACCCCGGTCCTAAACAACTATCTGTGTATCAGAAGACGGGACACTATTGGTACCAAGAACAATGGGACGAATGGCTCGCGTGGATTGTGAAACAACTGGGGCTCTAATCCCTTCAATGGACCTTAAATAGAACAAAACATTAATACTAAGATAATGAACAAACTGATCTTAACGATGGCTTCGTTAGCTATAGCCACCACCATGATGGCGGGCAATCCTGTAGATGGCCTACGCAATCGCCTTGTCAAACTGCAAGATAAAGGTATCATGATTGGTCATCAGGACGACCCCTTGTATGGTACCACATGGAAATTGGACGAGAATCGTTCCGATGTGAAAGAGACCTGCGGCGACTATCCCGCTGTGATGGGTTTCGAACTGGGCAACATCGAGAATGGTGCTGCAAAGAGCTTGGACGGCGTTCCCTTTGATCGCATCCGTCAGGAAGTGGCCAATCAGCATGCTCGTGGTGGTATCGTGACCATCTCTTGGCATCCCTATAACCCCGAGACAGGTAAGGACGCTTGGGATCCATCAGGCTATCCCGTAGGTAAGATCCTCCCTGGCGGTAAGCTCAACGCTAAGTTTACTGGATGGCTAGATATCCTTGTGACCTATTTCAAGTCGCTTCAGACCGCTAAAGGCGAGCTGATCCCCGTGATCTTCCGTCCTTGGCATGAGATGAGCGGCGGCTGGTTCTGGTGGGGCAAAGAGTCGTGCACACCTACCCAGTATAAGCAACTCTATCGTTACACCGTCAACTATCTCAAGGAACATGGTGTGACCAATCTGCTCTATGCTTACAGCCCAGGCGGTACGCCCGAGGAAACGGAAGAAAACTTCATGAAGTTCTACCCCGGCGACTCATATGTGGACCTTGTAGGTGCAGACCTCTATGCTAGCCCTGATCGCACTAAGTATATAAAGGAGATGAAGGAAGAGTTTAGCGTGGTGACCAAGGTGGCTGCTGATCACAACAAAATCGCTTGTGTAGCCGAAACTGGATTCCGCAATACGCCTGATGCTGAATGGTTTACCAAAGGCCTATGGGAGTCGGTTAAGGACTTTAAGATGAGCTATGTGCTCCTTTGGCGCAATGCTTGGGATCAGGCAGAGGAAAACTTTGGTCCAGCACCAAGCAAGACGTGTGCAGAGGATTTTCGCAAGCTCTATAACGAACCCAAGGCGCTCTTCCTCAAGGATGTAGCTCCTGCAGCACCCCAAGCCAAGAAAACAGCAAAGAAGAAAAGTAAGAAATAAAAATATATAAAAGACATGTCAGAATTCAACGAAAAAGTAAAAGCACTCAAAGCGCATCACGAAGAGCTTCTCAGCAAGAAGAATGTAGCAGAAGAGTGGGGCAATGGCATCTACACACGTTATGCCAACCCTATCCTCACCGCTGAACACACACCGCTAGAATGGCGTTACGACTTCAACGAGAAGGACAATCCCTATCTGATGCAACGTATCATGATGAATGCCACCCTCAACAGTGGTGCCATCAAATGGAACGGCAAGTATGTGCTCGTAGTGCGTGTGGAAGGAGCTGATCGTAAGAGCTTCTTTGCCGTAGCAGAGAGTCCTAACGGTGTGGACAACTTCCGTTTCTGGGAAGAACCTATCACCATGCCCGACGATGTAGTGCCCGCAACCAACATCTACGATATGCGTCTCACCGCACATGAGGATGGATGGGTATACGGCGTGTTCTGTGCTGAGCGTCATGACGATAGCCAGCCCGGTGACCTCTCAGCTGCAACAGCTACCGCAGCCATCGCTCGCACCAAGGACTTGATCCACTGGGATCGTCTGCCCGACTTGAAGTCGACCAGCCAGCAACGCAACGTGGTGCTTCACCCCGAGTTTGTTGACGGCAAGTATGCCTTCTACACCCGTCCACAGGATGGTTTCATCGACGCAGGTTCAGGCGGTGGTATCGGCTGGGCTTTGGTGGATGACATCGAGCACGCTGAGGTTAAGGAAGAGAAGATCATCAATATGCGCCACTATCACACCATCATGGAGGTGAAGAACGGTGAGGGCCCTCATCCTATCAAGACCTCTAAGGGATGGTTGCACCTCGCTCATGGTGTACGCGGATGTGCTAGCGGTCTGCGCTATGTGCTCTATATGTACATGACAGCGCTTGACGATCCTACACGCGTCATCGCTCAACCTGGTGGCTACTTCCTCGTTCCACAAGGTGAGGAATACATTGGTGATGTGATGAACGTAGCTTTTGCCAACGGCTGGATTGCTGACGAGGATGGCAAGGTGTTCATCTATTATGCAAGCTCTGACACTCGTATGCATGTGGCAACGAGCACCATCGACAAGCTCGTAGACTATTGCATGAACACACCAGAAGACGGATTTACCACTTCTGCAAGTGTTGAAACAATCAAGAAGCTTGTAGCTAAGAATCGCAACAATAAATAGTTTTTGTTTCATATCGGCAGACACTGCTCCCTGTGTTGGGGGTGGTGCCTGCCATTCCTTTTTCTTTTAAGATCTCATTAATAATAATAACTAGAACCTATGTCATTTAATTTAGATAAAACGGGTGGCCTCCAGTCAAAGGCTAGTTTCGCAGAAAAGATTGGTTACGCCCTAGGTGATGCCGCAGCGGGTGGTATCACATGGAAGATTATGTCCATCGCGTTTCCCTTCTTCTTTACCAACGTATTTGGTTTGACCCTCTATGATACAGCCACGCTGATGCTTATCGCACGTATGTTTGACGTGGTGACGGACCCCTTGATGGGTAGCTTGGCTGACAGAACGCAGTCTAAGTTTGGTACCTATCGTCCTTGGCTCATCTATGGAGCTATCCCCTTCGGCGTGATCTTTGCTTTGTTGCTTCAGACACCCGACTTCGGTCCTGTCGGTAAGCGCGTCTATGCGTATGCCCTTTACCTGCTGATGATGGCGGCTTACACCATGGTCAACGTGCCTTACGGCTCTTTGCTTGGCGTGATGACTGAGGATGACAATGAGAAGAACCAGTTCTCATCCTTCCGTATGGTAGGTGCTTACGCCATGGGCTTCATCACCTTGCTCTCTTGGCCTTACGTGTTGAAGTTTATCGGTGGTGCTGACTCACATCAGTATGGCGTTGCCGGCGTAATCTTTGGTGTGGTAGCAGCCGTGATGACCCTTGCTTGTGGCTTGCTGACCAAGGAACGTCTCAAACCCGTTCGTGCAGAGAAGTTCTCCTTCAAGCAGTTTGCCGACTTGGTGAAGAATGTGCCTTGGATCTATCTCACACTGATGGGAATCTGTACCAACTTCTTTAACGGTTTCCGTTATGCCGCAGCCAGTTACATGTTTACCTATTGCCTCAATGGTGATATCGTGATTGGTACATTGATTATCAACTATACCGTGTTCATGACCTTTGGTGAATTGACCTGTATGGTCTTTGGTGGCGTATCGCCATGGTTTACCAAGATGGTGGGCTCAAAGCGTAAAGCCTTCTTCTACTCAGGCATTATCTGCTTGGTATTGTCCGTTGCCTTCTTCTTCATCCCAATGCAGAAGGAATATATCTGGGTGATGATTGCTGTGGTGATCCTAACCTCTATCGGTGTAGGACTCTACTCGCCATTGCTTTGGTCTATGTATTCGGACGTGGCCGACTATGCTACCGAGAAGAACGGCGTGTCTTCTACAGGTTTGATCTTCTCCTCAGGTACCATGTCACAGAAGTTTGGTACAGCCATCTCGGGCTCTCTCGTGACCCTGTTCCTCGGTATGGCAGGTATGAAAAATGCCGTTGATGCAACCGGAAACACCATCATCGATCCAGCATCTATCACCGACTCGGTGCGCATGATGATTTGGGCATTGTTCTCAATCATCCCTGCTGTGGTATGTGTGGTGATGTTGTGGTTGACCTACAAGTATCCTATTAAGAAATAAACCCATATGTACAAAGCCACAATACCATCCTAGCAGCTTTTGCGATTGTGGCTTTTGTACCTTTATTATCATATCAGATAGAGAAATGGAAGAACTAAAGAAACAAATGCGCCAAACCCTTGAAGGGAACATTCTGCGCTTTTGGATTGATCGTATGACCGACACCGATCATGGCGGGTATTACGGACAGATGGATGGACACGATCAGTTGCACCCCGAAGCAGATAAGGGCTGTATTCTCAACGCCCGTATTCTGTGGTCGTTCTCTGCAGCTTATCGCGTACTGCAGAATATGTCTTATCTCGAAGCAGCTATCCGTGCTAAGCGATATATCCTGGAACACTTCATCGACAAGGAGTATGGTGGGGTGTACTGGAGTCTCAATGCCGAGGGCGAACCAGTGGATACCAAGAAGCAGACCTACGCCATTGGTTTCACCATCTATGGAATGAGCGAGTTGGCACGTGCCACGGGTGACGAGGAAGCGCTTCAGTGTGCCCTCCGTCTGTATCATGACATTGAGGATCACACCTTCGACAGTAAGCATAACGGATACATCGAAGCCCTCACACGCGATTGGCAACCCATCGCCGATATGCGTCTGAGCGACAAGGATGAGAACGGCTCGCGCACGATGAATACCCACCTGCACATCATTGAACCCTATACCAACCTGGTTCGCGCCCTCCGCATTGCGGTGAATCGTGGTGAAACCAAGTATCAGGAAGAACTCGACGCTGTGACCAAGTCGACGTATAACCTCTTGAATATCTTCCTTGATGTCCTGCTCAACAAAGAGACCTATCACCTAGACCTCTTCTTTGACGATGCGTGGAACGGCAAACGCAATATCCAAAGCTTCGGTCACGACATCGAAGCCAGTTGGTTGCTCCATGAGACGGCACTGGTCTTGGGTGACAAGCAGGTGCTCAAGCGTGTGGAACCCATCATCCGTAAGATAGCCGTTGCTGCTGATGAAGGTCTGCGTCCGGACGGCAGCATGGTCTATGAGAAGTGGCTTGACACGGGAGAGATTGACGAGCAACGCCAGTGGTGGGTGCTCTGTGAGAGCGTCATCGGCCATGCCAACCTCTATGAACACTTTGGCGATGCCAAAGCGCTGGGTGTGGCGATACGTTGCTGGGACTATATACAGAAGCGCATCATCGATCGTGTGCACGGCGAATGGCACTGGGCGGTAAGGCCCGATGGCACGTTAAACTTTGACGATGACAAGGCGGGATTTTGGAAATGTCCTTATCACAATTCGAGAATGTGTCTTGAAATTTTGGAACGAAACATATAAATTCGTATCTTTGCAAACGGTCACATTGCGATAAGACCCTCGCTTGTGGCCGTTTACTAATACCCTATATCTATGACCGAATATCACGTAATGCACGAAATCACGCCCTTGGACGATGGCAGTGATATCCTTTATATCGTAGAACGATACAAGAAAGAGTTTGACTATCCTATACATAACCATGAATGCTACGAGCTCAACTTTGTAGAGCACGCGGCTGGGGTGCGACGCATTGTCGGTGATTCGGCAGAGATTATCGGCGACTACGACTTGGCGCTGATTACATCGCATGATCTAGAGCATGTATGGGAACAATATCAGTGCAAGAGCGAGCGCGTAAGGGAGATTACCATCCAGTTTGCCTTTGATGAAGACGACCTCTTCTTGATGAAAGCGCCCTTCTCAGCCATTCGTCACATGATGAAAGAGGCTAAGAAAGGTATGGCGTTCTCCATGCCGGCAATCATGAAGGTGTACAATGACCTGACTAGATTGGCCAAAATCACAGACAAGTTTGAGGCTATCTCCGTGTTCTTCACCATCCTCAACACCCTTGCTACCACCGAAGGAGCGCACACGTTGGCCACTTCGAGCTACGCAAAGGTGCAGATTGAGGACGACTCGAAGCGCATCCTGAAAGTGAAAAACTATATCAACGAGAACTATATGTACGAGCTTAAGCTTGAGACCTTGGCCGATTTGGCTAACATGAGTCAGAGCTCGTTCAGCCGATTCTTCAAGCTTCACACCTCGCGCACCCTGTCCGACTATATCATCGACATCCGTCTAGGCAACGCTACGCGTATGTTGCTCAACACACAGGAGAGCATTTCCAACATCAGCTTTAACTGTGGGTATAACAATCTGAGCAACTTCAATCGTATCTTCAAGCGTAAGAAGGGTTGCTCTCCTACCGAGTTTCGTGACCAGTATCGCAAAATCAAACGAGTGATTTAAGCCCGAATGAGCATCAATTCAGAAACATTCAAAAGAAAATAGCATACATAAAGATGGAAATTTTAAAGTTTGAACCCATCCTCAAGCAGACCATTTGGGGTGGTGACAAGATTATTCCTTTCAAGCATCTCACCGATAGCATGGAGCAAGTAGGCGAGAGCTGGGAGATCTCTGGCGTCAAAGATAACGAGAGCGTAGTGAAAGATGGTGCCTTTAAAGGCATGAAACTCAATGACCTCTTGGCTCAAGAGGGCGCTAAACTCGTAGGTGAAGAGAACTATAAGCGCTTTGGCAACGAGTTCCCATTGCTCATCAAGTTTATCGATGCACGCCAACAACTGTCCATCCAGGTTCATCCTACCGATGAATTGGCACAGAAGAGCGGATTCTCTCGTGGCAAAACAGAGATGTGGTATGTGATGAAGAGTGAGCCAGACGCTAATCTGCGCAGTGGTTTGAAGCAAGCCATCACACCAGAGCAATATAAAGAGATGGTGGCAAACGATACCATCACCGACGCGCTCTCTGAGTATCGGGTGAAGGACGGAGACGTGTTCTTCCTGCCTGCAGGCCGTATTCATAGCATCGGAACAGGTTGTTTCCTTGCCGAAATCCAAGAAACGTCTGACGTGACCTATCGTATCTACGACTTCAAGCGTAAGGATAAGAACGGCAACTATCGTCAGCTCCACACCGAGCAAGCTGCTGAATGTATCGATTACACCGTGGAAGACGACTATCGCACGCAGTACACACCGAAGCTTAACGAAGGTGTGGGTCTTGTAGAATGTCCTTATTTCACCACATCGGTGTATGACCTGACCGAGCCTATGACCCTCGATTATAGCGATCTAGATAGCTTTGTGATCTTCATCGGTATGGAAGGAGAAGGTCAGATTGAGGTAGAAGGACAACCCGCAGTGCCATTTGCAGCCGGAGAGTCGGTGCTTATCCCTGCTACAGCTACCACGCTGAAGGTGTCAGGAACAATCAAGTTCCTCGAGACCTACGTTTAATCGCGCAACCTCATCATCCATCAAGCCACGCCATCGCTACGCTTGATGGATATATTTTAGCCCATAGCATCTCATCGGTTAGTCATCTTTACATTGTCAGTCAACCGATTCAAAGGCTGAAATATAACTTAACAATAACGGCGGATATGCTTCTCTGCATACCCGCCGTTATTATATAAGGTGTAACCTTAGGCTATTTCTTCAAGATCAACAAACTCTCCTCTCTTCTTACGATCCTCGATAAGCTTCTCAAGCTTCTTCTTGCGATTAGGAGCAATCCACTTTCGTGCAAACACATTGGGGATATCCACACCTATCGCAATCATGATGATCATGAGCGAACCATTGATTGCGTTGTGCACAGCAAAGGTTAGTTCGCCTACAACACCTTGCATCTCGATGAATCCGTAAAGCGCACGATACATCAACACACCTGGAACCATTGGGATGACAGCAGGTATCGTGATACATTGGTGGGGCGTATGAAGCATATGCACCACCTTAATGTTAATAATACTGATGATGGCTGAACCGCAAAGTGAACCGATAATCGGACCCATGTCAAGACCGATGTTGCCGTTGCTAGCACCAAGGTTGATGAAGTTGCGTGAACAAACCGCAATGATACCGCCAATAGCAATCCAAGGCATGAGGCGTTTGGGGACGTTGAAGATCGTGGCAAAGCCCATAGCTGAGATGGCTGCAGCAAGCGCAAACTCGCCAAAGGAGTGGTGAGGAATCATGCTTAAGGTCTTGACAAAGTTGTCAATGTTGAACACCTTAATAGCTAGTGCGATACCAAACGACATTGCTAGAACCATCAGCAACGTGTTAGTGGCGCGTACCAGACCTATCTCAATGTTGTTATCGAGCATGTCGCTCACGAAGTTGATCAGTGGAACACCAGGCACAATGAACAAAGCACAAGCCAGCAACGGATGCCAAGGGGTCTTAGAGTAGAGCAGAGGTTGTAGCTCAGTGGGGATATAAGACATGAACTGATCCGTGGAGATGAACGTGGAGAGCCATGCCAGCATGGTTGAAGCAAAGGCGGCGATAGCGATGTCAGCGTAGATGTTTGAACCGAGGTGGTTGAGGTACATACGCAGACGGTTGCCAAGGATGGCAGCTATTGAACAGTAGAAGAACGCAGGCCAGTCACAACCGAACTGAATACAGAATCCGCCGCAGGCAAATCCAGCACAGATGGCTACCATCCAGTCAGAGTAATGACGCTTTCTTGTGGCAATCTCTTCCAATGCTTCGCTGTAATCGTCAAGCGAATAATCCTCCTGAATAGCTTTCCAAGTCAGTCGGCTGATGTCTTGGATAGCTTCCATGTTGATGCCATGCTTGTCGCAACGCTGCATCTTAGAAAACGAATGGGTCTCATCGCTGAGGTTCACTTGCAGCACATTGTACGTAATCTGCATGTGAAGTTGCTCCTCCGGTAGACCGAGGTAGGCTGCAGCACGCTTCATGTTACGTTTGATGCGGCTGGTGTCGGCATTGCTTTCCATCAGAATCTGTCCCGTTCTGAGCAATAAGTCCAACTTTCTGCGTAAGATAATCTCTGCTTCTGCTTGTGTTTCGTTGACCATTTCCTGAATAATGTGTTAATTGTTGTGTCGATTTGCTTGTTCGTAAGATATCCAAATGCAAAGGTACAAAGGTTTTTCCAAATAGTATTTACCTTATCAATGTATTCTATTTACTTCTTGTTGTATATCAATAGAAAATCCGTATTATTCGTTCCTTAGCGTTGGTTGTGCTGTCCTTTTATGGCATAGCATGCGGCTTGCGATTGTTTGGAGCGTTTGTTGGTATGCCAAACACTGATGAACGATTCATCATGAAATCATTAAAAAACTTGAGCCAAATGGGTTAAACGTTTTGGTAATCCATCTTTTATCCTTAACTTTGCATAGAATAGCATCTTATTCTAAAAAGGTTATAATTGACATGAAAGACTTTCTTAAATATGTTTTAGCCACAGTCGTAGGCTTATTGGCTTTCTCTTTCGTTGTATTCCTCTTCGGCCTTATTGGTCTGATGGGTGTTGTGGCAAGTCAAGAGAAAACCACCTCTATACCCGAGCAGTCGGTAATGGTGCTCAATCTCTCAGGTACGCTCGATGAACGTGCACAAAGTAATCCCTTGCAGCAGTTGCAAGGTGGTGTACCTTCGGCTATGGGGCTTGATGATATGCTCACTGCCATCCGCAAGGCAAAGACCGCTGATGAGGTGAAGGGTATCTACATCGAGGCGGGAGCGTTTGCGGCAGATTCGTATGCGTCCTTGCAAGCTTTGCGCAGAGCCTTAGCCGACTTCCGTAGCAGCGGCAAATGGATCATCGCTTATGGCGACAGCTATACCCAAGCGTGCTACTATCTCGCTTCGGTAGCAGATCAAGTGCTGGTCAATCCTCAAGGCGTGGTGGATCTGCACGGCTTGGCTTCGAAGCCAATGTTTGTAAAAGACTTGCTGCAAAAGGTGGGTGTAGCCGTGCAAGTGGTCAAGGTGGGTGCCTATAAGAGCGCTACTGAGATGTTCACGGGTGACAAGATGAGTGACGCTGACCGCGCTCAGACCACCGCATACCTTAGCGGCATCTGGCAGAATGTGGTGAAAGATATTGCTGCTAGTCGGCACCTCACCGCGCAGCAGGTCAACGCCTATGCTGACAGCGCAGTGGTGTTGATGGACGCATCCAGCTATAAGAAGCTCCATCTAGTGGATGGTCTCTGCTATACGGATGAGGTGAAACAAATCATCAAACGTAAACTCGGATTGGAGGACGATGATGCTATCCAGCAAGTAACACCCAAAGAAGTGGTCAACGCACCTGAAAACGAAGTGGAAGAGGGCGACGAGATTGCTGTCTACTACGCTTATGGAGATATCGTTGACGGTGTGACGGGCATCGCAAATCAAAAACATGTGATTGATGCGCAGACCGTTTGCAAAGACCTCGAAGACTTGATGAATGACGATAACGTCAAAGCGGTGGTGCTTCGCGTCAACTCTGGCGGTGGCTCGGCCTATGCTTCAGAGCAGATTTGTCATCAGATTCAGAAGCTTAAGGCTAAGAAACCCGTTGTGGTATCAATGGGCGGAATGGCTGCTTCGGGCGGTTATTACATCAGTAGTTTTGCCAACTGGATTGTGGCAGAGCCTACCACGCTAACCGGTTCGATTGGTATCTTCGGTATCGTACCCGAGTTTAGCGGTCTGTTGCAGAACAAACTGGGTCTGAAATTTGATCTTGTTAAGACCAATAAGTATAGCGACTTCGGCGACGTGAGCCGTCCGTTCAGTGAGGATGAGATGCATCTGCTTGAAGGACAGATCGATCGCGGTTACAAACTGTTCCGCCAACGTGTGGCAACAGGTCGTCATCTCACCGTTGATCAGGTAGAGAAGGTGGCACAAGGTCACGTATGGTTGGGTCAAGACGCGCTGAAGATCAAGCTTGTTGACCAACTTGGTGGATTGGACGCGGCCGTGGATAAGGCAGCTAAACTGGCTAAGTTGACCGATTATCATACCGATAGCTATCCAGCAGCAGACGACTTCTTGATGCAGCTCTTCTCTCGCATGACGGGCAATGGCAACTATCTCGATGAACAGCTGCAGGCAGCTTTGGGCGAATACTATCAACCCTTGATGCTCATCCGAGACGTTAAGAACTATAATCCGCTGCAAGCACGTATGCCCTTCTTCCCTAACATACAATAAAGGAAAGAACATCATCGGAATCATTAACCCCTTAATAACCCTGTATATTTGGAAGGCGATTTTATCAAAATCAATGAGTGGCTCCGCCCTTTGAGTTGGCTTTACGGACTCGGAGTGGGTTTCCGCAATCATATGTTCGACTTGGGCATACTCAAGAGTCGTAGCTTTCGCTTGCCCGTTATCTCGATTGGCAACATCACGGTAGGCGGTTCGGGTAAGACACCGCACGTTGAATACCTCATACGGTTGCTCCAAGACAAGGTGCAAGTGGCGGTGCTCAGTCGTGGATATAAGCGTAAGAGTCGTGGATATGTCTTGGCTGACAAGGATACACCTATGCCAATGATAGGCGACGAACCCTATCAGATGAAGAAAAAGTATCCCAATGTCTATGTCGCCGTGAACAAAAACCGGTGCAAAGGTATTGATAGGCTTACCTCCGACGAGCAAACCAACGACACCGATGTGGTGCTCCTAGATGACGCTTATCAGTATAGATATGTCAAACCAGGGCTCAATGTCCTCTTGGTAGATTATCACCGATTGATCCTCTACGATGAACTGCTACCTGCTGGACGCTTAAGAGAACCGCGTAGCGGGAAGAGTCGCGCAGATATAGTAATCGTAACGAAGTGCCCCGCCAACCTTAAGCCGGTGGATTATCGTGTGCTCACCAAGGCGATGAACCTCTATCCATACCAAGAACTTTACTTCTCTTGTATCTGTTACGATGCTTTGCATCAGTTGTATGGAACGGCAGAACGTCCGCTCGACTCCATTCTCAACCATCATGTGTTGCTCCTCACTGGCATAGCATCGCCCAAACAGATGGAGCTAGACCTCACTCCGTATATCTCTGGCGTACATGAAACGCCCCGATCGGTAGGTCCTCAAGCTATGGTAAAGCCCAAACCTTCTCCGCTGATCCATCCGCTGTCCTTTCCGGACCATCACGCCTTCAGCCGGAAAGACGTGCGCCGCATCAACGAAGCCTATGAGCAGCTACCCGAACCGCGTATCATCATCACCACAGAGAAGGACGCCTCGAGGCTCGAACAGGTCGAAGGACTAAGCGACGAAGTAAGAAACAATATCTATGTGCTCCCTATTCGCATTCAGATTATGCTAGGAAAGGAGGAGCATTTCAATGAAAAAATAGTAAGCTATGTACGAAAAAATTCAAGAAACAGCATCTTGGCTAAAAGCCAAAATGACCACAAGTCCAACCACCGCCATCATTCTGGGAACCGGTCTAGGACAATTAGCTTCCGAGATAACCGATAGTTACGAGTTCTCTTATAAGGATATCCCCAACTTTCCTGTGTCTACTGTCGAGGGACACGCTGGCAAACTGATCTTCGGTAAGCTTGGCGGAAAAGACATTATGGCCATGGAGGGACGCTTCCACTTCTACGAAGGCTACTCAATGAAGGAGGTGACGTTCCCCATTCGTGTGATGCACGAACTCGGAATCAAAACGCTCTTTGTCAGCAATGCCTCGGGTGGCATGAACCCAACGTTCAAGATAGGTGACCTGATGATCATCACTGACCACCTCAACTTGTTCCCTGAGCATCCATTGCGCGGCAAGAACTTCCCCACAGGTCCTCGTTTCCTCGATATGCACGAAGCTTATGACCATGAACTCATCGCTCTTGCCGATCAGATAGCTAAGGAGAAGGGCGTCGTATTGAAGCACGGCGTGTATGTCGGCGTACAAGGCCCCACTTACGAAACACCTTCCGAGTATCGTATGTACCACCTCTTGGGTGGCGATGCGGTAGGTATGAGCACTGTGCCTGAGGTGATAGTGGCTCGTCATAGCGGCATCAAGGTGTTTGGTATCAGCGTGGTGACCGACCTAGGAGGTTTTGATGTCCCCGTGGAAGTGAATCATGAGGAAGTGCAGCAAGCCGCTAATGCCGCCCAACCCATCATGACGATGGTGATGCGCGAGATGATTAAGCGCACCGTGTAAGTGCCTGGTTGTTCCTTAATAGTATCGTTATCGTATTATAGAAATGGAAATAAAAGAAATCGGACAGTTTGGTTTGATTGACCGCGTTACGGCTCCTTTCACGTTGCACAATGCCAATTCGCTTGTTGGGGTAGGAGACGATTGTGCCGTTATCGACTGCGGCGACTCGCTGACCTTGCTCTCTACGCAGCTCTTCATGGAGGGAGTGCAGTTTGATTTGACCTATATCGATCTCCAACACCTTGCTTATAAGGTGGCAATGGCTACCATGAGCAATATCTTCGCAATGAATGGTAAGCCCCAGCAGATGCTCGTTTCGCTCGGACTGGGTAAGCGATTCAAGGTTGAAGACATCGAGAGCTTCTATGCCGGACTGCGCTTGGCCTGTGATAAATGGGGCATTGATCTCGTCGGCGGCGACACCACCTCATCTTATACCGGGCTTGCCATTAACCTCACTTGCGTGGGAACGGTGGCAAAGCAAGACATCGTCTACCGCAAAGGCGCCCAAGAAACCGACCTGATCTGCGTCACTGGCGACCTTGGTTCAGCCTATATGGGACTTCAGATCTTGGAGCGTGAGAAGATGGTCTACTATCAACAAGTGGACGATTATAACAAGCAGATGAAGCAAGCACTCGACAATAAGGATGACGCGAAGGTCAAGAGTCTGCAAGCCAATCGACAGATGGTGGAGGATTTCCAGCCCGATTTTGCTGGCAAAGAGTATCTCATCGACCGCCAACTCAAACCTGAGGCACGCGGAGATATGATTCAACAACTTGCTGAGGCGGGCATTCATCCCACTGCAATGATTGATATCTCAGACGGATTGGCTAGCGAACTGCGTCATATCTGTGAGGCGAGCCATTGCGGTTGTAGGGTTTATGAGAAGAATATCCCCATCGATTATCAGACCGCTGCGTCTTGTGAAGAGTTTAATATGAATCTTACCACGGCTGCATTGAGCGGTGGTGAGGACTATGAGTTGCTCTTCACCGTCCCCATAGGTGACCACGAAAAGGTAGAAGCACTTGAGGGTGTACGTCAGATTGGATATATCACCAAGGAGAACCTTGGCCGTTATCTTGTGGCACGTGATGGGCAAGAGTTTGAGTTGCGCTCACAAGGTTGGGGAGAACCTAAAGAAAAGTAATCTCAACGATAGCGCATTCAAATCCTCTACGCGATTATCTGCAATCAGTTGAGAATGAGTGCGATTGCGTACATTATGCGTATGTAAGACCATAGAAGATGTATGGAATTGCGGTTGTTAAGGGAAGTTAAACTGAAAAATATTCTTTAGAAAGTTTGTTGGAACCGAAATAAAGTACTACCTTTGCAACCGCAAAACCAAAACGGTACCTTAGCTCAGGTGGTAGAGCAATGGACTGAAAATCCATGTGTCCTTGGTTCAACTCCAAGAGGTACCACTCCTCCTTTCATTAGGGCGATTCTCTTCGTAGATCGCTCTTTTTTTTATGTCCTTATTTTAGTGCTTTCTTATACCATTATATACCTCAGTTCGGGATAAGAATGCGGGTCAGTAGAAATTTAGTGGGGATAAGCGTATAAGTTAGCAATGCGGAAAAGGAAGAACTTCTTATCCA
>CAVJZR010000019.1:0-49103 GCA_963654235.1 Bacteroidaceae bacterium | reverse complement strand
CCTTTTCCGCATTGCTAACTTATACGCTTATCCCCACTATATTTCTACTGACCCAGAATCTGTAGAAAATTTGTGCTCCCTATAGCATATCACAGATACCCCATTTGGTAATCTCTAATACGTTATCATCCTAAACACTATGCTTTCAAAGGCTATCAATCGGAGTAATTAAAGTATTTAGTGACAAGATTCGTTGCCATATCGAAGAATTCTCCTTAAATTTGTATACTAAACATGACAATGAACGGAAGAACAATATAAATATATTCAATATGAAGAAAAGAATATGTACCTGTCTTATAATGGCAATCGCTGTCATCAATTGTGTAGCACACCCAGCAGACAAGGACACAGCCTATATAGCTAGTAAAGTGGTAATGAGTAACATTCTTCGTTCGCAAGAAATGGCGTTGCTCGGCACCACTAGCGACGGATATCAGATATGGTCATATCCCAATGAATCTACAATGGCATACGAAAAGTATGCCCAATGGACTATTGATGACGGCACCCCGATCTCTCTAAACAATAGAAACGATTTTGTAGCAAACTATAAATGGGAGCTAAACACTGACTTTAACAACGAATCCAATCGTAGAACATCCAGCGACACCACCGCATGCCACTTCCTTAAGGTAAAGACAAAAACTACGGCTGACTTCTTTACTTGGAGTCCACCGAATATTCCTTCATTCGCAAAAGAGTTTCATATTGCAGGAACCATTAAGCCATATGTCGCAGACATCAATATAGAAGATGATGAAATGCACATCACGCATCAAGTTGCTATAAAGTATGATGGTTTCGATGAAAACATGTTTGACTATGCACGCGTCGAATATAGCCTAGATAAGGGCAGCACATGGCAGCTAGTCGATTCCTTTGCCCCTCCAGCAAGTTCAATACCCGTGAGATTTAACGGTGAAAATCGCTTAGTGCGCTATCGCGCCACGCTTTTTCCTATTGACTGTTTCAAAGTTGTTTTGGAAAAGGATAGTTTCGTCTGCGAGAGCGAGGACTTTGAACTCCATCCTGCACCCTACATTGCTAGCAACGTAATCATGAATACAGGCAACCCTGGAACCAATGTTAACATGACATATCTCGGAAAGACCAAAGTAGGCTACCAGATTTGGGCTTGCCAAGGAATAGACTCACACCGATACACTTATTGGAAAATAGACAATGGACAAAATCTCTCGTTGTCTATAGGTGACTTCTATAGCAACACTGATTACACCCTCATGACCGACTATAATAGTGCCAACTATCGAGACATACCAAGCGGAAGCGCACATTACCATTTCCTCAAGGTGAAAGGGAAAGAGTCTGCTGACTACTTCACCTGGTATGGAGACAAAGCGTTTCATCCTTATAGTTTCTACGTATTTGCAGACATCTCACTACAGCCCGTAAGCAGATTCTTTATCACCGAAACTAAGACAGGCGTACAACAAGATCTCTCCTACACCATTGACGATGTAAACGGGGAAATGATAAATTATGTTTTGATAGAAGCAAGCTACGACCATGGACAATCGTGGACAGAGTTATACCGGTCAGCAGATGGTACGTTTACGAAGGGTACTCTATCCTTCAGCAACACACTGACTGCTAATCTTACTGGTGAGGGCGACTCTGTGCGTTACCGCCTCACGCTCTATCCCAAGGATGGTTACAAGGCACTAGCCAAAGATTGGTGCTGGACATATGAGACAGAAGACTTCCTTATAACCATACCCGATGACGATATTGATATCACTGCAAATGCCATAAATCGCACGGCATACACAGACAACGATGTCATTGGCAAACGCACCTACACGGCTAACTTGTCGTGGAATGTGCCAAATAAGAAGACCGACTGGATCTACTTGCTCAACTTCAAGTATAGCACAGACAACGGCAATACATGGATGACCACCGACAATAGCTACGATACCACCGGCACGTTAGACGTAAAAGTACCAGCTGGATATACGCACTATCTGTTGAGCGTGGATTTAAGCCTCAAAAGCAAGGTGCTAGACATCCCCGCCTTACGTCGTACCGTAGTAGCTTCTGATACCCTCGTCGTTATCTACGAGCCAGCCGTAGCCTCTTTCACAATCGATAGCTGTGTCACTGTAAGCGATTACGGGCAGCTGCGTTCCGTGACGTGTAGCTATACGCTCAACGATGACCTGTGGCAGCTGCGTGACTATGCGGTAATATCTTATTCGTACGACAACGGTAAAACATGGAATGCTACTAAACAGTTTATTCCCAGCAAATCGGGTAACCGCACATTGGTGGTCGATGCATCACGCAGACAATGTCGTCTACGCCTTGAAATAGCATCACGCATCGATGACATTGATAAGTTTAGCTCTGCCGAGACACCTAACCTCACTTTTTAACCAATTATAACGCAAATGAAGATAAGGATACATATATTCTGTTTGGCAGTAGCAATGACATGTTGCTGTCTCAATATGGTGGCACAGACGGCATTCGATGCCTTCAAAGTACAATCCAACGCAAAAGGTGGAGCAAAAGATCTTTACCTACTTGGGGAAAACGAATACGGTCAGCAGATATGGTACAACAATATACCATCATTATATACTACCAGCATACGATATATCAATGGTTCTGATAAAGAACTGCTGACAGCAGACTATAGACGGACACGACACAACGGACACGATGCCAATTCTGATCAATCATTAATAATCAAGTTCTTTGGCGGCCATGCAAGAACCACACTTGGTAATAAGGGTTTAAGAGCTGATATATGCCTTGTAGTTGTCGGAGAAACCCATGTTTGGAGTAAATGGATGTATTTCGATAAGGCATACATAGATAAAATCAATGACTGTATCGACAACGGAATTCGCCTGTACGCAAGAACAGAACTAATTGCAGCAGAGCCCGTATTGGACGAAACGCATGTCCAATACACCCAAGTTTTGAAATGGAACGTAAGCCCCATCACTGACTCTACGCTTCAGAAGGTCGACATCATGGCAAGCTACAACAGCGGAAAGAGTTGGAAAGTAGTGCATACAGGCAACCATTGTTGCGATAGCATCATCTTGCAGATTCCACGTACAGCCTCCAACGTACAGTATAAAGCCGTAGCGAGCATCAGGGAAAGGTATAAGTTCTACTTTATGGACAATCTATCTCAACTCACAAGCGAAACTTCTGACTACATAATAAAACGTCATGCCATGCCTGTCGTGATGAGCGTAGACGATATACGGAAAGATTTCACAGATGCAAAATATCTAGCAGATAGGTCATACTCGCCTAAGGTAACATGGATAATGGACGAAAATATTGCCGAGGCGTTTGGTAGCGGCGTCTTGGAGTGTTGCCCTTACAACACAGGAAATCACTGGCAGAAAATAGCAGACATAACCTCGGCTAGTGGATCGCAGACTGTCAACGTGCCCGTGTGTAGCGATAGCTTGCTCTTTAGGATAATCGTGAAGCCTAAGAGCGACATGTTGCAGTTTGACGACAGCACTACCACCATGTTGCTTGCCACATCAACATCCGCTCCTGCATTCACCCAATTAATGCAAGAGGAGTCGCTAGACAACTGTTTCGATGCCGAAACCAATAGATTAACGCCCACACTGACATACGCCATGAACGATGACTTGTATCAAACACGCGTAGGACCAGCGTACATCTATTACTCCACCGACTATGGCACCACTTGGACGTTGGCGCAAACGATCAATAATCCCCAACAAAATGGTAGCGTACGATTATCGATTCCAGCCAATGGTTCCATCTATATGTTTCGTATGTGCGTGGCTAACATGACCAACAACGACATTGCCCCCAACGAAATCATCAGTGATCCCACATCCTACACAGAAGCCCTTGTGCTAGATGACACTATCGCCTATCAACCTACGAATAGTTATGATAGACAGGTAAAGGTTCTGCGGTCATTCACCAATGGAAGGATAGGCACCGTATGCCTACCTTTTGCACTCACCGCAGATCAAATGACTGCAGGCTTTGGTGCTGAAGCTGAGGTCTACGAATACACCGACCTCACAGGAACGGTTATGAACTTCAGCAAGGTAGAGAGCATGGAGGCAGGCAAGCCTTATCTAGTAAAGACCGCGGAAGACAAAGCCTATCTTGTCTTTAACAACGTGTACATAGACGATGAGACCCAGCCGCAGCCATCTGACATCAGCACAGATTATGTCTTTACAGGAACCTTTGGCCCCTATTTGATGAAGGATGATGGCACCGAACTATTCCTTGCCACCGACGGCAAACTCAAGTATCCTTCTTCCACAGATGGTCAAGCCAACCGTTTGCGTGGATACAGAGCCTTCTTCCAAATAAACAACAATACCGCCGATGAGACCAAAATCAATCTTAACGGAGAGGTAACAAACCTCTCTTGCCCCATTGTCGATGTCAATCGTTCTGCCAAGATATATAATCTCAGCGGACAATGTGTGGGCAACAACCCCAACACGCTACCCAATGGAGTGTATATTATAAACGGAAAGAAGATTGTAAAATAAACTTTCGGCACATGCGAGGAGATTGTTTTACACTGACGTAATCACTTTTCGCATGAGCATCCCTACCACCGCAGCCCAGAGCCTCACCGCCCTGGGCTGTGTCGTTCTACCTCATCTAACGCTCCATTTCCTGACTTCGTCAATGCGTCACCTCAACTAGATTTCACCTATCGGTAATGTTTAAAAAGGATTGAAGGTCGCCGCCATATATACCCCCTGCCTCGAAATAACCCGATGTGTCCTAATAGGCCGAACCAATATGCGATACCTTTGCAACGTGAAACAATGATGTATCAACTAAAAAACGATAGTTATGAAGAAGCAATTTTATCTTTTGGTGACCTTATTGGCCGTAGTCAGCTTAGCATTCACGTCTTGCTCGCAAACGTATTATCAGGTTTATGACGTGAATAGCAACACGCTCAAGCAGCAGGACAATGCCTTGGTGTATGAGAACAATGATCTGAAAGTGATGTATAACCTGTGGGGAATGAATGGCCGTATGGGTTTTATCGTACAGAACAAAACTGCATCCGATCTTTATGTTGACCTAGGGCAGACTTTCTTTATCCTTAATGGAGCGGCAAACGACTACTTTAAGAACCGTGAATACAACACCACTACAACTGAGTCGTCATCCTTGCAATATTCCTTTGCTGCGTCTTATTTAGCCTCAGCGCTCCTTTGGCCAGAGAATTATTACGTTCCGGTTACCGAGTCGGTTGCCGCTAAGCTACTGAAAGGACGCAGTCATGGTGTGACCACCAAGGAACAGCAAGTCATCTGTGTGCCAGCTCATGCCTATAAGGTGATATCCGAGTATAAGGTGAAACCTCAGTTTATAAAGACGTGTAACAAAGAAAAGGACTTCCCCAAGCAAACAGCCAATGTGGGTTACTATTCAGCGACTGACTCGCCTATCAAGTTTGTCAACCGCATAGCTTATTCGTTTGACAAGGAAGTCAAGAACGTACAGTTCCTTGATCATGATTTCTATGTGACGAACGTTACCAACTACTCTGAGTCAGCAGCCATTGAAAAAGTAAAAGAGCAGGTCGACTGCTACGACTCACGCAAAACAGAAATCGAGCGTTTCAAGATTGGTGGACCAAACAAGTTTTACAAATCCTACCACGCATCAAGAACCCATCATATCGTAGTGGATAGATAACATGAAAGCTATAGATTTACCCTATTAAAAAAGAAAAGGGCTTAAACGGATAATACTGTTTAAGTCCTTTTCTTTTTGTCGTTTAGTAATTAATATTGTCAGCCTTTTGGGAAATTTTCTTGAAGCGCGCCTTTTGTTCAGGCGTCATATCTTGTTCCAATTTTTTAAGTGAAGCTTTATAATTATCTACACCCTCCATGAGGCGCATTGTTGTTGAACTAGTTGGATAGTTTTCAGCCCAACCTTCTAATTCGTCAGTTCCCTCTGCATAAACCTTTAGCATTTGCTCGATTTTTGCAGAGTTTTTAGCAGCTTGCGCTTTAGCTTTTTCTACTTTGGCGATTGAGTCCGCCTTAGCAATCGAGTCCACGCGAGCGATAGAGTCGGCTTCCGCTTTAGCCTGAGCCAACGAGTCGGCTTTAGCAATCGAGTCTGCTCTTGCAATAGAGTCGGCCTGTGCTTGTTCGTCAGCTCCGTTTGAAGCCTTCTGTCCACATGAGAACATTGTCAATGCGATAACAGATAGATAAAATATCTTTTTCATACTTATCAATGTCTTATATTAGTTTCTATTAGCAACGTTTCACGTCGTCAATCTTGAGACTGCCGCCTTTCTTGACCAACTTGATCTTGTTGGCACCCTTCACGCCCATGTCATAGAACGAGTACTTGTACCATCCGTTGCCTTGTGGTGTCACACTGATGATCTTGGTTACGTTGCTTGGTCCGTCTTGGGCTTCAGAGCGGAAGAGCCATGTGGCATATCCACCATCGTCATATTCGTTCTGAGCACGTAGCTTGCTCAGCATCTTGCTTGTGCAGTTGGCATTCAAGAATGAATTGCTTTCGAATTTCTGACGGTTGAACATGTCGGTAACGAATGCGATTGCTTCAGCGTCATCTACCTCGTTAGCTGCTTTAGCTTTAGCCTTTGCTATCGAGTCAGCCTTTGCTACTGAGTCAGCTTTAGCTATCGAATCAGCCTGAGCCAAAGAGTCAGCTCGTGCTATCGAATCAGCTTGAGCGAGCGAGTCAGCCTGAGCCTGATCAGCTGCGTTGTCCGATGTCTTCTGACCGCATGAGAACATTGCCAATGCAATGAATGATAAATAAAAGATTTTCTTCATAATTATAAGGGTTTTATAAAAAGTTTCTTTTTCATGTTAAAGGAATGTTTTTTGTTATTAGACAATATTTTGTTATCTAATTGCAAATTTAATCAACACTTCCAAATTTGCGCCTTTCCATTCCTTTCCATTTTTCTATTAACCTTTATTTTTTTATTTATCAAGTGGCCTTTCGTGCTATTCTTACCTCAAGGAAGTGGGTTACACCGCGTCTGAAACCTTGGTTGGGATCATTGCGCTACGCGTTGCAGCACCTGCGTCATACAGTGAGCGGCACCGTAGCCCTTGATGAGATTCTCTAGCGGAACCCACTCCACATTGACATGATGCTTCTGTAGCTCTGCAGCGAGCTCCTCCGACTGTCCTCCCACCATCATGATGTGTCGTGGACCGATGGTCAGATAGTTGTTAGCATAGTGCATCTCGTCCGCTTCGTTGATAGGGATGATGGTGAATCCCCTTTTCTGCAGATAGCTCACAAAGGGAACATCCTTCTTGCTGAGACGATATTCCTTTGTGCCAGGCTTTCGGGTATAGACATCCACGGTGACATATTCGGGTTGTCCCGGCTTGGCATTGAGCCTACTAGCCACCATTGTACATAGGTTGCGATCCATGATGTTGAAGTAAGTGTCTAGGTGCATCTGCATCTGCCAGTGCTTATGATCCACCACCACAGCCACCGTGTCATGCCCGAAGGCGTCCGCTTTCATGATCTGCTCAATCGCTTCTGCGTTGGTGCGCATCCCTCGCCCGATAAACGACACGTTGCCAGCTGGGATATAGTCGCCTCCTTCCAACCGGCCGTTGCCCGTAATCTCAAGGATAGGTTTCAGCCCGAGGTGATAGTAACAACTCCTAAGGATGCGTGTCTCGGGCAAGCGTTGTGACGAGTTCATCTTACAGATGATATGTCCTCGTGGTGTGGTGATACTCTGATCCCGCGTGAAGTAGAGATTCATCAGCGAGTGGTGCAGATAGTCGGCTTCCAGTCCGGTGTTGTTATCTACGCTCCTCAGCCTGACAGTGGGTTGTAGCAAGAGACACCTGATCAGATCAGCGCGTGTCATCTGATGCAACATCTGCTGCCGATACGTCTCGCCGCACGATGCCGTGTCAGCCGCATTGACCTGACTCATGTCGTAGGTGAGCGTCTGTGAAGCCAAGCTACGTAGGGTGTCCATATCCATTTGGTTCAAGATATCAGCCACGCGATACACCTTGATACCATTGCGCTCTAGCATAGAGATATATCCTTGATGCTCCTTCGCCGCACTATCTACGTCAAAATAATGTTCGAAGAGACCCGCTGTAGGATGAATCACCCCATCAAAGAGTTCTTCTCTAGGTGTGTGCATCAGAATCACTTTGGCTGGATTCCATTCTGCTTTAGGATAAGAAGGGGTCTGCGCCCATACCGAAGGAGTGAGGAAGAGCGCTACGGCTAATAACAATTGGCTTTTCATGAGCAAGTGTTTTGGTTTTAAAGGCAACACAGCGTTAGTTCTTGATCTGGTGGAAGACAGGAAGAATCCCCCTCTGCAGACCATCTTTTCAGTATCCGGTGGACCATTGTGCTGCACTCTGCTGATCCCATCGGTGCATTACTGATAGGGCAAAGATACGAACAATCCTTCAAGAAAACCACTTTTTATGCATCTTTTTTGCATTATGCGATCTACCTTTACCATAAAGGGGACAAGTCGTTCTGTTCTTCCGACTTGTCCCCTTTCTCGTTATTGAACGGTAGCAACGTTGCGTTTGCGCCGTTGTTTCCAGTACTTCTTGGCATATTTACCTACGATGTTCCAGTAAGGCATCTTCTTCATTGTGCTGCGTACCGGTTGCAGATTCCATAGCAAGAAGATGCAGAGCACTGCAATACCTATCCAGCACGTGATGCCATAGAGCTGCCGGATGCTGATCATCAAGATGCTGCTCATGTCATAGGGCAATCCGCGTGAGAGATTGTCAGCGATCTGATGACGCAGCCCGAAGCTATATATGCCCGAGCACATCGTTGATATAGGACCGTTGCGGATCAGTCCTGCCATGGTTAGACCCATGAAGAAGTGCTGGAACGGCATCAGCTCCTCTAGGTAGATAGTCAGTGTGCAGAAGAAGATGGCGTTGCCAAAGGAGCGAATCAAGATAGGCGCATACATCTTCTCGATGTTCAGCTGTGGATCAATGAGAAAATACATCATCACCGGATAAGCCGCCATCGCCAGTGTGCCTAGCGTGAGCAGATTGGTGTATTTGAGCTTTAGTCCCTTCATCCATACCATGCAGAACAGACATCCGATGATGGAGCCGCCCCATTCTATGAGATTGAACACATTTGTCGTTACCGAACCCCAATGTAGGATGTTCGTGGTGAACGCCGTTTGCAGCACCTTGGGCGTGCTACCCATCAGTTCGGTGAAGGCAAAGAGAATCAGCAGCGGCACCAGTCGCTTATATTTCCAAGCCCCAATCACGATATAGGCGTGGCGAATGTGCCTCATGCGCTGGATACACAGATATGCCGTAATCATGATAAAGAGCAGATCCATGCGCATCACCTCAGCATCAAGCCAGTTGTAATGCTCCCCGTAGTTGAAGAAGAAGATCACCTCAATCATCAATAACGACCATAGCACACACCCCAGATAGTCGATGCTGATAAACGGTAGCGGCTTCATAAAGCGGAAGTCGTGCGTGAGCAGTCTTACCAGGAAGGCAATGGTGAGCATGATACCCGTCATACCCCAGTTGACGATGCGCCAATCCTGGTATATATATATAAGGTGTTCGGTGAGCCAAGGTGACAGATACATGTTGCCCAGCACCATGCAGTAGAGCAAAGGGAAGAACACGCGGAAGTCGCGCTTAGGTGTCATCCATAGCTGGATGGTCGACATACACTCGAAACAACCGCATAGCTTGAAGAAACCGGCGATGTAACCCAAGATGCACATCAGCGGAACGCTATCCGTGAACATGATGAGAAAGTTGCATAGCGCCACCATCAGTGCCGCGTTGAGCAGCAACCGCCTATTGGTAAAGGCAAACTTCAGACGGAAGAGGAACGGGAACGGCATGTTTACGCCTACCACGTTACACATCACAATCATCAGTACGTCCTCACGCATGAGGCTATACTCGCCCATGACCTGACTCATTGCACCGCCGTAGATACCTCCCGAAAGCAGAAAGCAGAACGCAAACACCAGGTAGATCCACGGTTGCAACCGTCGGGGCACAATGGGATAGAATGAAGGAACCCTAAAAGGTCCTTGCTGAATAGGAGGTCCTGGCATGGCTTACTTCTTCTTGTTTTGCGTCTTGTTCTTGCGAATGGTGGTCTCCACGTTCATTCCGGCTCTGAGCAAGGACACGTTCTTAGCGTTGTTCTTGTCCGTAAGCGTGATGCGTACGGGGATGCGTTGCTCCACCTTGACAAAGTTGCCGGTAGCGTTATCCACAGGAACCATTGAGTAAGCCGAACCCACGGCAGCCGATAGCGCCTGCACCTTACCATGATAGACCACACCTGGCACTGCATCAGCGGTAAACTCCACATCCTTACCTATCTCAATGGCAGGCATCTGCGTCTCACGATAGTTGGCCACTACCCATATCTCGTCATCAGCCACGATGCGCGCCAGCAGTTGACCCGGCTGCACCAACTGACCTTCATGTATCTCCTTGCGACCCATCACGCCGTCACAGGTAGCCGTGATCACCGTGTACGACTGATGAAGCTTAGCCATCTTGAGCTGAGCCTGTTGCACACCTTCGCCCGCCTTGGACGATTGCAGCTGCTTGTCCTGTACCGATCGCACCGATGCAGCCGCTTGTCGCTTGCTGCTAGCCTGCTCATAGCGAGCCTTGGCGCTGAGGTAGCGGGCGTAGGCGTTGTCATATTGCTGACGCGTCACAGCCTCCTTGTCCAACAAAGCCGCATAGCGGTCAAAGTCTTGCTTGGCGTTGAGCATGTCCACACGAGCCTCCTCGATGCCTGCCGCAGCCGTCTGCACGTCGCTAGCCGTGGTGCTCATGCTGGCCGTAACCACTGACGAACTGGACTGTGAGCTCTTCACGCCAGCTGAAGCCTGTGCTATCTGGATGCGCTGCTCGCCGTCCTCGATGATCACGAGCGTGTCGCCCTTCTTGACATGTTGATAGTCGTCAAAGCGTATCTCCTTGATGAAACCCTGGATACGTGTGTTGATGGGTGTGATATGACGATACACCTGTGCGTCGTCAGTGTATTCTACATCCGATCCGTGTACAAAGTGGCGATACACCCATACGGCAGCCGCTGCGAGAAGCACAAGGATAAGAACATTGTAAAGTCGTTTGATGATTTTCTTGAACATAGTATGTGTGATTATTTCTTTTAGAATGTATGTAAAATAAGGTAGATTAGATGTTGCCAGCGATATACTTCATGCGATAGTAGGCAAAGGCGATGTTGATGCGCGCATCCACTTCCTGCAGCTCAGCGTTGAGCAACAGGTTTGACGCATCGACCATATCCGTCACCAGCGCCATCTGACAGAGGTAACGTGAGTTGATTACGTCATAGTTTTGCTTGGACAGTTCCACACTCTTCAGTTGCGTTTCGTGCTCAGTGTAGGTCTGTATATATTGGACAAAAGCCTGCTGCATGTCATTGTTAAGCTGCTCGCTCTGCACTGCCAGCGCCTCTTGTGCCTGACGCGTCTCGGTAGCACTCTGCTTGATCTGCTTCTTTGCCTTGAACAGCGCGCTCACGTTGTAGCTCACACCTACGCCCACATACCATATATTGAGGTTCTTGTTGATAGGCGGCACCTCAAAGGTGATAGGCCCGTTCCAGTTTTCTGACGCCACCACAGCCACCTTAGGCAGCAACGCACTCTTTGCGATGAGCTCCTTTTGGCGAGCCATGTTGATGTTGTTCACCTTCTGCTCAATCAGTGGCGACCCCATGCCCGACATCTGTTGCCAGTAGGCCTCGGCGTCCTTGGCATAGGCTTGCGTGGCAATGGTGGTGTCCGGCGTGATCAGTGTGCCTTGTTCCAGCCCCAGCGTGTTGCATAGCTGGTGGTTGAGGATGCGCCTACTGTTATGCAGATTGGTCAGTCCTAGCTTCAGATTCTCCATCTGCAGTTCATAGCGGGTGATGTCGTTCTTGAGCGCCACGCCTTGGTTGTACTTCTCACGAATGTTGTCAATGAGCTGTTGGGTCAGCGCGATGTTCTTCTCATACACCTTCATGCGGTTCTCTATCTTATAAAGGTCTAGGTATTGACCCAAGACCATGAAGCGCACCTGGTTGCGTGTGAGCTTCACAGCGGTCTCAGCTTGCTGCTTCCCGATCTCCGCCATCTTGATAGAAGCATCGATAGCGCCACCGGCATATACCACCTGTTGTGCCTCCACCGCAAAACTGTTGCCAAAGTGGGGCGAGTGCATGCCGTGGATGTTACTCAGGTTGCGGTCGGTCATCAGCGCGTTGCCGATGTAGCTCACCGATAGCGACGCGTTGATGTCGGGAAGCTTGGCTTGCTCAGCCACTTCGATGCCCTGTGCGGCAATCTCTACGCCCGTGCGACACTCCGCCAACGTCTTGTTGTTTTGTTCTGCAAGATTGAACAGCTGGTCCACACTCATGGGCAACACCTTGGTTGGTTGCGCGCTTGCCGATGCTGTAACGGTGCCCGCAGTCTGCCCTAAGGCAAAGCCCCAGCACGCCATTCCCATGGCAAGCAATGAAAGTCTCATCTTCTGATTTGTCATATTCTAGTGAATGTTCTGAATCTTTTCCTGAATGATCTATATGTTTTTTCGGGTGCAAAGGTAGAGATATTTTGTTGCAGCTCGGCTTCAATTTTTCCGCCATAAATGGACTTTTACGGAACAAACGTTCCTATATGTCACTTCTTATTCCTACATTTGCACCATAAAACCGAACAAACAGTAAAGATAATGTCTATCCATTTCCCCTCAGTAGCGTCCACATCCGAGCTCAGTGATGATCATCAAGCCACCCTCCTGAGCTCCTCTCTGAGCCAGTGGACCCAAGAACCGCAAGTGCTCTGCTATGGTGCTATCATGATATGTCGCCAAGGCAGCGCCCGGATAAGGGTCAACTTCAACGAATGGCCACTCTATCGTGGTGCCGTGATCACCCTTTTCCCTAACGATGTGGTCCTTGTCTCAGAGATGACCGATGATGCGCAGAGCGGTGAGCCATTCCAGGTAGAGATGCTCCAATATAACATGTCCTTGCTGCGCGAAGCCAGTCTGCAACTGGAACAGACCGTCTACTCGTCCTTGCGTGAGGACCGTTGCCGAACGGATAAGCCCGTGGTGACCAATATCATTGATAGTATGTTCCGATTGCTGAAGATCTATTTTGATCAGAAAGAGTGCACCTGTCTGAGCCAACTGGTGCTGCTCCAGCTCAAAGCGTTCTTTATGGGCTTTCACGAATACCTGCAACGCAACCCCGAGAACCGCCCCGATGAGGTGAAGTCGCGCCGCGTGCGTGAGCTGTTCAATCAGTTTATGCACCTCATGGAGCAACGCTTCCGACAGAGCCGAGACGTCAACGACTATGCTTCACGGCTGAATATCTCAGCCAAATACCTCACCAACATCTCCCGGCAGGTAACGGGTCACACCCCAAAGACCATCATTGACCAGTATACCATCCTTCAGATTAAGAACCAACTGCGTATGAACCGGCAGAGCATCAAAGAGATTGCTTGGGAATACCACTTCTCCGATGTGAGCTTCTTCTGCCGATACTTTAAGAAACACACTGGTATCACACCCTTAGAATTTCGTAATGCCGACCTAGAACAGCGATGATTATCTGCTGGCGAAGCCCCTTTGAGCATAAAAAATAAATTGTTTTTAGGTGAAAAATAAATTAAAAATCATCCAAAAATAAATTGATTTCTCTTCCCAAAGGATTGACTTAATCTTGCAAAATCGTGTATTCTGTTAGCAGAAACAGCCTCTGTGCTTTGCCGTTTCAGATATTTTTGTACCTTTGCGCACGCAGTATGGTTATCTGACCCTATCTGCAACGCGCCTTAAAGGTGTAAAGATTGTAAACTTAAGACATAACATTATGTGTGGAATAGTAGGTTACATCGGGCAGGCTGAGGCTTTCCCGATATTGATTTCCGGATTGAAGAAGCTTGAGTACAGAGGATATGACAGCGCGGGCGTGGCCCTCATCAATGATGACAAAGCGCTCCATGTATATAAGAACAAGGGTAAGGTGGCCAACCTAGAGCAGTCGACGGCAGAGAGCGACCTCACTGGCCACGTCGGTATAGCCCACACGCGTTGGGCTACCCACGGCGAACCTTCTGTGGCCAATGCCCACCCGCACGTCTCTATGAGTGGCGACCTAGCGCTGGTACACAATGGTATCATCGAAAACTACCAACTGCTGAAACAACAACTCACCGATAAAGGCTACCGCTTTGCCAGTACCACCGACACCGAAGTGCTGGTTCAGCTCATCGACTACTACTATCAGCAGAACGGCAAGGACCTCGTCTCAGCCGTGTGTCAAGCGCTTCACGGCGTGGTAGGTGCTTACGCGGTAGCAGTGGTGGAACGTGACCACCCCGAACATATGGTAGTGGCACGCCAGTCCAGCCCCTTGGTGGTAGGCGTAGGTAAGGATAACAAAGAGTTTTTTGTGGCTAGCGATGCTACACCCATCGTGGAACACACTGACAAGGTGATCTATCTGGACGATGGACAGATAGCCGATATCCGCCCCAACCATGAGATCAACATCATCAACCATGACCATGCTCACTGCTCCTACTCCATCAAGACCGTGGATATCGATATCTCTAAGTTGAGCAAAGGCGGTTTCAGCCACTTCATGCTCAAGGAGATCTATGATCAACCCAGTTGCCTACGCGACTGTATGCGCGGTCGCCTCTTTGTGGACGAAGCCCATCCAGAGAACAACAAGGTGGTGCTGTCCGCTCTGCGCGACTATCGTGACCGTCTGGTGTCTGCCCAGCACATCATCATCGTGGCTTGCGGAACCAGTTGGCACGCCGGTCTGATAGGCAAACAGCTCATCGAGCAGATGTGTCGCAAGCGTGTCTCGGTGGAATATGCCAGCGAGTTTCGTTACAATGACCCCGTCATTGACCCCTCAGATGTGGTGATAGCCATCAGTCAGAGTGGTGAGACCGCCGACACCCTAGCCGCTGTGGAGCTGGCAAAGCAGCATGGCGCATTGGTCTTTGGTATCGTCAATGCGGTGGGATCGTCCATCGCCCGAGCTGACGACACCGGTATCTACATCCATGTGGGTCCCGAGATCGGTGTGGCGAGCACCAAAGCGTTTACCGGACAGGTCACCGCCCTCACGCTCTTTGCCCTCGCCTTGGGACACGAGCAGGGTACGCTGCCCGATGCCGATTACCAAGAGATGATACAAGAGCTGGACCGCATACCCGAGAAGATGCAGACCTTGCTCAAGCAGACGCCTCGTATCGAGGATATGGCAAAGATGTTTACCTATGCGCACAACTTCCTCTATCTAGGTCGCGGATTCAATTATCCCGTGGCGCTTGAGGGTGCGCTCAAGCTCAAGGAGATCAGTTACATCCACGCCGAAGGTTATCCCGCTGCCGAGATGAAGCACGGACCCATCGCCTTGGTGGATCAAGATATGCCCATCGTGTTCCTTGCTACCCACCACGGAATGTATCAGAAGATCATCAGCAACATGCAAGAGGTGAAGTCGCGCAATGGTCGTATCCTCGCCATCGTGTCCGAAGGCGACACGCACGTCAAGGATATAGCCGACAGCGTGATCGAGATACCCAAGACGCTCAACCGTCTAGTACCCCTATTGAGCGTGGTGCCTCTGCAGATCTTGGCTTACTTTGTGGCTGTGGATAAGGGACTGAACGTCGATATGCCTCGTAACCTAGCCAAGAGCGTCACGGTAGAGTAGGGCAGAAACAACGCTCGGTATACCTTATTATATAATAGAGCCGCTCCGTTAGCCGCTCCGCCATTCTCCGAAGAGGTGAAAGCGCACGGTAGAACAACGCATAATGGTCGCAAATATCGTCAGAAGCAATCAAAGAGATGATAGCTATGACAATATTTGCGCCCATCGTGCGTTAAATCAATAAGATGAAATGGACTGACCGCATACGCCAAGTGAAGATCTTTCTCGTTGTCGCAGCTATCCTCATAGCGGTGGCATCGTTGCTGGTGAGCCATTATCTCACCCGCGACCTGTCGCGCCAGGAACACAACAAGATGGAGGTTTGGGCGCAAGCAATGAAGTCGATCAGTGTGGCTGACGAGCATACGGACCTCACCTTGGCGCTCAAGGTGCTCAATGAGAACAACACCATCCCTGTGGTGGTGACCAACCGTGAGGGCGAGGTGACCGACTATCGTAATGTGGAGATCGATGCGCCAACGGCAGAGGATAGCACCCGTTATCTCACCGCCTTAGCCGAGCGGCAACGCGCTGAGGGAAAGGTGATTCGTGTGGCAGTGAACAATGGCAACAGTGATGAGTATATCAACGTGTGCTATGACGACTCGCTGATGCTCAAGCGACTAGCTTATTACCCCTTTGTGCAGCTCGGTGTGGTGATGATCTTTGTGGTGGTGGCTATCTTTGCACTGCTTACGTCAAAGAAAGCCGAACAAAACAAGGTGTGGGTGGGACTTTCCAAAGAAACGGCTCACCAGCTAGGAACACCTATCTCGTCCTTGATGGCATGGATAGAGATTCTCAAGGAGTCGTACCCCGACGATGCGCTGATACCCGAGATGGATAAGGACGTGAAGCGACTGCAGCTCATCGCGGACCGTTTCTCTAAGATAGGATCGCTTCCTGAACCCGTTCCGACCAGTCTGAACGAGGTGCTCACCCATGTGGTCGACTATATGGATCGGCGCACATCACGCAAGGTGACCATGCGCAAGGAGCTACCCGAGCAGGATGTGGTGGTCAATCTCAACGCCTCTCTCTTCGAGTGGGTGATAGAAAACCTATGCAAGAATGCCGTCGACTCGATGGGTGCTGACGCCGGTAGCATCACTCTCCATGTGGAGGAAACACCCGTGAAGGTCCTGATCGACGTGACCGATACGGGTAAAGGTATCAAGAAGAAGGACATAGGCAACGTGTTCCGCCCCGGATTTACCACCAAGAAACGTGGATGGGGACTGGGACTGAGCCTTGCCAAACGCATCGTGGAAGAGTATCACCACGGCCGCATCTTTGTGAAGAGTTCGGAAGTGGGCAAAGGTACCACCTTCCGAATAGAGCTAAAGAAATAGATTTGGTGCACAATAGCTGTGTGGTCGCCACGCATATGGGCCATTATTGGTCAGAGGAAGAACAATGGATTGGGAACGAAAACTCTCTTTTGGGGTTCTATAAACCTATAAATGAACTCGTTAGGTAGCCGTTTGCGCTCCACGCAAAGATTGAAAAAATCGGGCTAAATTATTGATAATTAGAAAATAATTTGTAACTTTGCAACCCAAATATGGACTTGGAAACCCTTAAAATAGATTTGAAAGGCTTGAATGTAGGCCATAACCCCATGGTGTTCGAGCTAGATGAAGCTTACTTTAAGGCGGTGGACGCTCCTGAAGTGAGCCGGGGTAACGTGGAGGTTCGGCTTGATATCCTTCGAGCTGAACATGATATGTTTACCCTCGACTTTGACATCAGCGGTATGGTCATTGTTCCGTGTGACCTCTGTCTAGATGATATGGAGCAGCCAGTAGAGGCTCATGAGAGGCTCACGGCCAAGTTTGGTGAGGACTACTCGGAAGAAGACAACCTTGTGACGGTGGCCGAGGACGAAGGAATACTCGATGTCACATGGTATGTCTACGAATGTATTGCGCTCGCAATCCCTATCAAGCATGTGCATGCACCTGGAAAATGCAACCCTGCGATGATACGAGTGCTCGACGAGCACTCTGCCGCCCGAAGCGGTGAGGGACAGTCAGAGGCAGTGGATCCGCGATGGGCAGCTCTCGAACAACTGAAAAATAAAAATTAAAAAAATAACAGTAAAAGAATTATGGCACATCCTAAAAGAAGACAGTCGAAGACTCGTACACTCAAAAGAAGAACTCATGACAAGGCAGTAGCTCCTACATTGGCAGTTTGTCCTAACTGCGGCGCTTACTATGTATATCACACCGTATGCGCTACTTGCGGTTACTATCGTGGTAAATTGGCTGTAGAGAAAGTATCTGCTGAGTAAATAGCTCATGGAAAAGATAAACGCAGTCATCGCAGGCATAGGCGGATACGTGCCCGACTATATCCTCACCAATGAGGAATTGTCCCGCATGGTCGATACCAGCGATGAATGGATAACCACCCGTGTGGGCATCAAGGAACGCCGCATCCTCACCGAGGAAGGCCTAGGCACGAGCTACATGGCTCGTAAAGCTGCCAAGGAACTTCTCGAAAAGACCGGCGTGGACCCTGATACCATTGATGCGCTTATCGTTACTACCACCACGCCCGACTACAAATTTCCCTCTACGGCATCGATCGTGTTAGGAAAGCTCGGGCTGAAAAATGCTTTCGCATTCGACTTCTCAGCTGCTTGCTGCGGTTTCCTCTATACCCTTGACGTAGCAGCGTCAATGATACAGAGCGGTCGCTACAAGCGCATCATCGTTATCGGAGCCGATAAGATGTCGTCCGTGGTCGACTATACCGACCGCGCCACATGTGTGCTCTTCGGCGATGGCGCTGGAGCAGTGCTCGTTGAGGCTTCAACGGAAGAGAATGTGGGCTTGCAAAACTCGCTTTTGCGCACTGATGGCATCGGCTTGCCATTCCTTCACCTGAAGGCTGGTGGCTCTGTATGCCCACCGTCCCACTTCACCGTGGATCACAAACTGCACTATCTGTACCAAGAGGGACGCACCGTGTTCCGCTATGCCGTTACGGATATGAGCAACGATGTGATGGAAGTGATGAAGCGTAACAACCTCACCGCTGACGATATACAGTGGGTTGTGCCTCACGAGGCTAACCTCCGTATCATCGAAGCAGTGGCTAAGCGCGCCGAGTTGCCACTGGAACGTGTGATGATCAACATCGACCATTATGGCAACACCAGTTCCGCTACCATTCCTTTGGCTATGTGGGACAATGAAAAGAAATTCCGCAAAGGTGACAATGTCATCTTGACCGCCTTCGGTGCCGGATTCGTTCATGGCGCATCGTTCCTGAAATGGGCTTACGATGGTGACAAGGTAGTAACCAAGAAGTAATTCCTAACATATTTAAAAGAGTTCAGGTCTTTAGGAGTATGGGGTCAACCCAAGCTAAGGCATGACCACGCTGCAATAGGCGCGACAAGATGCTTTCAGCCCGATACTCGTAGAGTCGTGAACTCTTTTTGGCTTTTATCCTTTTTATTTATCAATCATTCACTATGCACAAAGCAGGCTTTGTAAATATCGTAGGAAACCCCAACGTGGGCAAGAGCACGCTGATGAACCAGTTGGTGGGCGAGAAGATTAGTATCGCAACCTTTAAAGCACAAACCACACGGCATCGTATCATGGGTATTGTCAATACCGAGGATATGCAGATCGTGTTCTCTGACACACCCGGTGTGCTGAAACCCAACTACAAAATGCAAGAGATGATGCTCGCATTCTCAGAGAGTGCGCTTGCTGACGCTGACATCTTGCTCTATGTCACCGATGTGGTGGAGGATCCTACCAAGAACCTCGACTTCCTGGAGAAGGTGCGCAAGCTATCCATTCCTATCCTCTTGCTGATCAACAAGATAGATGAGACGGATCAGAAACGATTGGGCGACATGGTGGAACAGTGGCACAAGCTGTTGCCTGAAGCTGAGATCTTGCCCATATCTGCTAAGAACAAGTTTGGCGTGGATATCCTGATGAAGCGCATCGGCGAACTGCTGCCTGAGAGCCCGGCCTACTTTGACAAGGAACAACTGACCGACAAGCCTGCCCGTTTCTTCGTGTCAGAGATCATTCGAGAGAAGATTCTCCGCTACTACGATAAGGAAATACCCTACTCGGTGGAAGTGGTTGTGGAACGATTCAAGGAAGATGAAAAGGTGATACGTATCAATGCGGTCATCTATGTGGAACGCGACAGTCAGAAAGGAATCATCATCGGACATCAAGGACAAGCCCTCAAGAAGGTTTCTACAGAAGCTAGGAAGAGCCTAGAAGCATTCTTCGGAAAGAAGATCTTTCTCGAGTGCTTTGTGAAAGTGGATAAGGACTGGCGCAATTCGCAACGTGAGTTGACCCACTTCGGCTATAACCCCGAATAAATTAGAGAACAATCTTACACCCAACATATATTAACCCCATAACTATAACGCATTATGCCAAACTTAGTAGCTATCGTAGGACGCCCAAACGTGGGCAAGTCTACCTTATTTAATAGACTGACCAACACCCGCCACGCCATCGTAAGCGATACCGCCGGCACCACACGCGACCGCCAATATGGTAAGTGCCAGTGGAACGGACGTGAGTTTTCTGTAGTGGATACTGGTGGATGGGTAGTCAAATCGGACGACATCTTCGAGGATGCCATTCGTAAACAAGTGCTCGTTGCCACCGAGGAAGCCGACTTGGTGCTGTTCCTCGTGGATAAGGAAACGGGCGTGACCGACTGGGATGAGGATGTGGCAATGATCCTACGCCGCACCAATCTGCCTGTGTTGCTTGTGGCTAACAAGGTGGATAACAGTGGCGAGTATTATCAAGCTGCCGAATTCTATAAGCTAGGATTGGGCGATCCAATCTGTGTCAGCGCCGCTACGGGCGGTGGAACGGGCGATTTGCTCGACATCATCCTAGAGAAACTGAAGGATGTTCCCGAAGAGGAGCTTGATGAAGATATCCCCCGCTTTGCCGTGGTGGGCCGTCCTAACGCTGGCAAATCGAGCTTGATCAATGCCTTTATCGGTGAGGATCGTAACATCGTAACAGAGATTGCGGGTACCACTCGCGACAGTATCTATACTCGTTATACCAAGTTCGGATTCGACTTCTACCTCGTTGACACAGCTGGCATACGTCGCAAGAACAAGGTAACGGAAGATTTGGAGTTCTATAGCGTGATGCGCTCCATCCGCGCGATAGAGAATTCGGATGTCTGTATCTTGATGATCGATGCCACACGTGGTATTGAGGCACAGGATATGAATATCTTCCAACTGGTACAACGCAACAATAAGTCGCTCGTTGTGGTAGTGAACAAGTGGGATTTGGTACCCGAAAAGAGCCAGGTGGTGATCGATACGTTCACCAATGCTATCCATAATCGTATGGCTCCGTTTGTCGATTTCCCCATCGTCTTTGCTTCGGCACTGACCAAGCAACGCATCTTCAAGGTGCTAGAGTGCGCTAAGCAGGTGTACCAAAACCGTAAGATGCACATCGGAACCACCAAGCTCAACGAGGTGATGCTACCAATCATCGAGGCCACACCGCCCCAGTCGATCAAGGGAAAGTATATCAAGATCAAGTATTGCTCGCAGTTGCCCAACACGCAGATACCTTCCTTCGTGTTCTATGCCAACCTGCCGCAGTATGTGAAGGAACCTTATCGGCGTTTCTTGGAGAATCAGTTGCGTGCCCACTGGTCGCTTCATGGATGTCCAATCAACGTGTTTATTCGTCAGAAATAATTCGATAAAATAAAAAAATCACTTGTTCTCGCTGTTCTCTTTAGCGCTTGTGGCATGAGACAGGGGAATAAGTGATTTGCTTTTTGTTATGTTACAGAGAATGTTAATGAGATCGTTGGTGGTTTGCCTTAGCCTCGCCGTGGCGGGTGGATTGATGTCTTGCAAGGAGAAGAAAGGTCCGCAAGAGGGCGAAATAGCTGCTCGCACGGCCAAGATCTATTATGACCATCTGCTGAAGGGGCAGTATGAACAGTTTCTAGATGGGAAGAGTTTGCCTAACAAGGTCCCTGAGAGCTATCGTAAGCAGATGATTGAGGTGTATAAGGTGTTCGTCAGCAGACAGGATAGTTTGCATCAAGGCATCGATTCGATCTCGATCAATGATGCAAAGTACTCAGAAAAGCATCAGACGGCAAACGTTTTTCTGACGCTTCACTTCGGTGACGCCACCCATGAGGAGGTGCTTGTGCCGATGGTACGAAAGCAAGGAACGTGGTATATGCGGTAGATGAACGATCTAAGCGTTCTCGTTCATCTCCACTTCCTTGACCTTCTTGAAGAGATCTGAGGCGAAGACAAGGTCGTTGAGCTTCTTGTTGTTCGATGATACAACCGAGTCTTTGTCGCCTTGCCACTCTTTCTTACCATCACAGATGAATGCGATGTTCTCACCAATACCCATCACCGAGTTCATGTCATGGGTGTTGATGATGGTCGTAATGTTATATTCCTTGGTGATGCCAGATAGGAGTTCGTCGATGACAAGGGATGTTTTGGGGTCAAGACCCGAGTTGGGCTCGTCGCAAAACAGATACTTTGGGTTCATCACGATGGCTCTTGCGATAGCCACGCGCTTCTGCATACCACCCGAAATCTCGCCCGGATACTTGTTCTCAGCGCCCGTAAGGTTGACGCGATCGAGACATTCCTGTGCCTGTCGGTTGCGTTCCGCGAGGGTCATATCGGAGAACATATCCAGTGGGAAACGCACATTCTCAAGCACATTGAGCGAGTCGAACAAGGCGGCGCTTTGGAATATCATTCCCATCTCGCGGCGCATCATCACTCGTTCACGCTTGGTCATGCTTACAAAGTCGCGTCCGTCGTAGAGCACTTGGCCTTGCGTAGGCTCCAATAGGCCCACAAGGATCTTCATCAGCACCGTTTTGCCAGCACCAGATTGGCCGATAATCAAGTTGGTCTTGCCGTCCTCAAACACACAATTGATGTCTTTGAGCACTTCTTTATCTTCAAACGACTTGAATATATTTTTTACTTCGATCATTTCTTTTGGCTGTTTCGTTTTGTCATTCATCCTCGTAAGACCCGTTGATGCTTATCGTATGAATGACGGGATGGCTATGACAGTAATTGGGTAAGGAATACATCAGAGAACAATATCAGCACCGAACTGTTGACAACGGCTGCTGTGCTGGCTTTACCCACGTCCACTGAGCCTCCTTCGACGGTGTAGCCAAAGTATGAACTCACGCTGGTGATGATGAAAGCGAAGAACAAACTCTTGATGATACTGGTCCAAAGGAACCATGGCACGAAGTCGTGCTGCAGACCAGAGGTGAGATCTTCAGGTGTCAGAATCTGTCCGACGAAAGCCGTGGCGTATGCTCCGACGATACCCATCGCCGATGAGAAGACCACCAAGAAGGGCATAATGGTTACCAAACCCATGATCTTGGGCAGGATAAGGTAGTTGGCTGAGTTGACACCCATAATCTCCAAGGCGTCAATCTGTTGGGTGACACGCATCGTTCCAAGCTCTGAGGCGATATTGGAACCCACCTTCCCCGAGAGAATCAAGCACATGATAGAGGATGAAAACTCAAGGAGCATAATCTCGCGCGTGGTGTATCCCGCCACCCAATGGGGCATCCAAGGACTCTGAATGTTGATTTTCATCTGGATACAAATCACTGCTCCGATGAAAAACGATATCAGCAACACGATACCAATAGAGTCGACTCCGAGTTGCGCCATTTCTTTGACATATTGTTTCAAGAACATCCGCATTCGGTCGGGACGACTAAAGGCACGTCCCATCAATATGAGGTACTTGCCAAACACGGTAAGCCATTTGTGTATCAGCATGGTTTAAAGCCTGTTTAATTGTGTTTGCAAAAGTAACCAAAATCCTCTTAAAAACTGCATCTTACTCAATAGTTTTTCAAAACGAGAGGGATTTTTACCAGCTTTTTTACTAATTTTGCAACTTAAACTTTGTATATGGCAGACAATAATCAAGTGGTGGCACAGCCTTTGACCGACGAAGCCACTCCGCATAGTTCGATCCTGCGCACCGAAGGCTTGGTCAAGCGGTATGGCAAACGTACCGTTGTGAACAATGTGTGTATCAATGTGAAGCAAGGAGAAGTCGTAGGATTGCTTGGTCCCAATGGTGCGGGCAAGACCACGTCGTTCTATATGACCACCGGACTGGTCACTCCAAACGAGGGTCATGTGTATATTGATGATCAGGAGATTACGGATTATCCCGTCTATAAGCGTGCTCGAGCAGGCATTGGTTACCTTCCACAGGAGGCAAGCGTGTTCCGCAAGATGAGCGTAGAGGACAATATCATGTGCGTTCTGGAAAAGACGGAGCTCACACACCAGCAGCGTTTAGATAAGATGGAGAGCCTAATCAGTGAGTTCCGACTCAATAAGGTGCGCAAGAATATGGGCGATCGTCTCTCCGGAGGTGAGCGCCGACGTACGGAGATTGCCCGATGCCTGGCCATCAATCCTAAGTTTATCATGCTTGACGAGCCCTTTGCCGGTGTCGACCCAATCGCCGTGGAGGACATTCAGCACATCGTGTGGCAACTGAAGTTTCGTAACATCGGCATATTGATAACCGACCACAATGTGCACGAGACCCTGAATATCACCGACCGCGCCTATCTGCTCTTCGAAGGACGTATCCTCTTCAAGGGAACGCCGGACGAACTGGCATCCAACAAGATTGTGAAGGAGAAATATCTCGGTACCAACTTCGTCTTGCAGAAGAAAGATTTCCAGACCATCGACAACCGCAAACGAGCTCAGGAGGCCGCAGCACAAGCCGAAGAGGGTCTTGGATAAGTTGCCTTGGAATAAAAATATCCTTATATATTAGGTATTTATACAAAAAATCAGTACCTTTGCAATCCATTTTGTGTACCGTCTTTTGGTGACAGAATAATCATGGGAACAATAAATTAAAAACAAAATAAAACTACAAAAAATGAATATTTCATTTGAAAACCCCGACAAAGTAAACGGCGTTTTGACGCTGGTCGTTGAGGAATCTGACTATAAGGCAGATGTAGAAAAGACTCTTAAAGCGTATCGTAAGAAAGCTAACGTACCTGGATTCCGTCAAGGACAAGTACCAATGAGCTTGGTAAAGCGTCAGTATGAGCAACCTGTTAAGATGGATGTAATCAACAATCTTATTGGCGAAAACCTCCAAAAGTATGTTGCTGACAACAATATCGCAATGCTTGGCACACCCTTGCAGCATGAAGGAGCAGAACCTGTAGATCTTGAGAAGGCTGCACCTTATACTTTCCAATTCGACATCGCTGTAGCACCTGAGTTTGATGCTAGCTTGAGCGATAAGGATACAATCGACTATTATGATATTACGGTGGACGATGACCTCCTCGATAAGCAGGTGGAAATGTTCCAGAATCGTGCTGGCCACTACGATCAGGTAGAGGCTTACGACCCCGCAGAGCGCGATATGCTTAAGGGCGACCTCCGCGAGCTCGATGAGAATGGCAACACCCTTGAGGGTGGTTTGACCATCGAAGGTGCTATCATGATGCCTACCTACTTCAAGAACGAAGATCAGAAGAAGATTTTCGAAGGTGCAAAGCTTGGCGAAATCTTGACCTTCAATCCATCTTTGGCATACGAAGGAAGCGATGCAGAGATTGCAGCATTGCTCAAGATAGAGAAAGATCAGGTAGCTGAGCACAAGGGCAACTTCTCTTATCATCTTGCAGAAGTATCTCGCTTTGTGAAAGCTGAAAACAATCAAGAGCTCTGGAACCAAGTTTATGGCGAGGATTCTGGTATCAAAGACGAGGCTGGCTTCCGCAATGCTATCAAGGAAGGCGTGAGCGAACAGCTCGTTCAGGACGCTGACTACCGCTTCATCCAAGACCTTCGCGCTTACTGCGAGAAGAAGGTTGGCGAGCTCACTTACCCTGACGCATTGCTCAAGCGCATCATGTTGCAGAACAATCAGGAGAAGGGCCAGGAGTTTGTAGACAAGAATTATGACCAGAGCATCAAAGAGCTTACATGGCATCTGATCAAGGAACAGCTTGCTGAAGCTAATGGCATCAAGGTTGATGACAAAGATCTTAAGGACGCAGCGGTAATGACCACCCGTATGCAATTTGCTCAGTATGGTATGGCTCAAGTACCTGATGAGGTAGTGGAGAAGTATGCTGAAGAGATGCTTAAGAATCGTCAACAGGTTGACGCTTTGGTAGAAGCAAGCCTTGACAAGAAGCTTGCCGCTACATTGAAGGACGTAGTGACCTTGAACAAGAAAGCCATCACTTTGGACGAGTTCAACAAATTGGTTACCGAATAATCTGTTCTATTTTTAGAAAAAATAGTTCTTAATTTTATAGAGGTTACCGAATTTTTTCTTAACTTTGTGATAGAATACCTTATTTGGCGTCGTTTCTGACTGCCATTTGGGAGCTAAAACAAAGGGAGAAGAGATTCGATAACCTCTTTTCTTTTATATAATATAAACAAGAAAGATTACTCATGAACGACTTTAGAAAGTTCGCCACAGGGCATTTGGGCATGAACGGACAAGTGCTCGATGATGTTGTTAAAGCTCAACAACAATATCTCAATCCTTATATCTTAGAGGAACGTCAGCTCAATGTGACGCAGATGGATGTGTTCTCACGCTTGATGATGGATCGTATCATCTTCTTGGGAACCCAGATTGACGATTACACCGCCAACACCTTGCAGGCGCAGTTGCTCTATCTTGACTCTGTGGATCCCGGTAAGGACGTTTCTATCTATATCAACTCGCCCGGCGGAAGCGTTACCGCAGGCTTGGGCATCTATGATACGATGCAGTTTATCACCAGCGACGTGGCAACCATCTGTACCGGTATGGCCGCTTCGATGGCCGCCGTGCTTCTCGTTTCAGGAACCGAAGGCAAGCGCTCAGCCCTCACACATAGCCGCGTGATGATTCACCAACCCCTTGGTGGCGTGCAGGGACAGGCATCTGATATCGAGATAGAGGCTCGCGAGATCATGAAGTTTAAGAAAGAACTCTATACCATCATTGCCAATCATTCACATCAGACCTATGAGAAGGTGTGGAACGACAGTGATCGCAACTATTGGATGACAGCCGCTGAAGCCAAAGAGTACGGAATGATAGATGCGGTATTAACAAGAAAGGAGTAAGCTGTGGCAGCCAATAAATGTAGCTTTTGCGGTCGAAGCGATTCGGAAGTATCACTCTTGCTATCCGGCCTCACTGGGTTTATCTGCAACGATTGCGTAAAGCAAGCCTATAATATCCTACAACAGAACGATGCCCTCGAAGCCGATCTAGCCAAGGATCAGCTTGCCAATCTGACCGAGGTGCCCAAGCCAAGAGACATCAAGGCTTATCTTGACGAGTATATCATCGGTCAAGATGAGGCCAAACGCTCTCTTTCCGTAGCCGTGTACAATCATTACAAACGATTGTTACAGCCCGAAGACGAGGATGGGGTAGAGATCGAGAAGAGCAACATCATCATGGTGGGCTCTACCGGTACAGGTAAAACCCTGTTGGCTCGTACCATTGCCAAACTGCTTGATGTGCCTTTTACCATCGTTGACGCCACGGTGTTCACCGAGGCCGGCTATGTGGGCGAGGACGTAGAGAGCATCTTGTCACGCCTTCTGCAAGTGGCCGACTACAATGTGGCGCGCGCTGAGCAAGGCATCGTGTTCATAGATGAGATCGATAAGATAGCTCGCAAGAGCGATAACCCCAGCATCACACGCGACGTGAGCGGCGAAGGCGTGCAACAAGGTATGCTCAAGCTCCTCGAAGGCACCATCGTCAATGTGCCACCCAAGGGCGGACGCAAGCATCCCGACCAGGATTACATCCACGTCAACACCAAGAACATCCTCTTTATATGCGGTGGAGCGTTTGACGGAATAGAACGAAAGATTGCCCAAAGACTCAATACCCATGTCGTGGGATACAACTCTGTGCAGAACACGGCTAAGGTAGATAAGAACGATCTGATGAAATATATCCTTCCACAGGACCTCAAGTCCTTCGGATTGATACCCGAAATCATCGGTCGTCTGCCTATCCTGACCTATCTGAAGCCCCTTGATCGTGAGGCTTTACGCCGCATCTTGGTACAGCCTAAGAACTCTATCGTCAAGCAATATGTCAAGCTCTTTGAGATGGACGGAATCAAACTCACGTTCACCGAGGACGCGCTCGACTATATGGTGGACAAAGCCATCGAGTATAAGCTTGGCGCACGCGGTTTACGCTCTATCGTAGAAGGAGTGGTCAAGAACGCTATGTTCGAACTGCCTGGGCAGAAAAAGAAGACCTTCAAAGTCACACGCGACTATGCTGAGGCCGAACTCAACAAGTCGTCGAACCTCCAAAAGCTGGAAACAGCTTAGAATCCATACTTACCGACCTTGCGACAGCACATCCGTTCTGCCTCAAGGTCGTTTTGCTATTACCTCAACCTAAGTGCGAATTACACCAGAATAACAATAATGACAAAGGAAGTTAATCTTACGGAAAGTCTGAAACACTATTTCGGATTTGATCATTTTAAAGGCGACCAAGAGGCTATCATCACCAACCTCATGCACGGCAACGACACCTTTGTGCTTATGCCGACTGGCGGTGGAAAGAGTCTCTGCTACCAACTGCCCTCCCTTATCATGGAAGGCACGGCCATTGTGGTGTCGCCCCTGATTGCGTTGATGAAGAATCAGGTAGATGTGATCAACGGCATCAGCGAGAATGATGGTGTCGCCCACTTCCTTAACTCTTCTCTGAAGAAAGCCGAGGTTGACAAGGTAAAGCACGATATCATCAACGGACACACCAAACTGCTCTATGTCGCGCCCGAGTCGCTCAACAAAGAGGAGAACATCGAGTTTCTGAAGACGGTCAAGATCAGCTTCTATGCTATCGATGAAGCCCATTGTATCTCTGAGTGGGGACACGACTTCCGCCCCGAATATCGTAAGATACGTCACGCGGTGGACGAGATAGGCAGCGCCCCCATCATCGCATTGACGGCTACCGCCACTGACAAGGTGCGTACAGACATCAAGCGAAGCCTTGGTATCGATGACGCTACCGAGTATAAAAGCTCGTTCAATCGCCCCAACCTATATTATGCCGTCAAACCTAAGACCAAGGAGATAGATAAGGATATCGTCAAGTTTATCAAGGAACACCAGGGTAAGAGCGGCATCATCTACTGCCTCTCACGTAAGAACGTGGAAGAGCTGGCAGGTGTGTTGCGTGCCAATGATATCAAGGCGGCGCCCTATCATGCCGGTCTCGACTCGGAGACACGTTCCAAGACGCAGGACGATTTCCTCATGGAGCGCATCGATGTGATTGTTGCCACGATAGCCTTCGGTATGGGTATTGATAAACCCGATGTGCGTTTTGTCATCCACTATGACATCCCCAAGAGCTTGGAAGGCTATTACCAAGAGACGGGTCGTGCCGGTCGTGATGGCAAAGAAGGACTTTGTATCGCTTATTATTCGTACAAAGACCTGAAGAAACTGGAAAAGTTTATGGAGAATAAGCCCGTTGCCGAACAGGACATCGGACGCCAACTGCTCCAAGAAACGGCTGCCTATGCTGAGTCGTCCGTATGCCGCCGCAAGATGTTGCTCCACTATTTTGGTGAAGTGTATCCCAAGGACAATTGCGGAATGTGCGACAACTGTCTCCACCCCAAGGAGCGCATAGACGGCCAACAGCCTTTGCTCGTGCTGCTCAAGGCGGTCAAAGCACTGAAGGAAAACTTCAAACAAGAGTATGTCATCGACTTTGTCAAAGGACGAGGCACCGATGATATCAAGCTCCATAAGCACGACCAGCTTGAAGAGTTTGGCTCTGGCTCCGATCAGATGCCCAAGATCTGGAACCCCGTGATACGCCAGGCACTCCTCGCAGGGTATCTGCGCAAGGACGTGGAGAGCTATGGCTTGCTCAAGGTTACTGCTGCCGGCCGCCAATATATCAAAGACCCCAAACCCTTCCAGGTGGTTCTCGATACCGAGTTCAAGGACGATGTCGCTGAGGATGGCGCAGAAGGCGGATTCGGCGTGCTCGATCCCGAGCTCTATAGCATGCTCAAGGCGCTCCGCCAGGATGTGGCACGCAAGAAGAATGTGCCTCCTTATGTGGTGTTCCAAGACGTGTCGCTTGAGCAGATGGCCACCATGTATCCTATGACTGAGCAGGAGTTGCAGAACATCCAAGGCGTGGGTGCGGGTAAGGCAAAGCGCTATGGCCAACCGTTTTGTGAGCTTATCGCGCGCCACTGTAAGGAACAAGGCATCATCCGACCCGAGGAATTTCGTGTGCGCACCGTCGCTAAGAAGTCGATGCAGAAGGTGAAGATCATCCAAAGCATCGATCGCAAACTCTCTCTTGACGATATTGCATCGGCTGAAGGACTCTCCTTCGACGAGCTACTCGATAAGATTGAAGAGATTGTATATAGCGGAACCAAGCTCAATATAGACTATTACCTAGAAGATGTCTACGATGATGATCAGATAGACGACATCTACGACTACTTCATGGAGAGCGATACCGACGATATCGATGCCGCTATGGACGAGCTTGATGAGGATTACACCGAGGAAGAGATACGCTTGGTGCGTGTGAAGTTTCTCTCTGAGATGGCCAATTAGTCATCCTTTGGACGGCTCAGCCCTCACCGAATAATATAAAAGAAACCTGTCAAAGGAATGTCGCGCAACGCTTGTTGCCGTCTAACCTCTGACAGGTTTCTTGTTTATAACGGGTTTTAATATTTCTTGTGTCCCATCGGTCAATGGCCTAAACGTCACTGGCCGATGAGCTTTTTGGTGCTAATGGCTATGTTTAGAAAGCCTTGTTCACGGCTTCTTTATACTCAGCCACCTTAGCAGATGCCTGGCAACGGATGTCTTCCACGTTAGCTCCGAAGAGGAAGGTATATGTACCGCCGTCCGTTACCCACTGACTGCCATCCTGGTCAAAGCTTGCCAAGTCGCGTACAGGGATAGTCATCTTCAGCGTTTCGCTCTCGCCTGGCTTCAGTTCACGAGTCTTAGCAAAGCTCTTGAGCTCCTTAGCTGGCTTCTCGTAGCTGGCCTTAGGCGCTTTGACATATACCTGAGCCACTTCCTTACCGGCTACGCTACCCGTGTTCTTGACCGTAACGGTAACGGTAACGTTGTTGCCCTTAACCTGTACAGTGGGTTTGCTATAGTCGAAGGTGGTGTAAGACAGACCATAACCGAAGGGATAAGCCACCTTCTTGTTGTTGGTGTCAAAGTAGCGGTAGCCCACCCAGATATCTTCCTCATGCTTGGTGACATCCACGCCGGGGATAGCAGCACCATAGCTCTCAAGGTTCTGATAGGTGTACATATCCATCTCTTGTGGGAAGTTCTTGGTTGAAGGCACGTCATAGACCGAGATAGGCCAAGTCATCGTGAGCTTGCCTGAAGGGTTAGCCTTACCGGTGAGCACGTCAGCCACACTGTTACCGCCCTCTTCACCAGGCTGCCAAGCTACGAGGATGGCATCCACGCGGTCGCGCCAAGACGCTGTCTCCATCACTGAACCGCTGTTGATGATCACGATAACCTTCTTGCCAGCAGCGTGGAACGCATCACTCACGCGCTCAATCATTGCTTTCTCCTTATCGTTGAGGTTGAACTCGCCTTCCACCTCACGATCCATACCCTCACCGGCTTGACGTCCGATGGTGATGATAGCAGCGTCAGCCTGTGGCAACTCGTGCTGCACGCAACGCTCTGAGATCTCTATCTCGTCCACCTTAGGCTGGCCTTGATCGAGGAACCACATCATTGGGTTCTTGTCAGCCTTGAGTTTGGCTTTCGCATACTTCACATAGTTGGTATAGATCTCGGTGAGCTGCGGAGTGGTATTTACCCCGATGTTCTTCAGACCTTGTACCATATCCACCACGTAAGGCACGTTCACACAACCAGAACCCAGTCCGCCTGAGAAGAAGTCGTAGCTGTTCACACCGAACAGCGCCACTGTCTTAAGGTCGCGGATAGGTAGGGCGTTGTCATCGTTCTTCAGCAGCACCATGCCCTCGGTAGCGCTCTGACGTGTGATGGCAGCGTGCGCCTTGAGATCGGGCTTGTTGCTAAACTTATATCCTTTGAAGTGAGGTGTCTTGACGATGTATGAGAGCATGTTTCTCACGTTGCGATCCACATCCTTGATGTCCAGTCGGCCTTCCTTCACCGCCTTGACGATGTCCTCTACCTGTGCTGGGTAGCCCGGGCACATGAGGTCGTTGCCTGCGCTTACCTCCTGTTCGGTAGGCAGGTCGGCACGCTTTCCGATCCAGTCGGTCATCACGATGCCATCAAAACCCCATTCGTTGCGTAGCGCAGTGGTAAGCAGATCCTTGTTGCCTTGGCAATAAGTGCCGTTGATCTTGTTGTAAGCCGACATCAGCGTCCAAGGTTTAGCCTCACGCACCATCTTCTCAAAGCCACGCAGATAGATCTCGCGGATGGCACGTGGTGAGACCTCTTCGTTCACACGGGTGCGCTGACTCTCTTGTGAGTTGACCGCAAAGTGCTTTGCGCTCACACCCACGCCTTGGCTCTGGATACCATTCACCATGGCGGTACCGATGATACCCGTCACGATAGGATCCTCGCTGTAGTACTCGAAGTTGCGTCCGCAGAGAGGGTTACGATGGATATTCATACCCGGACCCAGCACCACGTCACATCCATACTCCAACGTTTCGTTACCGATAGCCGCGCCCACCTCTTTGACGAGGGTGGTGTTCCATGTACACGCAAGACATGTGCCCACGGGGAAACCTGTGGCAAAGAACGTCTCAGTGGTGCCGTCGCGGTGCGCATCGATATGTACACCGGCAGGACCGTCGGTCAGCACCGTCTCGGGGATACCCAGACGAGGGATGCCTACGGTGGTTCCGGCAGCACCAGCAACTAGCTTCTTCTGATGGCCGAGCATCGCACCCGAGCCTACAAATCCGTCATTGCCACCGCCTACAAGCAGTTGGGCTTTCTCTTCCAGCGTCATTGCCGCCAGTACCTCGTCAATGTTGTCGGCACGTAGCTGTGGTGCCGTAGCCGTCTGAGCAGACACGGACGCACTGATAAGCAAGGGCGCAATCATGTTAAGTAATTTCTTCATTTTAGGTTATTATGATTTTGGTTTATATTTTGGCGTTGTTCACACACTTCTTCTACAAAGTTACGTTAAAAAGAGGGGCTTTCAAAGTCAGTAAAGTGTCTTTTTTCTGAATTGGTTAAAATCGTACTAATCGCCCCACTTTTAAGGTAAAAAAGTATTGTTGAGGCTCGATGGTAAGCCCATTCTGCCCGTTTGACATCTCCTTCATGGCACTTTCATTCACCGATAGAGCCGTTCTGAGAATGAAAAATAAATTGATTTCTGATCAAAAATAATTTATTCTTCTATGACAATTAATTTAATCTTCCTTCTATCCATGCTCCTCTTGGCAGACAGAAAAGCTTGTGCCATCCCTTCGTATAGGCTTTAAAGGAAGATTAAACCTTCTTTGGCGCTTCCTTTTTGGGTGCAAACGGACGTCTGAAGGTGCTTTATGAGAAGCCGAAAAGAGGCTGCCGAATATCGCCGAAAAGCAAATAAAATCAAAAGATATCGGCATGCTCGGTAAGGCGTTCTTGATTTGCGTTAAATAGCATTAACAAAGACGACATTATAAAGAAGGTATGATAGCTAATCCGAAAATTATTGCTAAATTTGCATGCAATAAATTTTTAAAGTACAATTATGTCATCATTTGTTGCAGATAAAATTGTAATGGACGGCTTAACTTACGACGACGTCCTGCTCATTCCCGCTTATTCGGAAGTTCTGCCCAAAGAGGTAGTGTTGAAAACCAAGTTCTCTCGTAACATCGAGCTGAATGTACCCTTTGTCACCGCGGCAATGGATACAGTCACTGAAGGTGCTATGGCCATCGCTATAGCGCGTGAAGGTGGTATCGGTGTGATTCATAAGAACATGACTATTGAGGAGCAAGCACGACAAGTGGAGATCGTTAAGCGTGCCGAGAATGGTATGATCTATAATCCTATCACCATCAAGCGTGGCAAGACCGTGCGTGATGCGCTGGCTATGATGCACGATTATCACATCGGTGGCATCCCCGTGGTAGATGAGGACAATCATCTTGTAGGCATTGTGACCAACCGCGACTTGCGCTTTGAGCGTCGTCTGGATAAGGCTATCGATGAAGTGATGACCTCTGAGAATCTTGTTACCACACATCAGCAGACCGATCTCACGGATGCTGCGCAGATTCTGCAAGAACACAAGATTGAGAAGCTCCCCGTGGTGGATAAGGACAATCACCTCGTGGGACTGATTACATATAAAGATATCACCAAGGCTAAGGATAAGCCAATGGCATGTAAGGACAGCAAGGGTCGTCTGCGTGTAGCAGCCGGTGTGGGTGTGACCAAGGATACCTTGCAGCGTGCCGAGGCATTGGTAAAGGCTGGTGTTGACGCTATTGTGATTGATACCGCTCATGGACATAGCGCTGGCGTGATAGGAAAGCTTCATGAGGTGAAGGCTTCCTTCCCTGAAGTAGATGTGGTGGTAGGTAATATCGCTACCGGTGAGGCTGCTAAGTATCTCGTGGACAATGGTGCTGACGCTGTAAAGGTGGGTATCGGTCCAGGCTCAATCTGTACCACACGTGTCGTTGCAGGTGTTGGCGTACCTCAGCTCTCTGCCGTATATGATGTCTACTCAGCCCTCAAGGATACCGATGTGCCTCTGATCGCTGATGGTGGTCTGCGCTATTCGGGTGACGTGGTGAAGGCTTTGGCTGCCGGTGGTAGCTGTGTGATGATTGGATCGCTTGTAGCTGGTTGTGAGGAATCACCGGGTGAGACCATCATCTTCAACGGTCGTAAGTTTAAGACCTATCGTGGTATGGGTTCGCTTGAGGCTATGGAGCAGAAGAACGGTAGTCGTGATCGCTACTTCCAGAGCGACATCGCTGACGCTAAGAAGCTCGTTCCAGAAGGCATCGCCGGTCGTGTGCCTTACAAAGGACTGGTACAAGAGGTGATCTATCAGCTCGTAGGTGGTCTCCGTTCAGGTATGGGCTACTGCGGTGCAGCAAGCATTGAGAACCTCCACAGCGCTAAGTTTACCCGCATCAGCAATGCCGGTGTGCTTGAGAGTCATCCTCATGACATCACCATCACGAGCGAAGCGCCCAACTATTCACGTCCTGAATAAAGAAGAATAACATAGAACGCCATTCAGGAATCATGCACAGTGACTCCTGAACGGCGTTTAAATCGGATTATAATAGCCTCTTTTGATGGCTTTTGAGTTCTAACCGATCTGATTAGGCTTGCTTCTTGAAAGTGTATAGCACGTTATACGACAGAGAGAGAAAGCTGAAGAAGGCGGACGGAAACAAACAAAGACACAAAGAGCAATTCGTTAGCAAAAGAAGTTTAACAGTGCGTGGAATCTTCAGAACACGCCTTTAAATGTATCATAACTCAGATGAAAATCAAAGTTTTATTGTCTGCCATGCTGCTGTGCAGCACCATGGCTCAAGCACAGAGCGACCCCACGTTGATGACTATCAATGGAACGCCTGTCAGCAGATCCGAATTTGAATACTCATACAATAAGAACAACTCTGATGGAGTGATTGACAAGAAGACCGTCAACGAGTATGTTGACCTCTTTATCAATTACAAGCTCAAGGTGCAAGCTGCTCTTGACGCTCACCTTGATACGTTGTCATCGTTCAAGAAAGAGTTTCTTAGCTATCGCAACCAGCAGATTCGTCCGTCAATGATCAACGACGACGATGTAGAAGCTGAAGCACGTAAGATCTATAAGCAGACACAGGAACGCATCGACGGCCAAGGCGGTATGCTCCGCGTGGCTCACATCCTCCTAAATGTGAAGCAAGACGCTCCCGCAGCGGAAGCTCAGGCGGTTCAGCTACGTGCCGACTCGATCTATAAAGCCATCAAGAAGGGTGCCGACTTTGCTGAGTTGGCAAAGAAATTCTCTGGTGACAAGGGCTCTGCAAGCGATGGCGGCGAGCTGCCATGGATCACACGCGGTCAGACAGTAAAGGAGTTTGAAGACAAAGCGTTCAGTCTGAACGTGGGTGAGGTGAGCGAACCCGTGAAGTCGTCGTTCGGTTATCACATCATCAAGTTGCTCGGTAAGCAAAACTTCTATCCTTACGACTCACTGAAGAACGATATCCATAAGTTTATCGAGGCGCGCGGATTCAGAGAGAAGATCATCAATGAGAAGCTCGATAGCCTTGCTAAGGCAGGCAACGTGACCAAGGATGATATCCTCGACAAGAAACTGGTTGAGCTCGAAGCTAACGATCCCGACCTGACCAACCTTGTGCGTGAGTACCACGATGGCTTGTTGCTCTTCGAGATCAGCAACCGTGAGGTATGGAACAAGGCTTCTAAGGATGAGGCTGCCCTCGCAGCTTACTTTAAGAAGCACCGCAAGGAATACAAGTGGGACGCTCCTCGCTTCAAGGGTATCGCTTACCACGTAAAGGATAAGGCTGATATCGAAGCTGTACGTAGCTGCATCAAGGGTGTGCCTTTCACTGACTGGGGTGAGAAACTGCGTTCTACATTCAACAACGATAGTGTGATTCGCATCCGTGTGGAGAAAGGTATCTTCAAGAAAGGTGATAACCAACTGATCGATAAGAACGAGTTTGGTGCTGACGTGACCGTCACCGAGACCAAGGGATATCCTTACGACGCTACTTACGGAAAGAAGCTTTCACAGCCAGAGGAGATGAACGACGTGCGCGGACAGGTTACCTCTGACTATCAGACACAGATGGAAGAACAGTGGGTGAAGGCTCTGCGTAAGAAGTATAAGGTGGTGGTGAACCGCGATGTGCTCGCCACGGTCAATAAGCACTAATCTCCCTACGTGCCCATACACGTTCTCTAACGGCAATCGCCTATTATAATAAGGTATATGAAAAAGAATCAAATCAAGACAGGAATACTACTTTTGGCTTCAGCCCTCGGTGTGGCTACACTCAATGCCAATACCCATCATACGATGTCTCAGCCCCTCGCGGCAGACAGCACCCAAACCGTAAACCCTCAGAGCGTGGTTGATGAGGTGATATGGGTGGTGGGTGACGAACCTATCCTCAAGTCGGATGTGGAAGTGATGAAACTTCAGGGTGAAGCCGAAGGAATGAAATGGGATGGTGATGCCGAGTGTTTGATTCCAGAACAGATTGCCGTGCAGAAGCTCTTCTTGCATCAAGCAGCACTGGACAGTATCGAGGTGTCAGAGGCTGAGATCAACCAAGGTGTGGATCAACAGATCAACTACTGGCTCTCTCTCCCACAGATCGGAGGGTCAAAGGAGAAGCTGGAGGAGTATCAACACAAGACTCTGACGCAGATCCGACAAGATATGCACGACGATTATAAGGATCGTCAACTGGTGCAGAAGATGCAACAGTCGCTTGTGAAGGATATCGACGTGTCACCTTCTGAGGTGCGCGAGTATTTCCGCAAGCTCCCTAAGGATAGCATCCCTGAGATTCCTACCACCGTGGAGGTGCAGATTCTCACCGTAGATCCTAAGATTGACGTGGAGGAAGTGAATCGTGTGAAGAACCGTTTACGTGAGTTCACTGAGCGTGTCAATAAGAAGGAGACTTCATTCTCTACCTTGGCACGTCTCTATTCAGAAGATCCGGGAAGCGCCCGACAAGGTGGTGAACTGGGATACATGGGTCGCGGTATGCTCGATCAGGCTTTCGCAGCCGTGGCATTCAACCTCACTGATCCTAGTAAGGTATCTAAGATCGTAGAATCCGAGTTTGGCTATCATATCATCCAGCTTATCGATCGTCGCGGTGATAAGGTCAACTGCCGTCATATCCTCCTCAAACCGAAGGTGTCTGATGAGGCGATCACCGCCGCTGAGCTCCGTCTCGACTCTATCGCCAACGATATCCGCGCCAATAAGTTTACCTTCGAACAGGCTACCTCTTATCTCTCAGATGATAAGGACACCAAGAACAACCATGGTGTGCTGGTCAACACCACCGAGACATCGCGTACATCACGCTTCCACATGAAGGAGCTACCTGCTGATATCGCAGCTGTGGTTGACACGATGAAGGTGGGTGAGATCTCTGCACCATTCAAGATGGTGACCCAACGTGGCAAGACCACCTGTCTGATCGTTAAGCTTACCTCACGCGTGGACGCTCACCGAGCTACCATCACCGAGGATTTCCAAGACATGAAGGAAGTGGTGCTGGCACAAGCACGTGAGAAGGTGATACACGACTGGGTGGTAAAGAAAGTGAAACAAACCTATGTAAGGATGAATCCTCGGTACGCTGACTGCAAGTTTAAGTACGAGGGATGGAAACGATGAAAGTCACACACACACAACAAACAATACACTATGGGCATAGAACCTTACAGATATGGGTTCTATGCCTATTTGTACTTTTTGCCTCGCAAGCGGTTTGGGCACAACAAAAGCCCAAGACCGAACCGAAGACGAAGGTGTATCTGGATCATGCCGACGTGCTCTCTCACCACCAGATGACCAATCCTGACGTGGTGGTAGTCAAAGGCAAGGTGAAGTTTAGGGTCAATGGGATGACTCTCAACTGCGATAGTGCACACCTCAACGAGCAGCGTGGCGAGTTTAATGCCTTCGGTAGTGTGCGCGTGCGACGTCCCGATGGGGTGTCGCTCGACTGCGACAGGGCCTACTATGACGGGTCGGCGCAGATGCTCAGAGCCCGTAAGGATGTGCTGGTGCGCCAACCTGGGAAGATGCTCAAGTGTGATAGCCTTGACTATAACCTCCGTAGCGATGTGGCAAACTATTTCGGTGGACGCGGCACACTGGTCGCTGGGGTTAACACCATCATGGCGGATCAAGGCGATTATAACACGAAGACCAAGGATTTCCACTTTAATGGCAACGTCGTGATGCTGTCGCGTACCGGTAAGATACGCGAGGTGCATACACCGGCAGCCAATGGCAATATGGACAATGGTGATGTTCATGTCACCGGAACGTCTACCCTGCGCATGAGTGATGGCGGTACCATCCACACCACGGAGGGATACTTCAATCAGATTACAGGTTCGGCTCGTACCGTGGGACACGCTACCATCACCTCGCCCACGCGTGACATCGATGGCACGGATATCTCGTTCAATAACCATACGGGCGAGTCGGAAGGTCATGGCGGCGTGACCATTAATGATAAAGCCAACCGCCGTATCATCAAAGGTCAGGATGTGCGCTATAATAGCAACACGGGTTATATGCAAGGTGATGGCAATGTGGACATCGTAGACAATCAGAACCAACGCACCATCACCGGCGATCATGTGGTGTATCAAGCCAACCAGGGCGATATGCGCGGCTATGGCAAGGTGGTAGTGGTGGATAAGCGCACCCAACGCACCATCAAGGGTGACACCTTAATATATAATGAGAAGACGCACGATGGTGAAGCGCATGGCAATGTCGACTATATCGATGAGCATAGCAAGAACGCTTTCCAAGCTGCCCACTGCTATTACACCGATGAAGCGGCTCTGGCATTTGGCGGTAAGCCTGGTCCGCTTGCCAAGGACTTCTCTCAGGGCATGGATACGCTCTATGTTCATGCTGACACAGTGCGTATGCGCGCTTACAATGTCAACACCGATTCGGTCTACCGATACCTCTATGGCGTGGACAACGTGCGTGCTTATCGCACCGACGTGCAGGCTGTCTGCGGACTATTGATAACCAATACCAAGGATTCGTGCGCCACGCTCTATGACGATCCTATCCTTTGGAATGGCAATAGACAACTCTTGGGCGACTCCATTCGCGCCTTTATGAATGATTCCACTATCCGTGAAGCCTTCGTCTATGGCAATGCAATGTCTGTGGAGCTCATGTCTGACAACGAACATTATAACCAAGTGTCGTCCAAGTGGATGCATGGCATCTTCGAGGAAGGCAAGATCAGACGCGGAGATGCCGTGGGCAACGTGCTGGCGGTCTACTATCCGATAGATGATAAGGACAGTACGATGATCGGACTGGTCTATATCGAGACGGATACCATGCGGATGTATCTCTCGCCGGAGCGTCGCCTGGAAAAGATTTGGATGCCTAAGACCTCCGGTGTGCTCTATCCTATGACGCAGATACCTGCAGATAAGCGGTTCTTACCCCACTTTGCGTGGTTTGCTGACCTTCGTCCAGTGGACAAGGACGACGTGTTCAGACGAGTGTCTAAGGCCGACAATCAGAAGTTGATGTATCGTATGCGAGCATTGCCACCTCGTCAACGCATCCACACCGAATAAGGGTGGGGCAGAAAGATGGCAATGAACGTATGTCAATAGATTATAATCTTATAACGCGATGATAGGCAATTGGTTTAAAGAACCCAAGCCACGGGGCTTCCATCATAGGTATATCTATGTGGAAGAGCGGAAGGAATGGCGTGAGAAGAGGCAAGCTTCTGCTGAACACAAGCCCATCACGTTCAGTCGACCCAAACGTCATAAGGTGCCACTCTCATGGATCGCTTATCTCATCGCGCCAGTCTTGTTGGTCCTCGGACTCGTGTGGCTCTACTGTTACTTATAATACAACATCATCCAACCCCTCATATCAAATCGTCAAACCTTTATCCATGTCAGATATTATCCAGTTGTTGCCCGATAGCGTGGCTAATCAGATTGCTGCAGGTGAGGTGATTCAGCGCCCCGCTTCGGTGATTAAAGAACTCGTAGAAAACGCCGTTGATGCCAACGCATCAACGATTCATGTGCTCGTAACCGATTCGGGACGTACCGCCATACAGGTTATCGATGACGGAAAGGGTATGTCTGAGACTGACGCGCGCCTCTCCTTCGAGCGCCATGCCACGTCTAAGATACGCCGTGCTGACGATTTGTTCTCCTTGCACACGATGGGCTTCCGTGGCGAAGCGTTGGCTTCGATTGCTGCGGTGGCACAGGTTGAACTCAAGACGCGTATGCAAGACGACGAACTGGGTACGCATCTGACCATTGCCGGATCTAAGTTTCAAGGTCAAGAACCATGCTCTTGTCCACAAGGAACCAACTTCCTGGTGGAGAATCTGTTCTATAATGTGCCTGCGCGAAGGAAATTTCTCAAGTCGAACGCTACCGAACTGAACAATATCTTGACGGCTTTTGAGCGCATCGCGTTGGTCTATCCTGAGATCCATTTTACCCTACATAGCAACAACACCGAGGTGTTCGATCTCCCGAAAGCCAACATGCACAAGCGCATCGTGGACATCTTTGGTAAGCGTATAGACAAAGATCTGCTCCCGGTGGACGTCGATACCACGCTTTGCAAACTGAAAGGATTTGTGGGTAAGCCCGAGTCGGCTAAGAAGAAGACACCGCTTCAGTACTTCTTTGTCAACGGCAGGTATATGAAACACGCTTATTTCCATAAGGCGGTGCTCACTGCGTTTGACCGAATGATACCCGTTGGGACGCAAGTACCTTACTTCCTATACTTCGAAGTGGCCCCCGAGGATATCGATGTGAATATCCATCCCACCAAGACGGAGATTAAGTTTGAGAACGAACAAACCATCTGGCAGATGCTCATGGCTGCCGTCAAAGAGGCGGTGGGGATGTTTAGCAGTGTGCCCGCAATCGATTTCGAATCGGAACAACAACCCGACATTCCTCTTTTCAACGCTGATCCGTTCACCTCAGCACCTCAAGTGGAGATCAATACCCAGTATAATCCGTTCAACGAAACGCCTTCTCATCAACCTTCTCAGCCTCGTGTGCCTCAGAATTGGGATGCGCTCTATGAGGGATTGGGGCAGGAACGCCCAGCTGCAACGCCCAGTCAGGATATCTTCCAGTCGGCTATCGACCTGCAAACGCCACCTGTTGAGAATAAGATAGAGGATAAGTCGCCTACCCATTATCAGTATAAAGGCTCTTATATCATGACATCCATGAAGTCGGGACTGATGCTTATCGACCAGCATCGCGCGCACGTGCGCGTATTATATGAAAGGTATATCCTGATGTTGGCCAATCGGAAATCGGTCACGCAAAGCATGCTCTTCCCCGAAACGGTGACCTTTGCGCCAGCTGAGTTGCCCGTTTTGCCTGCTGTCCTCCCTGAGTTGGAAGCCTTGGGATTTGATATTCAGATCACAGGAGATGATTCTTGGGTGGTCAATGGCATACCCGCCGGACTAGAAGGATTGAACATCCCCAACCTCATTCAGCAGATGGTAGTCAATGTGGACAGTCAAGAGACATCGCTAAAGGAAAAGGTGGATCAGTCATTGGCGCTCACCATGGCTAGTCAAGCCGCCATTCCGCAAGGTCAGGTGCTCAACAATGACGAGATGGAAACCCTGGTTAACGACCTTTTCGCTTGCGAGAACGTCAACTATACACCTGATGGAAAGACCATTGTGGCTATCCTTTCACAGAAAGATATTGAACAAATGTTCGCTTGATTGGTACGTGGACGTGTCAAAGTGGGGGCAGAATTAGATTTTTTTTAAGAATAAATCAGTTTTTTAAAAATAATATGGTGCGCTTTGAAAAATATTCGTACCTTTGCGCAGAATATAGAAACGTTCTTGTAAGAACGATTAAATGAATTTTTGATTATTAAATAAACTAAGTTATGAAAAAGCTATTTATGGTATTGGCTTTGGCCGGTATGTCTCTTACCGGCTTCGCTCAGGACGAGACACCCGTTCTGCAGCACAGTGTAGCCACTAACTCTTTCTGGAGCAATTGGTTCATTCAGGCTGGCGCAAACTGGAACGTATGGTATTCTGGTCAGGAGCATAGTTCTAACAACTCTACAAGCCCATTCGAGAAATTCCGTTCAAATCCAGGTGCAGCAGTTGCCATTGGTAAGTGGTTCACACCAGGCCTCGGTCTCCGTACAAAGCTCCAGGGTATCTGGGGTAAGACCGTTTACGAAGGAAACAAGAGCACTTGCAACAAGTTCTGGACATTGAATGAGCAGGTTCTCTTCAATGTTAGCAACATGGTTCTTGGTTACAATCCAAAGCGTGTATGGGATCTGATTCCTTTCGCAGGTGCAGGTATGACTCGCTCAATGACTCATAACCTCTATGGTATGCAGCTCAGCGTTGGTTTGTTGAATGAGTTCCACGTAAGCCGTAAGGTTGCTGTTAACGTTGAAGTGGGATGGAATCGTCAAGAAGGCGATGCTGACGGTGTAGATATTGCATCTGTTGGTAACCGCGGTTGGGATTGCCATGACAACTACCTCTATGCTGAAGTAGGTTTGACTTACAACCTTGGTAAGGCTACTTGGAGCGCAGTTCCTGATGTAGACGCTATCAACGCACAGCATCAAGCAGCTCTCGATGCTCTCAACGCAAAGCTTCGTGACGCTGAAGCAGAGAACGCTCGTCTCCGCGATGCATTGGCTAACCAGAAGCCAGTAGAGAATACCAACCAGGCTATCCACGACCTCGTGACCACTCCTGTGTCTGTATTCTTCAACCTCGACAAGACCAACATCGCTTCAAAGAAGGACCTCGTAAACGTTCAAGCTATTGCTAAGTTTGCTCAGGACAACGATCGTAACATCCTCGTTACCGGTTATGCAGACAGCGCAACAGGTTCAGCTAAGCACAACCAGTGGCTCTCTGAGCAGCGCGCTAACACCGTTGCTAACGAGATCCAGAAGATGGGTGTATCTTCAAGCAAGATCACTACCGTTGGTAAGGGTGGCGTAGACACATTGTCTCCTATCTCTTTCAACCGTCGTGCAACTGTTCAGATTGCTGAATAATATATCGTCTTAACATAATAAAAGCCTGGCTCTTAACCGAGTCGGGCTTTTTTAATGCCCCTATGGTGCGTCAGCTGAAGACCGACGGATAATATTTTTTTGAAAAAAGTTGCTCGAAAGTTTGGTGGGATAAAAATAAAGTAATACCTTTGCACTCGCTTAAGGAAAGCAAGGGCGTTTAGCTCAGCTGGTTTAGAGCATCTGCCTTACAAGCAGAGGGTCGGCGGTTCGAATCCGTCAACGCCCACTAGGGGTGTTTCCCCGTGATTCTTTTCGGAGAGTTGCGGGGATTTTTGTGTTTTTAACCTAACCTTTTTGAAAATAATCCCTATTTTGTAGTTGTGCGTTCAATATTAAATATTACCTTTGCAAAGGTAAAATTCTATAGAATATGAATCTTGATACGTTGACAGCCATATCGCCCGTAGATGGGCGTTATAGAGGTAAGACAGAGCCCTTAGGCGATTATTTTTCTGAGTTTGCATTGATCCGTTACCGTGTACGCGTAGAGGTGGAATACTTCATTACGCTTGTGGAACTTCCTTTGCCGCAGCTTGCAACATTCGATCACAGCCTTTTCGAACGTTTGCGTGATATCTATCGCAACTTCACCGAAGAGGATGCAGCACGCGTGAAAGACATCGAGAAGGTAACCAACCATGATGTTAAAGCGGTAGAATACTTCCTCAAGGAACAGTTTGATGCCATTGGAGGATTGGATTCCTATAAGGAGTTCATCCACTTCGGACTCACCTCACAAGACATTAACAATACCAGTACACCTCTGATGCTTAAGGAAGCAATGGAGAATGTGTACTACCCACAAGTGGAGGAACTCATTGCCCAACTGCAAACCTATGCCGATGAGTGGAAAGACGTGCCTATGCTGGCTAAGACACACGGCCAGCCAGCATCGCCCACACGCCTAGGAAAGGAGATCATGGTATATGTTTATCGCCTCAATGAGCAGCTCGCTTCACTCAAGCAATGCAAGTACACCGCTAAGTTTGGTGGTGCAACGGGCAACTTCAACGCGCATCACGTAGCCTATCCATCCTATGATTGGCGTGCATTCGGCAATCGTTTTGTCAGTGAGAAACTCGGTTTGGAACGCGAGCAATGGACCACACAGATCAGCAACTATGACCATTTAGGTTCTATCTTTGATGCTTTGCGCCGCATCAACACCATCCTCATTGACCTTGATCGCGACTTCTGGATGTATATCTCCATGGAATATTTTAAGCAAAAGATTAAGAAAGGCGAAGTGGGATCAAGCGCCATGCCTCATAAGGTGAACCCCATCGACTATGAGAACAGCGAGGGCAACCTCGGAATAGCCAACGCTTATCTACAGTTCTTGGCTAGCAAACTGCCCATCAGTCGTCTTCAGCGTGACCTGACCGACTCCACCGTTCTGCGTAACGTAGGTATGCCATTGGCACACGGCATCATTGCCATCCAGAGCACGCTCAAAGGACTGCGCAAGCTCATCCTTAACGAAGAGAAGATTAGCGCCGATCTAGACAACACTTGGGCTGTAGTGGCTGAAGCTATCCAAACCATTCTGCGTCGTGAGGCTTATCCCCATCCTTACGAAGCACTCAAAGCACTTACCAGAACCAATCAGCAGATGACCGCCGAAACGATACATGAGTTTGTCAACACACTCAATGTAAGCGATGAAGTCAAAGCGGAGCTGATGGCTATCACACCACACAACTACACAGGAATGTGATCATAACGTTTAGCCTATGAACGTCTAACTAATAAAAAATATATAAATACAACTACAAATACAAACAAACAAAACACTCATCACAAATTACCGAGACTGTAAATGGCCGTGAGGCCAGGTGTTAACTTTAGACATTATAAGATTATGACAGAAGAATTAGACAACAAGCAGGATTTAACAGGAATGCAGAGTGAGCATAGCCGTGAGGGCTACTCATCTGCTGAGTCAAACAAAGACTATCAAAGCGACTACTCACCACGCCGTTCGCAGCGTCCACGCATCCACACACAGCGTGCTTATAGCTCTGATCGCAGCAACAGCTCTGACCAAGGCGGATTCCGTCCCGAGGGCTTTGGCGCTGGATTGCAGCAAGGTACGGGAGCGCAGCAACGCACCCCAGGGTATCGCCCAAGATATAATAGCCGTGGCGGATATCAGAGCCGTGACGGTTATCAGCCCCGTCAGCAAGGTGGCTATCGTCCTCGTTACAATGCCGGTGATGGCGAACAGGGTGGTTACCAGCCCCGTCAGCAAGGTGGCTATCGTCCTCGTTACAATGCCGGTGACGGCGAACAGGGTGGTTACCAGCCCCGCCAGCAAGGTGGCTATCGTCCTCGTTACAATGCCGGTGACGGCGAACAGGGCGGTTACCAGCCTCGTCAGCAAAGCAGCTATCGTCCTCGTTACAATGCCGAAGATGGCGAACAAGGCGGCTATCAGCCTCGTCAGCAAGGCGGTTATCATAGCTATAACCGTGGCGGATATGGTCAGCAACGTGGTGGCTATGGTCAGCAACGCGGCGGTTACGGCCAGCAGCGTGGCGGATATGGTCAGCAACGCGGTGGATATAACCAAGGCGGATTCCGCAAACGCACACCCGATTATGATCCAAATGCTAAATATTCGCTCAAGAAACGCATCGAATATAAGGAAGATAACATTGATCCCAACGAGCCTTTGCGCTTGAACAAGTACCTTGCTAATGCTGGTGTATGCTCTCGTCGTGAAGCCGATGAGCACATCCAGGCAGGCCATGTGACTGTCAATGGTGAGGTAGTGACCGAACTCGGAAGCAAGGTGCTTCGTACTGACGAGGTTAAGTTTAATGACCAACTCGTACAGTTGGAGAAGAAAGTCTATGTGTTGCTCAACAAGCCAAAGGATTATGTCACCACAAGCGACGATCCACAGCAGCGCAAGACCGTTATGGACCTTGTACGCAATGTCTGCCCTGAGCGCATCTATCCAGTGGGTCGACTTGACCGTAACACCACGGGTGTGTTGCTTCTGACCAATGATGGCGACCTTGCCAGCAAACTCACACATCCTAAGTTCCTTAAGAAGAAGGTATATCACGTGTTCCTTGACAAACCCGTTACGGCTCATGATCTCCAGCAGATCTCTGATGGTATCGAGCTAGAGGACGGCGAGGTGCATGCAGACGCTATCTCTTATGCTGATACCAAAGACGAGAAGCAGGTGGGAATAGAGATTCACAGCGGTAAGAACCGTATCGTTCGCCGTATCTTCGAAAGCCTTGGCTATCGTGTGGTGAAGCTCGATCGCGTGCAGTTTGCGGGTCTGACAAAGAAGAATCTGCGTCGTGGTGACTGGCGATTCCTTACAGAACAAGAGGTAGACATGCTCCGCATGGGTGCCTTCGAATAAACTATTACAACGTATTCAACATCATTAGATATCATTATGAAGAGAACAAAAGTGGTTGATGCCTTGCAAAGCACCGACTATGGAACAGATATCAACGTGAAAGGATGGGTTCGTTCCCATCGCAGTAGCAAAGCCGTTGACTTCATCGCGCTCAACGATGGTTCTACGATTAAGAACATCCAGTTGGTTATCGATCCTTCAACGATGGATGCCGACACCCTCAAGAGCATCACCACAGGTGCTTGTATCAGTGCCGTTGGTACACTCGTAGAGAGCCAAGGCAAGGGTCAGACCTCTGAGGTGAGCTGCAAAGAGATCGAGATTTATGGTCTCTGCCCCAACGATTATCCTATGCAGAAGAAGGGTCAGAGCTTCGAATATATGCGCAAGTACGCCCATCTGCGTCTTCGTACCAATACTTTCGGAGCCGTGTTCCGCATCCGTCATAATATGGCGATAGCTGTTCACAAGTATTTCCATGACCATGGCTTCTACTATTTCCATACACCTCTCACCACAGCAAGCGACTGCGAGGGTGCTGGTGATATGTTCCAGGTGACCACGCTCGACCTTGATCGTGTAGCAAAGACGGGCGAGGTAGACTATAGTCACGACTTCTTTGGAAAGAAAACCAACCTTACCGTGAGTGGACAGCTCGAAGGTGAGCTCGGCGCAACAGCTCTCGGAGCCATCTATACCTTCGGTCCTACGTTTCGTGCAGAGAACAGCAACACGCCACGCCACCTCGCTGAGTTCTGGATGATTGAGCCTGAGGTTGCCTTTATGGACCAGACTGAGCTCATGGATCTTGAGGAAGACTTCATCAAATACTGTGTGCAGTGGGCATTGGACAACTGCCATGACGACTTGGAGTTCCTCAACAAGATGATTGACAAGACCTTGTTGCAGACTCTCGAGTCAGTGGTCAAGGAGAAGTTTGTACGCTTGCCATACACTGAGGGTATCAATATCCTTCAAGAGGCAGAACGTAACGGACATAAGTTTGAGTTCCCTGTCACTGGTTGGGGAATGGATTTGGCCAGCGAGCACGAGCGTTTCTTGGTGGAGGAACACTTCAAGCGCCCAGTGATCATGACCGATTATCCTAGCGAGATCAAGGCGTTCTATATGAAGAAGAACCCCGATGGCAAGACCATGCAGGGCACCGACGTGCTCTTCCCACGCATTGGTGAGATTATCGGCGGCTCTGTTCGTGAGGAGAACCTTGACAAGCTCGTGGCAGAGATTGAGGCACGCGGTATGAAGGAGAGCACTTATAGCTGGTACCTAGACACACGTAAGTATGGCTCATGCCCTCACGCAGGATTCGGATTGGGATTTGAACGTCTTATCCTCTTCGTGACAGGTATGCAGAACATTCGTGACGTGATACCTTTCCCACGTACGCCAAAGAACGCTGAGTTCTAACAAGCTATCTAAAGAAGGTGCCATGCTTCGGTCTGACACCTTCTCATCATACACAGATCCGTTGCCACTACATGACCATTGTTAGGCAGCGGATTTGTTTTAGCCCTTTAGAGGGCAATTAATAAAGGTAAAACCTCATATAGCTCTTGGTCAACAAAAACAGTATCAGCCCCTCCTTTGCCCTATAAAAACTATTAGAGAAAGGTGTCGCTGAGCTCTTTGATATACTGATAAAGAATAAAAACCTTATTTCAGAAAAGTCTCCCGATGGTGACAAAAGCCCTCTGAAAGCGAGTCGAGCATACTTTTTTCAACAAAAATCGAAAAAACTCTTCGAAAGATTTGGTGGATTAAATAATTTGCTGTACCTTTGCACTCGCAATTCAGAACAATGGTTGCTGATTGGCTCCGTAGCTCAACTGAATAGAGCACTTGACTACGGATCAAGAGGTTCCGGGTTTGAATCCCAGCGGAGTCACACATGGTTATGAGGGTTTTACTTA
>CAVJZR010000018.1:0-50312 GCA_963654235.1 Bacteroidaceae bacterium | reverse complement strand
AGAATGCCTGCCTGTCACGCAGGAGGTCACGAGTTCGAATCTCGTACGCACCGCTTAAAGAGTAATTCAACATCGTTTGAGTTGCTCTTTTTGTTTTCAAGACATCACCATGGAAGCGTTTCAGAAATCTACAATGTTTCTTATTACAGAGTGGCGATTAGAAAACAAATCCAAAACATTGGGGTTATCAAACAAGAAAAGCGAAACGAATAGAAGACCTCAGTGTACACATTGTGATACATTCAGCCTTATATTCGTTTCGCCATCAGCTTATATTGTTTCTTTACAACAGTTCGGCAGGACTACTGATAAGCGTCGTTGCGCCATGGTCAAGGAGGAATTGGCGGTCACGGAAGCCCCACAGCACACTCACGCAAGGGATACCCACGTTACGAGCCGTATCGATATCCACATCGCTATCACCGATATAGACTGCCCCTTCCTTCTCTACGCCCAACTGACGGAGCGCTTCAAGAACCGTGTCAGGAGCTGGTTTCTTACGGATGGTCTCCCTTTCGCCTATCGCAACATCTATCAAGCCAGGGAAGAAGTGGCGCGCCAAATCTTGCGTAGCAGCATAAAACTTATTGCTTACGATAGCCAGGTGCTTGCCGCGATGCTTCAACGTGGTGAGCATATCCATGATACCAGGATACGGAGAGGTGTTGTCAAGGTTGTGTTCCATGTAATGCTGACGGAATGTAGCAAACGTTTCATCAAACTTCGGGTTAGCTGCCCCGTCGGGAATGGCACGTTCCATCAGTTTACGTACACCATTTCCCACAAACATACGTATCTCCTCAAGCGTTCGCTCAGGCATTCCAGCCCATCGCAAAGCATAATTGGTGCTATTGGCAAGATCTTCCAACGTACTCAATAGCGTGCCATCAAGGTCAAACACATAAGTTTCAAATTCTTTCATTGGTTGTTATCATTAATGAATTATAATCTTTCTACCTTATAGAAGGGTCAATCGTTGGGGTTCATGGCACGTCTGCTCATCACAAGCAAGGACGCCAATTTATTGTTAAAGGGCTTAGCTTGCATCAACGTCTCAAGCGAAGTGGCAGCTCGGGCAGTCCATATGTCACGCTCATCCTCAAGATTTGAAAGAGAAGATGTGGTGTTATGGCCTTCAAATGACATCTGATTGTCCATCGCTAACCAATCACTCAAGGACAACACACACAACATAGAGGGTGAGAAGAGATGTCGCCTAACCAGTTCTTCAGCCAACATTGGTGAGAGCCTTCGGGAGATACTACCTTCCTTCTGAAGCTTGGTGAGGGCGAAACGCTGCGTCCGATGGGGATTAGCCTCCCACCATTGGTGTAGCGTTAGGGTGCTTGGCGTGGTGAGGACATCCATCGTTTGATAGGTGTTTTGTTCTAGATAACCAAACTCGCCGTCGTATCCGCGTTGGCGCAACTGCATAGACACGGGCAGCAAACGTTGTTTAGTGACCACTTCTTCCATAGCCGGCGATAGCTCAGCGGTGGGGTTATCCACCACCACTAAGAGGTTGGTATCAGCCAAGAGGTTGTCAAGGGTCTGCGTTCCGCATTGCTTCCAGTAAGTTTCATAGCGTCGATGGAAGTAGGAATGACTTAATCCGAGGTACGCTTGTTGCTCTTCGTTGTTAAGCAAATGGAAGAACAACGTGTGATTACCAGCCAAACGAGGATGCACCCATTGCGGATTGTCAAGGTCAGAGACAAACAACCGATTGGCGCACAACTGTTCTAGACCATTCTTTATCCACTGACTGTTTTCATCGTTTTTACCTTTAAAGTATGCCTCAATGGCTTGTTGGTTGCTCACCTCATCTCGGAGCGTATACAATCCGTATGCGTGAGCAGTGAGATAATGCTCCTTGGTGTAGGCCGAATGGATGCCAAAGAGTTGCTGAATGGTATCATCATTGATGAAAGGTAGGCGATATAGTTTCTTATTAAAGTCGACTAAGCCACACTGCAGTTCGTCTTCATGCATCGGCAACGAGGGTCGATACACACCCATCGTGCTTTGCGTGGCTTCTTGCGGAATCGCCCAAGAGGTGAAATAATTATCAATATGCTCCAACTGAACGGCGTCTACGAAGGTTGACCAATGCGCCAACTGTTGTCGACGCCAGCCGTCAAACGCTTCTTGGGATTGTGGTTGGATGGGCCGAACCAGCAAGGGCAAGGAGGATTTGACGCCTTGCGGATTGTCATAAGAGGGTTGCTCGCCAAGCACGAAGCGTCTATCAAAGGACTCGGGATGCTGCCACACCTCCACAGAGCAGCGATGATAGCCGTAAGGGAGTGTCATCATCAAGGCGATATGATGCTTGCGGGCATATTGGCTGACCTTGTGCAGTTGCTCATAGAGATGATATTGCACATAATAAACCCATTGCACATCAGACGCAAGGGGCGAATCGTCAGCCGTGAGGCGGTCAATCAGTTGTGGACTATAAGCCTTTTCTGAATCTGATAACGCTCCATCGAGCTTCTCATGAATACGTAAAGCCTTATATACAGCATACACGCGGAGCCAAGTAGCGTGCTGATTGTAAAACGATTGAAACGCTTTAGAGGCCAAGCAAGCCTCCCCTTCCTCTGCGAAACGTTCTCTGATGTACGCTTCCTTGACACGCGCCACAGCCTCAAAGTCGATTTTTGGCGAAGCATTCAGTTCACGACGTTGACGCAAGAAGGTGTTCATCTTGGTTTCATCAGCCAAAAGGCCCAATGCTTCCAAGTCCATTAAGAGTGGATTCAGCGCATAAGCTGACACCACGGCGAAGGGATTTGAGGGTTGAAGGGTGATGCTTTTGCACACATCTTGCAACGTTGTGGTCTGCAACAGAGCCATGCCCACCTGCGTAGACCATTGTAGGAGTTGCATCAAACTGCCGAAGTCGCCCACCCCGAAGTTCTTTTCCGATCGTAGAGAAAGGACATTCACGCTCACACCAGCGCCGTGCCATTGGTCATCAGAGAGCCTTGTGACGTCGCCATGCTGCACTAGCACCTCGCTATCGACAAGGTTTTGGCAGTCGGCCATGCGATTATCGCCTTGTTCCCAACGCACCAACGAATGGTCTTCGTCACGTACCACCACGTATTTGTACGCCAATGATTGCGCCACATTGTTCACATTGACCGTCAACATCCATTCGCACTGCCCCGTCTTGTGCATCGGCAGATAGCGTTGGGGATTCCAATCGCCAAGGATAGGATGATTACCGAGCAACGCCAACGACTCTCCCGCCTTGAGCTGAGGCGCTAAGACACGAAAGAAAAGCGTTTTGCGGAATAGCGGCATTTGCTTATCAGCTTGCGCTAGAGCAGATGGCTGCGCCTCATGGGGTCTCGAAAGGCCGTGCCAAGTGGCATAAGCTTGCGTTAAGAGATAATACTGAAGAGGCTTATCGCGCCATATATCATCAAAGACATAGGTCTTATCATCATGAAAAGCATACCTTCGGGGATGGAGATTCCATTCGTTACGTATCACGGAATGGTTATCGCCGATCACTTGGTAACGATAGGTGAAATCTATATAAGGGCAGCGAGGAGAGTTGCGCTGAGACGTTTCGGCTGACCATAAATCGCCATCGAGGGTGGTCAACGGCACATTCACCGTGTGTTGCTTCCCATCTCGACGTTTAAAAACGATCTGCACACTTAGGCTTTGACCCCATGCTGCTACATAATGTATCGCAAATCTGAGTTTCATAGGAGCAAAGTTATAGAATAATTTTCACATGAGCACAACATTATCCACGATATATGTGCCTTAAATAAAAGTAGGCTTAGCGATTCGGCACGCCTTCGCCAAGCCACCAATCACCGGTTTATAGAGATGCAAAAGAGGAGAATCGCACCACGGCGGTTCTCCTCTTTTATTATGTTAGCCTATATTGCGCTATCCACAAGGGCGCTTACCACATGACATTTATTGCTTGTGAATGCGCTTAACGGTTGTGGTTGGCTGGTTGGCAACGCTACGAGCATAGCATCCGAAAGGCTTCTGAGCCACAACATTGGTGCTTACTCCAAGAGCGCCCTTAGCGTTAGTGTTCACACGTTCTAGGTCGATGTAGATCACATCGTCAACGTTTGACGTACCAATCATCCAACCAAAGAAGACGTCATTGGTTGAATTGTTGTTCTCTAAACCTAGCAAGAAGCCGTGGTCCTTGCTGTCGGCATCCATCACGAAGGTAGTGCCCGAACGCTTATACTTGATGTATATATCGCCCGTCTTCTCATCTACAGCCCACGAGAAGTCAAGTGTCTGTGACTGTGTGGGGTCACTTGGCAGGTAATCTACCTCAACACCTTCACCTGTTAGCGAACTGGATGATGAGTTATACTGGAAGAACTTCATGTTGGTATTATACTCCTCAGTCACTCGCTTAGACGTTTGCTCATCGGTATAGGTATACTGCATCGTACCTTCCCATTCGCCGCAAAGCGTTTGTGCTTCTTGAAGCAGTGTCTGATCTTGGGAGTTATACTCATTATTATAATTGTTATTCCAATGATATCCGTTATAATCATCATACCATTGCCACTGGTTAGGCTGATCCCAAGGTCCAGGTTCGTCATCGCAACTGGTCATCGCCATAGGCGCAAGGACCAATGCAAGTATTGCTAAAAGTTTGGTTGTTCGTTTCATTATAGTTAATGTTATTAGTTGTTAATGATGCAAAATTACGTTTTTAAGCCTCGTTAGCCACAGGACGTTTCCCTATATAAAGAGGTGAAATCCCTATTTCGATCTTTGACCTAAATCAAATTTGTAACGCAGAAAGCTTGATTTTACGTTTGGATTAGTTGCAAAATTAACTCTTTTAGGTTCAAATCGCAAACTTTTCAAAATATAATTTGTACTTTTGCACCATAATTTTCTTATTCAAAAAATAGGTTTACATACAGATGAGAACTGTTTACGAATTTTCTGTTAAGGACAGAAGAGGATCGATGGTATCCCTCAAAGAATATTCTAATGAGGTTTTACTGATTGTCAACACTGCTATTAAATGTGGTTTCACACCTCAGTATGAGGAGATGGAACAACTCTATGAAAAGTACCACTCACAAGGTTTTGAGGTCTTAGACTTTCCTTGCAACCAGTTTGGCCAACAAGCACCAGGCACTGACGAGAGCATCCATAACTTTTGTAAACTGACATACGGTACAGAATTTCCACGTTTCAAGAAGATCAAAGTCAATGGTGATGACGCTGACCCACTATACAAGTTCCTCAAAGAACAGAAGGGATTTGCAGGTTGGGACGAAGCGCACCCACTCTACCCCGTTCTTGATAAGATGCTGAGCGAGGCTGATCCTAACTATAAGGAGAGCGCCGACATCAAATGGAACTTCACCAAGTTCCTCGTAAACAAGAAGGGACAGGTTGTTGCACGCTTTGAGCCTACCAAGAGTATGGACGAGATTGCGCAAGAGATCGAGGCGCTGCTCTAATATCCAATCGTTTAGATTAATATTCACCTATAGGATTGCCGTTGTTTTGTATCATACAAGGCAACGGCAATTTTTCCCAAAATCATATTACTATGACCGAGAATACAACTGTTCAAACGCCCGAGCACGTAAAGCTGCTCATCATCGGTAGCGGTCCCGCAGGTTACACAGCTGCCCTCTATGCTGGTCGTGCCAACCTCAAACCCGTACTCTATTGCGGTATGCAGACTGGTGGCCAACTCACCCAAACCACCATCGTGGAAAACTTCCCAGGCTATCCCCAAGGTGTGGATGCTAGCCAGATGATGATGGAATTCAGAGAGCAAGCCGAGCGATTCGATGCCGAGATCCGCGATGGCGAGATTGTTGAGGTAGACTTAACCAAGCGTCCCTTTGTCTTTACCACCGATGACAAGCACACCATCACCGCCGATGCAGTGATCGTAGCCACTGGTGCGTCAGCCAAATACCTAGGCTTAGCCGATGAAGAGAAGTATCGTGGCGAAGGCGTTTCAGCTTGTGCTACCTGTGACGGCTTCTTCTATCGCAAGAAGGTTACAGCCGTAGTGGGTGGTGGCGACACCGCTTGTGAGGACGCGCTCTACCTATCCAACCTCTGCAAGAAGGTCTACCTAGTGGTACGCAAACCCTATCTTCGTGCTTCAGAGATCATGCAGAAGCGTGTGCGAGAGGCTGAAAACATTGAGATTCTCTTTGAGCATAACGCCATCGGACTATTCGGCGAGAATGGCGTAGAGGGCATGCATCTCGTGAAACGCAAAGGCGAAGCCGACGAGACACGCTACGATCTGCCTATCGATGGCTTCTTCCTAGCCATCGGTCATAAGCCTAACACCGCCTTCCTCAATGGCCAACTGGAGCTAGACGAGATGGGATTTATCCGCACCAAAGCCAATACGCAGCACACAAGCGTTGAAGGTGTGTTTGCCGCAGGTGACGTTTGCAACCCCACTTACCGCCAAGCTATCGTGGCTGCAGGCACCGGATGCAAAGCCGCACTGGACGCACAGCACTATCTCCAAGAGCTATAAACACCCAAGATAGTTCTTCATAACACCCCCGAAAGGTCATCGACACTCGTCTGTCGGTGACCTTTCGTTCTTTATATATATAGGTAAAAGGAAATAAAGTGTCAAATAGTCAGCCTTAATGTCAATCTGTCTGCAACATGGGAAAGGCATATCGTTTGCGTGAATGAATGTAGAATAAAAACTCATAAAAGGAAAGGAGCTATAAATATGACATTCGATAAGTTTACGATTAAGACACAAGAAGCCATACAGAGCGCTATTAACATTGCGCAACAGCATGGTCAGCAAGCCATCGAACCGGTACATCTCTTAGCGGGCGTGGTGCAGAAAGGCAACGATGTGACCACTTTCGTCTTCCAGAAGATGGGCATCAACAAGGACGCCGTGCAACGTGCCATTGACAACGAGGTGGCGCATCTGCCCCGAGTGAGCGGTGGCGAGCCTTATCTGTCCAACGAGAGCAACCAGGTTTTGCTCAAAGCACAGGAAGAAGCCAAGCGAAAGAACGACGAGTTTGTAAGCATTGAGATACTACTCCTTGCTATCTTCAAGGTCAACAGCACTGCTTCCAGACTGCTGAAAGACGCGGGATGCAACGAGAAAGACCTCACACTGGCTATCAACGAGCTACGTCAGGGTCAAAGCGTGAAGTCGCAAAGCGGTGACGACAACTACCAATCGCTAGAGAAATATGCCACCAACCTCATCGAGAGGGCACGCAATGGCAAACTGGATCCGGTAATCGGACGTGACGACGAAATCAGAAGAGTGCTGCAGATCCTATCTCGTCGTACCAAGAACAACCCTATATTGATAGGCGAACCGGGTACAGGTAAGACCGCAATCGTTGAAGGCTTAGCCGAACGCATCGTCAAAGGCGACGTGCCGGAGAACCTGAAGGACAAGCGTCTCTACTCGCTTGACATGGGCGCACTGGTTGCCGGAGCCAAATATAAGGGCGAATTTGAAGAGCGACTCAAGTCGGTGATCAAGGAAGTAACCCAAGCCGAGGGTGACATCATCCTGTTCATAGACGAGATTCACACCTTGGTGGGTGCCGGTGGTGGCGAAGGAGCAATGGACGCCGCTAACATTCTCAAACCCGCTTTGGCTCGTGGCGAACTCAGAGCCATCGGTGCCACGACGCTGAACGAGTATCAGAAGTATTTTGAAAAGGACAAAGCGTTGGAACGCCGTTTCCAAACAGTCATGGTCAACGAACCCGATGAGACCGACGCAATATCCATTCTGCGTGGCTTAAAGGAACGTTACGAGAACCATCATAAGGTGCGTATCCAGGACAACGCCTGTATCGCCGCCGTCCAGCTTTCCGAGAGATACATCAGCGACCGATTCTTACCGGACAAAGCCATCGACTTGATGGATGAGGCTGCCGCCAAACTGCGCATGGAACACGACTCGGTGCCTGAAGAGCTAGACGAGATGGAGCGACTCTTGAAGCAGAAAGAGATTGAGCGCGAGTCGGTCAAGCGTGAAGCTTCGTCCGATAGCGCCTTGGAGAGCAATGCCGCCAAGGGCAAGCTCGCCGTGCTAGAGAAGGAGATAGCCGACCTTGAGGAGAAGGTGAAGGGTTTCAGAGCACAATGGCAAGCACAGAAGGACCTAGTGAACAAGATTCAGCAGGACAAGCAGACGATAGAGAATCTGAAGTTTGAAGCCGAGCGTGCCGAGCGCGAAGGCAACTATCAGCTAGTGGCTGAGATCAGATATGGTCGTCTGCAACAGCTAGAGCAGGACATCAAAGCCACCCAAGAGCAGCTCAAGAGCACCCAGGAAGGGGAAGCCTTGGTACGCGAAGAGGTGACCGCAGATGACATAGCTGAGGTGGTGAGCCGCTGGACGGGCATCCCCGTGACACGTATGTTACAGAGCGAACGTGAGAAGCTACTGAACCTAGAAGCCGAGTTGCACAAGCGTGTGGTGGGACAAGACGAAGCCATCAACGCCGTAGCAGATGCCGTGCGTAGGTCAAGAGCTGGTCTGCAGGACCCGAAACGTCCTATCGCATCGTTCATCTTCCTAGGCACAACCGGCACGGGTAAGACCGAGCTAGCTAAGGCTTTGGCCGACTATCTGTTCAATGACGAGACGATGATGACCCGAATAGACATGAGCGAATACCAAGAGAAGTTTAGCGTCTCACGTCTGATCGGTGCGCCTCCGGGGTACGTCGGATACGACGAAGGTGGTCAACTCACCGAAGCGGTAAGACGTAAGCCATACAGCGTGGTGCTGTTTGACGAGATAGAGAAGGCGCATCCGGATGTGTTCAATATCCTTCTGCAAGTGCTGGACGACGGTCGTCTGACCGACAACAAAGGTAGAACGGTCAACTTTAAGAACACCATCATCATCATGACATCCAATCTGGGTTCTCAATATATCCAACAGCAGATGCAACTCCTCAATAAGGACAACAACGAAGAGGTGATTGAGCAAACCAAGAATCAGGTGATGGAGATGCTGAAGAAGACCATCCGTCCCGAGTTCCTCAACCGTATTGACGAAACTATCATGTTCCTGCCACTATCGAAGGAGCAGATCAGCAGCATCGTGCGTCTGCAACTGGAAAAGGTCAGAGACATGATCAAGGAGCAAGGATACACCCTAGAATGGAGCGACGCAGCCATAGAACGCCTCGGAACATTGGGTTACGATCCCGAGTTTGGTGCTCGTCCTGTGAAGCGAGCCATCCAGCGGTATGTGCTCAACGACCTTTCTAAGGCCATCCTAGCCGGAACGGTAAGCACGCAGTCGGCTATCTTGATCGATAGCGATGGCAAAGCCATCACCTTCCGCAATGTGTAAGGGATCTAGCTCATAAGGAAGCAGATCACAACAGCAGACATTCACTTTTCAATCAATATTGAATACTATCTAATCAATGGGCTGACAGAGCAACAACTGTCGGCCCTTTTTATTTGCAATAAATCACGGAATTTCATATCTTTGCAATACTAAGAGACATTCAAACAATCCTAATCAATAACCAAAACAACCGATATGAGACAATTTATCACGACGATGTTGTTGCTGGTCAGCCTCACGCTGTCAGCCGGAAGCATCTCATTCCACTCGCCCAACAAGCAAGTAACCGTGACGCTCAACACGGACAAGGAGCTAACATGGAGCATCACCAGCGGAGAGACCGTTGTGCTCACGCCATCAGCTCTATCGCTCAACATGACCTTGGGCAACAAATCGCAGACCTTGGGTAGCAACCTCAACTGCCAAAAGAGCAAACCCGTCACCCATCTATCTAAAGACAACGACGACAAGAGCTACACCGAGTGTGTCGTTGCAGGCAAGGACTACAAGGTGGAGTTTAGAGCTTACAACAACGGAGCTGCTTGCTACCGATTTGTAATCAACAAGAAAGGTAGCAACGTGGTGCACAGCGAGCAAGCCGACTTCCGCTTTGCGGACAACTATACGTGTTATGCGCCTTACGTGAACGACAACCGTGGAGGTGAGCACTGGAGCCATTCGTTCGAAGCTTACTATGATGTTCAGAAGCTGCAAGATCTCTATAAGGATTCTATCTTCATGACACCAGCTGCCATCTCGCTGCCTCAACAGAAGAAGGCGGTCATCCTTGAAGCCGGACTGGAAAACTATCCGGGTATGTACTTGCTTCACAAGCAGGGCAACAACCTCGAAGCTGCCTTCCCTACCCTACCTCTTGAAACAAAGGTGGGAGGATTCAGCCGCCTCAACATCATGCCTACCAAGCGCTCCGCTGACATCGCAAAGGACGTGACCACCCTGCCTTGGCGCATCGTGCTCACCGTGAACCGCGACATTGACCTCATCGGTAACAACATCTGCGAATGGTTGTCACCCGCTTCTCGCATCGCTGACACCTCATGGATCAAGCCCGGCAAGGCTGCATGGGAGTGGTGGAACAACTGGAATATCAGTGGTGTAGACTTCCGCGCAGGCATCAACACCGAGACCTATAAGTACTATACCGACTTTGCCGCAGCCAATCACCTGGAATATCTCGTGATAGACGAAGGCTGGAGCGATAGCGAAGACCTGCTGACGCTAAGCGATGCCAAGACGCTAGACCTCAAGCAGATTGTGGATTATGCCAAAGGCAAGAATGTAGGCATCATCCTTTGGTCATCCTGGCGCAACCTGACACAACGCGGTACAGCTAAGATGGACGAGGTCATGAGCCACTATCAGCAGATGGGTGTAAAGGGATTCAAGGTCGACTTCTTCGATCGCGATGACCAGATAGCCATCCAGTCGGCTTATGAGGTGGCTCAATGTGCTGCCAAACATCATCTGCTGCTAGACCTCCACGGCTTGAAGCCCTTCGGAATCCAGTTTGCTTATCCTAACATCCTCAACTTTGAGGGCGTGAAAGGTCTAGAAAACTCAAAGTGGGAACCATTGGTCAATGGCAAACCGCTACACGATCAGCCCGCCTACGACTGTCTGATTCCGTTCCTCCGCAACCTCGTTGGTCCAATGGACTACACGCCGGGCACAATGAGCAACGCCGTGCAATCACAGTTCTATGGCAACAATGACCATCCTATGAGCCAAGGCACCCGTGTACACCAGATGGCTATGTACACCGTTTTCTATGCTCCGCTGCAGATGCTAGCCGACTCGCCCACCAAGTATATGAAGGAACAGGAATGTACCGACTTCCTTGCTAAGATACCAACGACATGGGACGAGACCCTTCCGCTGGCTGGCGAGATGGGCAAATATGTTGCCGTGGCACGCAGAAAGGGCGATGTGTGGTATGTAGGCGTACTGGGCAACTGGGACGAACACAAGAATATCGACCTCAAGCTAGACCAGTTGAACGTTGAGGGATGGAACGCAGACGTCTTTGCCGATGGCCCTAACGCTGATCGCGAAGCCACCGACTATACCCACTCTAAGATGCGTATCAATGGTGATCACCTCACCATCAATCTAGCTCCGGGTGGCGGTTGGACCGCAATCTTAACAAAGTAATAGTTAGATAACACTTCCTCCACTAGGTGCTGCATAGACCTTTAACATCTGAGAAAGGTCCGTGCAGCACCTTTTTTTTATATTCTCCACATTCGCAGACATGAAGCGGAGAAGCTATTAGAGGAATCTCGGCTCTCAAGAGGTGCTCCTTTGAAGCGTCAAACCATTCGTTATAAGAGCCAGCAAAGGCGCTATGAGATGGAAAAATAAATTAATTTATGAGGAAAAATAAATTGATTTTCACCAAAAAATAAATTATTTTCTATTTCAATAGCAGCCTTTTCACCACATCATCGAGCCTATATGACCTGATCAAAGGACCGAGATGGGCATGAAAGAGCGCACTTTCAGATAGGCATCTACCCCACGAAGGTCACGCAGAATGAGCTTCATCTATCAGCACGCAACCCTCTATGGTTGCACGCACTGGGATGTAGAACCATTCCCGTTCGGCTCTATGATGGGTCGGTATAGAATATAAATAATTAGGAAATGTGGAAATAGATAAACGTAAATTTGCTTTTTCAAGTGGAAAATCATAACTTTGCAACTTACAAAAACAAAAATATTACGGCATGAAATGTCCTAAATGCAATACCGAAAACGATAAAAAAGAAAAGTTTTGTACCCAATGTGGCGCACCATTGAAAGGCAAAGGAGAACCTGATCCGAAGCTCAATAAGGTCACCATTGGCTATAGCATCATAGGAACATTGCTACTGATGGTTTTCGGATTTATCTATTATACCAATCACGCCAACGACCCCGAATTCTTGAGAACGCCTGGTTATCTAGAGCCAGACACCACTTTGGCTGACAAGAACGCAGTGGTCTTTGACACGTTAAGCACCGATACCATCGCCAACGACTCTGCCGACGCGAGCGAAAAGGAGGAAGCAACGAAGATTTATAATAGTATCCGTGGCCGGCAAAACAGCAGTATGAAAGCCGTGGTGAAGCATACGGACGAGGAGCTAAAGGCTGAAGGCGAGCCTGCAGCTGACGTTCCAAGCAGCGAGAGCGGTTCTTCAGCAACATCAACACCCGCTCCGAAGGTAGAGGAAGTAGGTGCCGAATAATGCAACGAGCCCAAAACATCTAAGGCATGACGATAGAACCCATAGCTCATTTTCGTTCACCCTTCTCCACAAAGTTTGGTATCCCCCGACAAAGCGGTCTGGTGGATACGCTAAGAGGTACTATCCAGTTTGATACCGAACGCTTCGAGAGCGACATGCTGCGCGGCTTAGAGTCGTTCACCCACCTATGGATCATCTGGGAGTTTTCTGCCAACAGAGGCAAAAGCCACCCCACGGTGCGTCCACCACGACTAGGTGGCAACGAGCGCCTAGGTGTGTTTGCCACTCGTTCACCCTTCCGCCCCAATCCGCTAGGGCTGTCGTGTGTCAAGATTGAGGCGATACATGACAACGAGATAGAGGTATCGGGTGCCGATCTGATGGATCAGACACCCATATATGACGTCAAACCCTACCTACCCTATGCCGACTGTCATCCCGAAGCCACTGGTGGTTTTACGGATCAGAGCCAATGGAAGGAGTTGGAAGTGACGTGGGAAGCGGGCGTAAACAACCCATTTGGACCGACGGACACGCTTGCCTTGCAGAAGACATTGGCGCTAGACCCACGCCCCCACTATCATCACAGCAGCGACCGCGTCTATGGGATGAGCTTCATGGGTAGAGACGTGAGGTTCAGAGTGGACGAAGAGCAGCTCATCATCGTCGGTATCAGATAACAATACGAAATAACAAGAAATAAACCATTATTACTTATGGAGAATAACGAAAACAAAAACATCGAGTTGCCCGAGAACGCCTTTCGTGAGCTCGAGGCGGGCGAGAGTTACGAACCCGTGATGAAGCCCAACAAAGTGTACCCCGAGGTGAGCGCATGGTCGGTCATTTGGGGTCTGGTCATGGTGGTGGTGTTCTCTGCCGCAGCCGCTTACCTAGGACTAAAGGTAGGACAGGTCTTTGAAGCAGCCATCCCTATCGCTATCATTGCCATAGGTCTCTCATCCGCTACCAAGCGCAAGAACGCCCTAGGTGAGAACGTCATCATCCAGAGTATCGGCGCTTGCTCAGGTGCTATCGTAGCCGGTGGCATCTTTGTCATGCCTGCAATCTATATGCTAGACTTGCAAGCCGACTTCCTAAAGATCTTTATCGCAGCTGCGCTCGGTGGCATCTTGGGTATCCTGTTCTTGATTCCTTTCCGCAAGTACTTTGTGAAAGACATGCACGGCAAGTATCCTTTCCCTGAAGCTACCGCTACCACACAGGTGCTGGTATCAGGTGAGAAAGGCGGCAGTCAGGCTAAGCCATTGCTCATCGCTGGTCTGGTGGGTGGTCTATACGACTTCATCGTGTCTACCTTCGGATGGTGGAACGAGAACGTCACAAGCCGTATGATAGGCTGGGGCGAGACCTTAGCTGAGAAAGCCAAGCTGGTATGTAAGATCAATACTGGCGCTGCCGTGTTCGGACTGGGTTATATCATCGGCCTGAAATATGCCTTCATCATCTGCCTAGGTTCGCTATGCGTATGGTGGCTGATTGTTCCTGGCATGGCACTGGTCTTCCCTGACACGGTGCTGAACCAGTGGGATCCTACCATCACACAGGCGGTAGGTGCTATGACGGCAGAAGAGATCTTTAAGAACTATGCTCGTTCCATCGGTATCGGCGGCATCGCTATGGCTGGTATCATCGGTATCATCAAGAGCTGGGGTATCATCAAGAGCGCTGTGGGTCTAGCTGCACGCGAGATGGGCGGCAAGGGTGCTGGCCCAGACAAGGTGGAACGCACCCAGCGCGACATCGCCTTCAAGATCATCGCCATCGGTTCGACGTTGACATTGCTTGTCACCTTCCTGTTCTTCTACTTTGGTGTGATGGAGTGTAACCTCCTTCACGCAGTGGTGGCAATCTTGCTTGTGGCAGTCATCGCCTTCCTTTTCACCACCGTGGCAGCCAACGCCATCGCCATCGTGGGTTCTAACCCTGTATCGGGTATGACGCTGATGACGCTGATCTTGGCTTCCGTAGTGATGGTGGCCGTAGGTCTGAACGGCAAGGTGGGTATGCTTGCTGCACTCTTGATGGGTGGCGTGGTATGTACCGCGTTATCTATGGCGGGCTCATTCATCACCGACCTCAAGATAGGTTACTGGCTTGGTACCACTCCTAAGAAGCAAGAGACATGGAAGTTTCTAGGTACTATCGTTTCAGCGGCTACCGTTGCAGGTGTGATGATATTGCTCAACAAGACCTATGGTTTCAAGAACGATACCTTGGCAGCACCACAAGCGCACGCAATGGCAGCAGTGATTGCTCCGCTGATGAACGGTCAAGGTGCACCTTGGTTGCTCTATGGCATCGGCGCTGTGCTGGCTCTGATCCTGGACCGTTGCAAGATTCCGGCTTTGGCGTTTGCCTTAGGTATGTTTATCCCTATCGAGCTCAACTTGCCATTGTTGGTCGGTGGCGCTGTCAACTGGTACATCACAACACGCTCAAAGGATGCTGCAGTGAACAAGGCTCGCGGCGAAATGGGCACATTGCTAGCTAGTGGTTTCATCGCTGGTGGCGCTTTGATGGGTGTGGTTTCGGCTCTATTGAAGTTTGGCGGTATTGAGTTCGACTACTCTCAGTGGTGGAGCAACCATTGGTCAGAAGCCCTCTCACTGGTGGCTTACATCGCCCTGATCATATACTTCATCCTTGCTACAAAGGTTAAGAACGAGGACAAGAGCACTTTAGAAGAAGATACAAAGTTGGCTCAGTAAAAGAATCGGGTGTTGTGCCTACGCCTTAGATGGTACAGGCATACCCTAACAGAAAACAAATGTGCATCAATTGAAAGGCGATTGCGTCTCAATTGATGCACATTATTTTTATATCTGTTGATTTAGGGGTGTTCTACGTCTTTATCTTTATGTTCTACCTATGGGCTCAATCGATTGAGAATAGATATAGGAACGACTAGTATATCGCGGGGCGACCTTTGTATTTGGGTGTGTGTTTCTCATCGGCAACAAACCGAACCGTGCGCGTGGGCGGATTCATCTGTATCGGATGAAGCGTCTTATCGGGGTTGCTTAACCATTGGGCTATCTTGTTCATCCACACCTTAGCACCGCCAAGGGTGGGATGAATACCGTCAGCACGCGGACAACTGATATTGCTGCTATCGAAGAAACGTTTCTCCCCCACACAGTCGCGTATGATTCCTACAAGGTTGCGGTTGCGTATCTTAGCCCAAGGAAGGGGGCCTATCCAGACAAAGGGGATGTCGCCCACCTTATTTATTATGTCTTGTATCCACTGCTGGCGGCGGTTGAAGTCGTAGAAACCGAGGTCATTGGTTCCCAGACAAAGGACAATGAACGTGGGATGGACGCGGTTGATGTGATACTCTAGGTCGCCACGCTTGGCCCAATGGTCGGTTCGGCTACCATACCACACCACGGTGTGTAGCTCATAATGGTTTTCAGCCGCATAATCTACAAAGATATGACCCAGTCCGTCGGTCATGGAGTCGCCTATCAAGAGAATCACTTGATGAGCGGTATCTGCCGCAAGAGAACCCGTGGAAGACGCTTCCGCATTGAGAGGCTTATCAAAGAAGGTGGCTGGATGAGGATTATGGTGCTCGGGGCGCAAGGGCTTGGGCATGACATCGGGTTTCATGCCTGACGTCACTTTGTTATCGTTCGTTTGCGCTACGGCTGCAAACGGGGTGAGCATCAGCAACGGGATGATATGCAGAAGCGCACGTTTCATTTGGTTGGAGTGTTGGTTTTACTATCGTGTTTGGCTTTGAGCCATATCTCAATGCTATTGATGATGTTCTGCCAAAGGATGTAACAGCCTGGTCCGACGGACGCTAAAGGATTGAGATAGGTGATGGCTATCCAGATGGCAAAGGCGGTGTTCTTCTGTCCTAAGGCTTGACCGGCTTCCATATTGCGGTGGAAGAAGTGACCCACATATCGTCCAACGGCAAACTGGATGATGCAAAGTATCAATCCCATGAAGGCTATGACAAGCAAGAACCACACGGACGACTGGGCGTGAACGATGTTCTTCACGGTGGTGCCGGTGACTATCATCAACGAGAAGCACCAAAGGTAAAAGCCTAAATTGTCGAAACTGATGACCCAATGATAGAATCGGCGTAGGATCTTGGCATGTTTCACGATGTAGGCAAGGAACATGGGCACTAGCAAGACGATGCTTACCTCATATAGGATGGTAACGAACGCTGACCAAAACGAGAAGTGGCTACCCGTATCTATCATCGGGAAGCATATCGGGATGAGCGCGGCACAGATACAGTTGGATAAGAACGTGTAGGTGGTCATCTCTTCAAGACTGCCTCCTAGCTTCTGTGTGACAACGGCGGCTGCGGCTGCACAGGGTCCAATAATACAAGTAAGGATCGATTCTACCAATATTAGGCTTTCGCCTTTGAGATGGCACACCAAGATCAGACCTACCAAGATCCACACAAACACCACCTGGAACACACCGACCCAGAAGTGCCAAGGCACAGGAATAAGTTTCTGATAATCCACCTTGCAGAACGTGACAAAGAGGATGAGAAACATAAACAACGGAAGGATGGCGGTAAAGAAAGGTTCGAGTCCCTCTCCCATCTCATCCAAAGGAGGGAAGAAAGCAAAAAGCAGATAGATGATTGCTCCCACTGCCATCGCCAAGGGGAGCGTCCAAGTTTTGATGAATTGTATTATAGCCGACTTCATAGTTCGGCAGCAAAGTTACGAAAAAAGGTTGAAACACAACTGCTTACACACATTGTATTTCAACCTTTTAACGTTATGATCAGTTGATTTTACATCGGTTTATATTCTACGAAAGCTTCCATTGCTTCGTAGCAAGCCAAGCCTAAGCTATCATAGAGCTGAGCAGTAGAGCGGTTGCGATCCTCTGCACGTTGCCAGAACAGGCGCTCATCGTTACCCAAGAAGGGTGCGCTTTCCATCTGACTCTGATGCTTCAAGATGGCGTTACGCTTAGCACGGAGCTCTTCAGGGCTCATCGGTACACACATCTCGATGTTCTCAATCTCCCATTCAGCCCATGCGCCACGGTACATCCAGATGCGACAGTCTTTCAACCATTCGGCATTGGCGTCTTTCTCGAGGTCGATAGCGGCAAGAACGGCATCGGTACACTTGCGGTGTGTGCCATGAGGATCGGCTAGGTCGCCTGCCACATAGATCTGATGTGGTTTCACTTTGGCAATCAGTTCGCGTACAATCTCAACGTCTTTCTCTGACATTGGGAACTTTTCCACCTTACCCGACTCGTAGAATGGCAAGTCAAGGAAGTGAACATGGTCCAACGGAATCTGGTTGAACGTACATGCGGTACGCGCTTCACCACGACGGATCAGTCCCTTCACGGTTAAGATATCGCGTGTATCAACATCGCCTTCCTTCTTTTTGGCCAAGAAGCTCTTTATCTCCTGGTATTTGTTCTTGATCACTTCGTCCTTGTTTTCATCAAAAAGCTGATTGAAACCATTGATAAAGTGCATGAAACGCGTTACCTCTTCATCGCCCACAGCAATGTTACCAGAGGTCTCGTAAGCCACGTGCACATCGTGACCTTGCTGTACCAAGCGGCGAATGGTACCACCCATTGAGATCACATCGTCATCGGGGTGCGGTGAGAAGACGATGACACGCTTGGGATAAGGCAACGCACGCTCAGGGCGATTGCTATCGTCGGCATTGGGTTTGCCACCTGGCCAACCGGTAATGGTGTGCTGAAGGTCGTTAAAGATCTTGATATTGGCATTGTAAGCCGAACCAAACTTGGCGAGCAATTCGCCCAATCCGTTCTCGTTATAGTCCTTATTGGTGAGCTTCAAGATAGGTTTCTTAGTCACTTGGCAAAGCCATGTAAGTGCGGCACGTACCAGTTTGTCGTTCCACTCGCATGAGGTCACAAGCCAAGGGTGAACGATACGAGTGAGTTGGCTTGCCGCAGCCAAGTCAACAACTACGTGCGCATCGTTGTGTGTCTGCAAGAACGAAGCAGGAATGGCATCGGTCACATGGCCCTCAACGGTCTGCTGGATGATGTGAGCTTTGTCCTCACCCCATGCCGTGAGGTAGATCTTACGTGCATTGAGTATCGAAGAGACACCAAGGGTGATGCTACAAGGAGGAACCAAATCCTGAGATGCGTAGCTCAACGACATTTCCTCACGTGCCACAGCGTCCAGAAGGATCATTCGGGCAGCTGATGTGAGGCTGGAACCAGGTTCGTTTGTAGCAATATTACCCATTCGGCCAACTCCCAAAAGCATGATATCGATGCCACCAACCGAACTGATACGTTCCTCATACTGGCGACAATAATTGGTCACATACTCTTGGCTGATTGTTGCATCGGGCGTGAATATGTTTTGTGCAGCTATGTCCACCTTGTCAAGCAAGCGGCTCTTGAGTTGAAGAATACAACTATTGGCATCGCTCGACTTCAATGGATAGTACTCGTAAGCGTTGAATACGATAACGTTATGGAAACTAAGTTTGCCTACTTCATAACGACGGACAAGCTCTTCGTATATCGGTGTGAGTGATGAACCTGTACCCAAACCCAGCACACACATACGTCCTTCGTTGTCTTTCTGCTTGATAGTCTTCTCAATGGCATCTGCAATGGCCATCGCACCTTCTTCCATTTTGGGGAAAATGTCGGTTGGAATCTTCTCTCGGCGAGTCATCTCAGAACGCTCCACGGCTGTACGAGGACGGAAGAATTCTTCTGGCACTTTCTTAAATGCAATCTGTGAACTTAGATTTAGTCTCATTGTCTTATGGTTGTTATAATAGTTGTTTAACGATAAAAGCCTCTTCCGACATGCTTAGAAGAGGCAATTGTTTTAGAGATTGTTCTTCTCTATGTCTTTGAAGTAACGATACGTGCCCACGCGGAGGTTCTCACACGCTGCCTCATCTGCCACGATGATACCGTGCTGATGCATCTGAAGGGCAGAGATAGTCCACCATTGGGTTACGGCGCCTTCCACTGCAGCTTGCAATGCGCTTGCTTTGTGGTGGCCATTAACAAGAATCATCACCTCACGAGCGTCCATCACGGTACCCACGCCGACGGTCAAGGCATACTTAGGAACCTTGTTTACATCATTGTCAAAGAAACGCGAGTTGGCTATGATGGTATCCGTGGTAAGGGTTTTCTCACGTGTACGACTTGTCAAACTGGATCCTGGCTCATTGAAAGCAATATGTCCGTCAGGGCCAATACCACCGATAAACAGATCGATACCACCTGCCTCTTCGATCATTTGCTCGTAATGAGCACACTCTGCTTTGAGGTCTTCGGCATTACCATTGAGGATATGAACGTTCTTAGGGTTGATATCGATATGGTCAAACAGGTTGCGAGCCATAAACGAATGGTAGCTTTCAGGGTGATTCTCGGGTAGTCCGACATACTCATCCATATTGAATGTCACAACATTCTTGAACGAAACGCGTCCTTCTTTGTTCGCTTTGACCAATGCTGCGTACATGCCTTCAGGAGACGATCCGGTAGGTAATCCTAGCACAAATGGATGCTCCGGAGTAGGATTAGCGGCATTGATTCGTTCTATCACATGATTGGCTGCCCATTGAGACAAGTTCTCATAATCGGCTTCTATAATTAATCTCATCTTTAATAGTATATTTTGGTTTTGTTATTTCTTTGCAAATTTACGACTTTTTTAGGAAAACTTGCAACCGCAAACGAATAATTTTCAAAAATTAGCGTGCCGTTCTTGAAAAACGGTTTGAAAAGAATTAATAGTCTTTTCTTTTTCTTACCTTTGCAGTAAGATAAACGCAAAGCAAACAGAATGAAAGAATTTGTTATTTCCGAGGTTAAGGCTGAGACCGCGATTTTGGTGGGGTTGATTACCAAAGAGCAAGATGAAGCCAAGACAAAGGAATACCTTGACGAGCTAGAGTTCCTTGCTGACACGGCTGGCGCACAAACCGTAAAGCGCTTTACGCAACGTGTGGGTGGACCAAGCAGCGTGACCTACGTTGGAAAAGGTAAACTAGAAGAAATCAAACAATTCATCAAGGATAAGGAAGACGAAGAGGATCCGATAGGAATGGTTATCTTTGATGACGAGTTGTCTGCCAAACAAATACGAAATATAGAAACCGAACTGGGCGTGAAGATCCTCGATCGCACCTCGCTAATCCTAGATATCTTCGCCATGCGAGCCCAAACCGCTAATGCCAAGACGCAGGTGGAGCTAGCGCAGTATCGGTATATGCTACCACGCTTGCAACGATTGTGGACCCACCTGGAACGTCAAGGTGGCGGATCGGGTAGCGGCGGCGGAAAAGGCAGTGTGGGATTGCGTGGTCCTGGTGAGACGCAGCTCGAGATGGACCGCCGTATCATCCTCCAGCGCATCACCCTTCTGAAGCAACGTCTGCAAGAGATTGACAAGCAGAAGAACACCCAGCGCAAGAACAGAGGACGCTTGATACGTGTCGCATTGGTGGGTTACACCAACGTAGGTAAGTCGACCATCATGAATCTATTGGCCAAAAGCGAAGTGTTTGCGGAGAATAAGCTCTTCGCAACCTTAGATACCACGGTGAGAAAGGTGGTGGTAGGCAATCTGCCTTTCCTCCTTGCAGATACCGTCGGGTTTATTCGCAAACTGCCAACCGACTTGGTGGATTCGTTTAAGTCGACATTGGACGAGGTGCGCGAAGCCGACCTATTAGTGCATGTGGTAGATATCTCCCACCCCGACTTTGAAGAACAGATAGACGTGGTGACCAAGACGCTAAGCGATCTAGGCACGAGCGATAAGCCCATGATGATTGTCTTCAACAAGATAGACAACTATCACTGGGTTACCAAAGACGCTGACGACCTCACACCTGCCACCAAAGAGAATATTACGCTGGACGAATTGAAGCGCACTTGGATGGCAAAGCTCAACGATGACTGCCTCTTTATCAGTGCCAAAGATAGAGAGAACATCGATGAATTCAGAGAGACGCTATACAAGAAGGTTAGAGAACTGCATGTGCAGAAGTATCCTTACAACGACTTCCTCTACCCTTCTGACATTTGACAAACATTGAAAAAAGAAGCAAATGACTTACAGACCACTTTTAGAAGAAGAGATATCAACCCTTGAACAGAACAGTTGCTGGGCAGAGGATTGGTCACGAGTGATGGTGAAAGAGGAAGGCTTTGACGCTCGTTACTTTCATCGTGTCATGTTTTATGGCGACATCCGCCTTGGCGCAGTAGAGAAATCAGTTGAGGTGAGCAAAGGTTTCACCAAGCATACGGGTATCAGCGACGCCACGCTACGCAACGTGACGGTAGGTGACAACTGCTTGATCGAAAAGATTGGCAATTATATCAACAACTACACGATAGGTAACGACTGCCATCTCTCTAACATCTCGCAGATGGAAACGACCGAAGGCGCTACCTTTGGGGAAGGCAACTTGATATCAGTACTGAACGAAGTGGGCAACGGCAACGTCATTTTGTTTCATGGATTGAATAGCCAGTTTGCAGCCTTTATGGTGAAACACTTCAACGATCAAGCCTTGAAGGATAGCATACGCCGACTGATCAATGAGGAGATAGAGCGCACCTTACCATCCGTGGGGTACATTGGCAATCATGTAAGAATAGTCAACACCAAAGAGATAACCAACACCATCATCCACGACGAGTGCGAAGTGAATGGCGCTTCGTGCATCAGCGACTGCATGATCCTATCCTCTCCCAATGCCAGCGTGTACATTGGCACAGGCGTTATAGCCGAGAACTCGATCATCAGCGACGGTGTTTCTGTAATCAATAGCGTCAAGATGCAAGACTGTTTCGTAGGAGAGGCTTGCAAGATAAGCAATGGCTTCACTGCTTCACAGAGCGTTTTCTTTGCCAATAGCTACATGAGCAACGGCGAGGCGTGCGCTGCCTTCTGCGGACCGTTCTCTGCTTCACATCACAAAAGCAGTCTGCTGATTGGTGCAATGTTCTCTTTCTACAACGCTGGGTCAGGTACCAACTTCTCAAACCACGCCTACAAGATGGGCCCCATGCACTGGGGAACACTGGAAAGAGGCACCAAGACCGCCAGCGGAGCTTATCTGCTCATGCCCGCAACCATCGGAACGTTCTCCGTTTGCTTTGGCAAGCTGATGCATCATCCCAACACGCAAGCGCTACCATTCTCCTATCTCATCGCTTACGGGGACACAATGTACCTCTCACCGGGCCGTAACATCACCACAGTGGGGCTCTACCGCGACATCCGCAAATGGCCCAAGCGAGACATGCGACCCGCTAAATGCCATAAGAGCATTGTCAACTTTGACTGGCTTTCGCCCTTCTCGGTAGGCGAAATCATCCGCGGAAAGAAGATTTTGGAGAACTTACGGCTCGCAAGCGGGGAGAACGTGTCAACGTACAACTACCACGAATACGTCATCAACGCCGCTTCGCTACGCAAAGGCATCAAGTATTATGACATGGCACTGCGTATCTACATGGGTGCCGTCCTCAAGCGCGCACACAAGTGGGGCTTCTTCGGCAAACCCGCCACAGACACCGGACTGGGCAAATGGAATGACCTTAGCGGATTGTTGCTGCCCGCATCGGAGGAGCAACGCATCATAGAAGATATCAAGAACAATACCCTTGACACGATACAAAGCGTACTGGAGCGTTTCGAAACAATCAACAACAACTACCGTATGTACCAATGGACTTGGACTTATCGTCTGATTCTAGACTACTATGGTATCAAGGAGATCACCGAAGAGAACGACCGACGCATCAAAGCCGACTATATCGAAGCACGCCGCTCATGGATAGCCGAAATCAAAAAGGACGCTGAGAAAGAGTTTAAGATGGGCGATGTACAGAAAGAAGTGCTTGACAACTTCATCGAACAGCTTGACCATGAGGTCGACTTTGAAGAGTAAACATTGAGCAAAAGACCGATCAACGAACACCAATTATTTAGAATATGATTAGATTCAGGAAAGTTTTCACCACCCTAACGCTCATGCTCGCATGCGCAATGGGTATTTCAGCACAAGGCTACACCTACCAAACGATACCTGGCGATCCGATGAAGGCGCGCATCTATACGCTTAAGAACGGACTGACCGTCTATCTGAGTGTCAACAAAGAGAAGCCAAGAATCCAAACTTACATCGCTGTAAGAACGGGTTCACGCAACGATCCCGCTGAGACTACGGGTCTAGCCCACTACCTAGAACACCTGATGTTCAAGGGCTCAACCCACTTTGGCACCTCCAATCTTGAAGCAGAGACACCTTATCTCAACGCTATTCAGGACAAATACGAATACTATCGTACCTTGACCGATCCCGAAGCGCGCAAAGCCTGCTATCATGAGATCGACTCATTGTCACAACTTGCAGCTCAATATAATATCCCGAACGAGTATGACAAGATGATGGCTAACATCGGTGCGGAGGGTTCTAACGCTTACACATCAAACGATGTGACGTGTTACGAAGAGAATATTCCAAGCAATGAGGTGGACAACTGGCTCAAGGTGGAGGGCGATCGATTCCAGAATATGGTGATTCGTGGTTTCCACACCGAGCTTGAAGCCGTGTACGAAGAGTACAACATCGGCTTGGCTAAAGACGGCAATAAGATGTTTTATGCGCTTATGGCCAAGCTGTTCCCTAACCATCCATACGGCACGCAGACCACCATCGGTAAGGGAGAGCACCTGAAGAACCCTTCCATTGTCAACATTAAGAACTACTTTAACCAATATTATGTGCCCAATAACGTAGCGATCTGTATGGCAGGCGACTTCGATCCAGACGAGGTTGTGGCTAAGATTGATCGTTACTTTGGCAGTTGGAAGAAGAGCGAAAGTCTGTCTTACCCACAATTTGCCCCTCTGCCAGCAATCTCCTCACCCGTTGACACCACCGTGATAGGTCAAGAGGCTGAGATGGTATACCTTGGTTGGCGATTCCCTGAGGCTCGTTCCCTGACCTCTGACACCCTTGATGTGATAGGAGATATCCTTAACAACGATAAAGCCGGTCTGATAGACCTTGACCTCAATCAGCAGATGAAGGTACAAGGTGCATTCGCCAGTGCTGAAGGTCTAGCCGATTATAGCATGTTTCTCCTTGGTGGCACACCGAAGCAGGGACAGAGTCTGCAAGAGGTAAGACAGTTGTTGCTTGCCGAACTGGACAAGCTCAAGAAGGGCGACTTTGACGACGACTTGCTCCCAGCAGTGATCAACAACAACAAGCGTCAATATTACAACGCCTTAGACCAAAACGAGTTCCGTGCCAACGAGTTTGTGGATGCATTCATCAACCGCGAGGACTGGAAGCAGCACGTGGGTTCTTTGGAGCGCAAAGCAGGTATGACGAAGCAACAGATTGTCGACTTTGCCAACCGATACCTCAACGACAACTACGTCTGCATATACAAGAAGCAAGGCAATGACACCACGCTCAAGAAGGTTGAGAAGCCAGCCATCACTCCTATTCCTACCAATAACGACAAGCACTCACAGTTCTTGATGGACGTGACCAACAATAAGCCCGAGCCTATCCAGCCTCGCTTCCTCGACTTCAACAAGGATCTGACCAAGGGAAAGAGCAAGAAGAATATGCCGGTGCTTTACAAGCAGAACACCGATAACGACCTGTTCACCTTGCAACTGCGTTACCCTAACCTCGGTGAAGAGACCGATGTCACTTATAGCTATGCCTTCGAGTATCTTGACTATGTAGGTACGGATAAGATGTCGAACCAAGACTTTAAGAAACAAATGTACAAGCTAGGTTGCGACTATAGCATCAGTCAAGGCGAAGACGAACTGGTTATCACCTTGAAAGGTCTGAGCGAAAACATGGACAAGGCGCTTGCGCTGGTCAACGACTTGATCAAGAACGGCAAGGCGGATAGCGAATCGTACAACAACTACGTGGATTGGGTACTAAAGATGCGCCAAGACAACAAGACCAATCAACGTTACAATTACAGCGCACTGTTCAGTTATGCACGTTACGGACAGTACAACACCTGGCGTAACACGCTGAGTGAAACCGCCCTGAGAAGCTTAGGTGGCGACAAACTGTTGTTGCACGCCAAGGACATCCGCAACTATCAGCCCACCTTATTATATTATGGCCCTAAGGATATGCTCTCAGTAGCAAAGAGCATAGACAAGCTGCAGCTATACAAACCCGTCAAAGGATTCCAAGCTCCAACTGCTAAGCCATACGTAGAACAGACCACACCTACCAACGAAGTGCTGCTCGCACCTTACGATGCCAAGAATATCTACATGGCGCAGTATCACAACGAGAACCAGCAATGGTCTCCGGAGCGTGCCCCACTGATCCGTTTGTTCAACGAATACTTTGGCGGACCGATGAACGCCATCGTCTTCCAAGAGCTCCGCGAAGCACGCGGACTGGCTTATAGCGCATCAGCCTACTATCTGCAACCGCAGAAGAAGGATCGTCCTGAAAGCTTCTACACGTTCATCATCACGCAGACTGACAAGATGCCCGACTGTGTTAACGAGTTCAACTCGCTCATCAACACCCTTCCCGCACGCGATGCCGGACTGAACGTAGCACGTCAGAGCTTGATGAAGAGCATTGCTTCTAACCGCACAACCAAGTTTGGCATACTCAGCGCATACTGGAATGCACAGAAGCGTGGGTTGGATTACGACCTTGAGAAGGTAGTCTATGAGAAGTTGCCATCCATCACCTTGCAGGACATCCTCAACTTTGAGAAGACCGCTATGGCTGACAAGACCTACAAGTATATCATCCTAGGCAACGAGAAAGACCTTGATATGAACTTTGTCAATAAGCTCGGAACCGTCAAGCGTCTATCCACCGAGGAAATCTTCGGTTACTAATCACTGCGTGGGTATCCGTCCGGGCGGGCACCCACACAGTCCTTTCATCCACCAAGACGATTACTATAACAATCAATAAACAATAACAACAAATAATCAATTACACAAAAATGGCAAAAGAACCCGATTTTAAGTATGCTCCAATGTTTCAGTTGGGCAAAGACGATACCGAGTATCGCCTGCTGACTAAGGAAGGTGTAAGCACCAGCACGTTCGAGGGCAAAGAGATCTTGAAGGTAACCCCCGAGGCATTGACGCTTCTGGCACAGGAAGCTTTCCACGATGTGGAGTTCTGCTTACGCCGCCAGCACAACGAACAAGTGGCTGCCATCCTGAGCGATCCCAACAGTTCGGACAATGACAAATATGTAGCGCTCACCTTGTTGCGCAACGCTGAGACCGCAGTCAAGGGCGTATTGCCTTTCTGCCAGGACACTGGTACGGCTATCATCCACGCCGAGAAGGGTCAACAGGTATGGGCCGACTTTGATGAAGAGGAAGCACTGTCACGCGGTGTGTACAACACGTTCACCAAGGAGAGCCTCCGCTACTCACAGAACGCACCTCTCAACATGTACGACGAGGTCAACACACGTTGCAACCTACCCGCACAGATCGACATCGAGGCTACCCACGGCGCCGAATATCGTTTCGTGATGGTGGCTAAGGGCGGCGGTTCTGCTAACAAGACCTACTTCTATCCTATGACCAAGGCTACCATTCAGAACGAAGGCACACTGCTTCCTTTCTTGGTAGAGAAGATGAAAAGCCTAGGTACAGCAGCTTGTCCTCCTTACCACATCTGCTTCGTGATCGGTGGTACATCAGCTGAGAAGAACCTTCTCACCGTCAAACTGGGTTCCATCCACTATCTGGACAATCTCCCAACAAGCGGTGACGAGACCGGACGCGCCTTCCGTGACCTTGACCTAGAGGACAAGTTGCTCAAGGAAGCACACAAGATTGGCTTCGGTGCACAGTTTGGTGGCAAGGCTTTCGCACACGACGTACGCGTGATTCGTCTGCCACGTCACGGCGCTAGCTGTCCTATCGGTTTGGGCGTAAGCTGTTCTGCTGACCGCAACATCAAGGCTAAGATCAACAAGGATGGTGTTTGGCTCGAGAAGATGGATACCAATCCTGCTAGCTTGATCCCAGAAGCATTGCGTCAACCAGGCGAGAATGGTGGCGTGGTGATCAACCTTGACGAGGGAATGGACAAGGCTCGTGCCATCCTAACCCAGTATCCTGTATCCACACGCGTAAGCCTGAACGGTACCATCATCGTGGCACGTGACATCGCTCACGCCAAGCTCAAGGCTCGTCTGGACAATGGTGAGGATCTGCCTCAGTACTTCAAGGATCATCCCGTGCTCTACGCAGGACCAGCTAAGACACCTGAAGGCTATCCTTGTGGTTCAATGGGTCCAACAACCAGTAACCGTATGGATCCCTATGTGGACGAATTCCAGGCTCATGGTGGCTCTATGATCATGATAGGTAAGGGTAACCGTACACAGGATGTGACCGATGCATGTAAGAAGCACGGCGGTTTCTACCTCGGAACCATCGGTGGTGTGGCTGCCGTATTGTCACAGGACGCTATCAAGAGCATCGAGTGTGTAGAGTATCCAGAGATTGGTATGGAAGCCATCTGGAAGATTACCGTGGAAGACTTCCCTGCATTCATCCTCGTAGACGATAAGGGTCACGACTTCTTTAAGGAGCTGAAGCCTTGGACTTGCGGCTGCTAACTGACATCGTCTGACACTTAATGATATAGATTAGGAGAGAAATCATTCACTGGTTTCTCTCCTTTTTTGTTTCCAAACGGGTGGTTTCGCATATCATTTCAGCTGTTATCATGAAATGGCAAAGCATGTTTGAGCACAAAGATTAAATTAATTTCTTTGGAAAAATAATTTATTTTTGATGGAAAATCAATTTATTTTTTATTCCAAGAGAGCCTATTTCGGCATAGGAAACTTGCTCTGCCAGCACGTGATAGAGGCTTTTTCGGCAAATCATCAAGGCGGTAAGAGATAGCCGAAGCACGATGGGCGCAGAAAGATAAAGGCGGTTTTTCTTGGTCATATCAAAGGAAAGTCGTAATTTTGCATCGGTTTTCAAAGTGGAAACTAAGGGGTGCTCACATCGGTGTGTGGGCTGAGATTATACCCATTGAACCTGAAACGGATAATGCCGACGCAGGAATAGATGAACCCTTTATTATCAGATTCTTTACAAAAAGAGTAAACATGAAAAGATCTTTCATGGCTCTTGTTGCGCTTTCATGCACAACAGGAATGGTGCAGGCCAACGACAACGAGCCTGTAGACACCTTGAAGACGTACCAGCTACAAGGTGTACAAGTAACATCAACACGTGCTAACAACAAGACACCAATGGCTTTCAGCAATCTTTCGTCCGATGAGATACGGAAAGTAAACTTTGGTCTCGACATCCCCTATGTGTTATCACTCACCCCTTCAGTAACCACGACGTCCGATGCCGGCAATGGCATAGGTTACACCACGCTCCGTGTACGTGGCACGGACCCTTCACGAATCAACATCACCGCCAATGGCATACCCGTAAGTGACGCCGAAAGCTCTACCACCTTTTGGGTGAACATGGCCGATTTCACCTCTTCCGTACAGAGCATGCAGATCCAGCGCGGTGTAGGAACGTCTACCAATGGTGCTGGTGCCTTTGGTGCTACAATCAATATGCAAACTGAGAACATCGGCGTGCGTCCTTTCGTAGGCATCGACCTCAGCGCTGGTAGCTATTACAGCCATAAAGAGACGGTTCGCTTTGGTACGGGTCTGATCAATGACCACTGGGGTTTGCAGGGTCGTGTGTCTAACATTGGTTCTAAGGGATACCTCGACAGAGCTTCTGCTAAACTGAATAGCTACTTCCTGCAAGCGGGCTATTTCGGTGACAACACAATGGTGAAATTCATCACCTGGAATGGTACGGAAGAGACCTACCACGCTTGGAACTATACCTCTAAATATGAACAGAGCCTCTATGGACGTCAGTACAACTCTTGTGGAGAGTATTATGACGAGAACGGCAACGTACATTATTATAAGAATCAGACCGACAACTATCATCAGCAAAACTACCAGTTGATCTGGAATCAGATGTTCACACCTCAATGGACACTGAACACGGCTGTGCACTACACACGCGGTGATGGTTACTACGACGAGTATAAGAGCAACAAGAACCTGCAGGATTATGGTTTGAGCGACACCAAATTTAAGACTGATCTCACCCGTCAGAAGAAGATGGCGAACGACTTCTATGGTGCGATTGCTAGCATCACCTATAACAATATGGCTGGTCTGCAGATGGTACTCGGCGGTGGATGGAACAAGTATGATGGTGACCACTTTGGTCTAGTCAACTGGGTGAAAGAGCCACAGAAGGTGTTGTACCCTGGCTACGAGTATTATCGTAACAACTCTAAGAAGACGGACGGCAACGTATATGGCAAAGTGAACTGGAACTTCTGGGAGGGCATGAGCGCCTTCGTTGACCTTCAGTATCGTCATGTCAACTATAAGATGCAGGATCCAAGCGACTACTACATCGCTAATCGCAGCGCTGAATATGTCTTGAACGACAATTTCGATTTCTTCAACCCTAAGTTTGGTATCAACTACGACATCACCGCTAACCACAAAGTGTACGTTTCATATGCCATCAGCCACAAAGAGCCGGTGCGCAACAACTACCAAAACTATTGGGGAACCATCGACAGCAAGGAGAACAAGAACGAGAAGCCTGTTGCCGAACAGCTCAACGATCTGGAACTGGGATACAAGTATCAGAGCAAGACGTTCTCAGCTGGCGTGAATCTCTATTATATGAACTACAAAAACCAGTTTGTGCTCACTGGCGAACTGGACGACATAGGCGAGGCTAAGACCAAGAACTTTGACAAGAGCTACCGTATGGGTATGGAGCTGGAAGCCGCTTGGAAACCAGTAGACTGGTTCCGTTGGGACATCAACGCCACCTTCTCTAAGAACAAGGTGAAGGATATGACCGTAGGACTGAGCGACGGAACCGTGGCTAACCTAGGTACTTGCGACTTGGCGTTCTCTCCAAGCACCATCCTGAACAACATCTTCAGCTTCAACTATCAAGGTTTCAGCGCAAGCATCCAGAGCCAATACACCAGCAAGCAGAACCTTACCAACACAGGTATCAGCGCTTATAACAACTATAAGGAAGACGGCTCATTCGATCAGAGCGTGGATATGTATCTCAAGGAACATTTCACCACAAACATCGACCTCTCTTATCAGTTCTCATTGCGCTGCCTTGGACTGAAAGACGCTAAGGTGGGCGTGACCTTCTACAACATCTTCAGTGCGAAGTATGACAACAATGGTTGGGCTGCACCAAGCTACCGCAAAGGCGCCAATGGTCAGGTGGAGGCCTACTGCACCGAGGATCTCTATGAGGCAGGATTTGCCCCATCTGCTCCTTTCAACTGGATGGCACATCTCAGCTTGAACTTTTAAACTTACCTAAAATACCCGGAGGATTGCTCACTAGCAGAGGCAAGTGAGTGGTCCTCTCTCTCTTTCTGATTATGATGGCTTTTCTCACACAACATTGGCTCGACATCCTAGGTACATTGATCGGTCTGATCTATATCTATCAAGAATATAAGGCGAGCATCTGGCTATGGGTCACGGGTATCGTGATGCCGGTCATCTATATGTTCGTATATCTAGACGCGGGTTTATATGCCGACTTTGGTATGCAGGTCTATTATGCCTTGGCTGCCATCTATGGCCTATTGGTATGGCGGTTCGGCCAAAAGAAGGACCAACAGCAAGCGCCTGTCGTGATCACGCATATCCGATTGGGCGTCGTAATCAGATCGGCAATCATCTTCCTGATAGCTTGGGGGGCGCTCTACCTGGTGCTCATCCATTGTACCAACTCCACCGTGCCCGTGCTCGACTCCTTCGGCAATGCGCTCAGCTTTATCGGTCTGTGGTGGTTGGCACGCAAGTATATCGAACAATGGTGGGTTTGGATCGTGGTGGATCTAGAGCTTGCAGCGCTATATGTGTACAAGGACATTCCCTTTACGGCAGGTCTTTATGCCTTATACGTCGTGATAGCTTGTCTGGGATACCGCAAATGGAAAACGATGATAAACGATTAATATTCAACGTATGACTACTGATATTCACCCTTTACTTACTGCTCAGATGGCTGCTGAGGTGGCAATCCTAGCCAATGGCGACTATCCCACGCATCCGATACCCCTGGGTCTGCTACATCAAGCAAAGCGCCTATACTGTTGTGACCAAGCTGGGGAGAAGGCTTTGCACGATCCTCATCTGAAGATTGAGGCTGTGGTGGGTGATGGCGACTCGCTCTCGCCCAGCTTGTGTAACAAGATTGGTTGCCGATTCATACGCATCGGAGAGCAAGACGATAACGATCTGACCAAAACCACACGCTATGCGTTAAACCATCAAGAGCTATCAGCGTCAGCAGAGAAACCTGTCTTCGTCTATATAGGAGCTACGGGGAAGCGCGAGGATCACACCCTAGGCAACATATCCTTGATGATGCGGTATCACAAGGAGATGTATATCAGACCCGTCATGGTGACCGATTACGGGTGGTTTGTGCCCGTTACGGGTGATGCGGTCTTCGAGTCGTTCCCCGGACAGCAGGTCAGTTTGTTCAATTTCTCGTGCACGGAGCTCACTGGCGAGGGCTTGAAATGGAATCCATACCCCACCACGCAACTATGGCAGGGCACGCTCAACGAGGCTTTGGACTGTAGGTTCTCCATCCAAGCCAATGGCGATTACCTTGTGTATCGCACGTTTGAGAAGAAAGGAATCGTGTAAAAGCAAGCGATATAAAACGGAAAAAGCGATTGGAACAAAACGTTTCCAATCGCTTTTAGTATATAAGATAAATAAGTTTACGTGTTCTTATACGTTTTCTATGGTGCTCTGAAAACGTTGTAAGAGGACGAGGAACGTGCTTCTAGCTCTTGAGCTTAAACGAGTTTTCTATGCTTGAGAGCTCAGCACTGAAGCTTTTATCCACCTTCAGTCGTCCTGCCACTTGGTTGCAGCTATGAATCACGGTGCTGTGATCGCGTCCACCAACAAGCTTTCCGATGCGTGAAGCAGGCATCTTGGTATACTTCTGTGCAAGATACATGCTTACCTGACGTGCTACAACGATATCTCTCTTGCGTGAACGGGAGTTGACATCCTTCGACGTAACGTTGAAATGGTCACACACTTTCTCCAATATGTCATCAATGGTAAGGGGTTCATCATCGATCTTGACGGCTCTTTTGATCACGCGTTCAGCCAATCGCATATCGATATTGCAGTTGTACACCACTGAGTAAGCTAACAAACTGTTGATCACGCCTTGCAGATCGCGCACGCTTCCATTGGCGGTTTGAGCAATGAAACGTATCACGTCTTCGGGTATGGAGAGCCCGTCGCGCTTGATCTTGTTGTGCAAGATGTCGACACAAAGTTCCACATTAGGCTTCTCAAGCTCTGCTATCAGACCGCAAGCAAAGCGCGTAAGCAAGCGTTCGTTCATTCCTTTCAGATCCACAGGAGGACGGTCAGACGCCAAGATGATGCGTTTGCCGTTGCGGAAGAGGTGGTTGAAGATATGGAAGAAGGTATCTTGGGTCTTCGTAGCTGTTGCCCACTCTTGTATATCATCCACTATCAAGACGTCAATGGTCTGATAGAAATGGATAAAATCGTTGGTGGTGTTGTGCAAAACCGAGTTGGTGTATTGCACCTGGAATAGGCGTGCGGAGATATAAAGCACACGTTTCTGCGGATAGAGCTGCTTGGTGCGCAAGCCAATCGCATTGATCAAGTGAGACTTACCACATCCAGAAGGTCCGTAAATGAACATTGGGTTAAACTGGGTGGTGTTAGGATGTTCAGCAATTGACAATCCGATAGAACGTGGTAGCTTATTGCTGTTACCCTCAATATAGTTGTTGAACGACTTATGAGGGTCGAGCTGGGGATCGAGATCCTGTGGCGTTGCATCAAGCGCGGTGGGCGATTGGTTGGCACGAGAGGTGGGACGCTGGGTGCTTACCGCCTCTGTGTTTTCGCCTTGAACCACTTGCGTAAGGTGATTGGCACCATCAGTAACCACTCGATAGTTGAGTCTGACCTCGTTACCAAATACGCGAGCCAACACCTTCTTGAGCAAATCAACATAGTTTTCCTCCAGATACTCATACACAAAGGCGCTGGGTACCTGAACCAACACGGTCTTTGTATCGGCTGTGTACGATTCAAAGACAATGGGCTGAAACCATGTTTTATATTGCTGCGCAGTGACATTATCGTGTATCAGTTTGAGACACTCAGTCCAAAGCGCACGAGGGTTATTCTCCATTAAATGTTAAGAAGTTGTAAGAACTCGGATTATTACATTACGCTTTTAGCAGTGCAAAGTTACAAAAAAAAGTTGATAGGTTAAGCACTACGCGTATATTATTTATTAGGGGTGGCTTCGTAACTTTCACATTATTTGGCATTTAGATGGCTTTATAATAGATATCAACAAATCATTACATCTCTAGCATTTAACTAGCTGACAATCATTATCTTTTAGGAAAATAACGTACAAAATGCGTTTCTTAGTGGAACAATCCGTGAAACCGTGCAAACTAATTGATTTACAAACATGTTACAATGTGCCAAACCGCCGTGAAACAATCGTCGTCTTATTTAGACTGTATTTAAATAAGATTTTTCTTCTTTCCTTGTAAATATCTTTGCGCTGTGGGGCTTTGCCGGCGCTAGATTGCAGTCACAACGATGCGGCATCACCACATAGCAACGCATAATACTAGGAAAAGGAAGGGAGGCTCTAGGGTGAAGATTTTGTGGAAAATCAACGTTTGATGCTTAACTTTGCAGCAAGCCAACGACGCACGGGCAAATCATAGAAACGAAGACATAGCCAAGCCACGAGCACACTGACCAAACAGGTTAGGAAGGCCATGGGCCATGCCTCTGCAAGGGTATAAGCGTGCTTCTCAATGAGCCAAGAGTAGAACAGGTACATGAAGGGATAATGGACTATGTACAACGGAAAGGAAAGATCGCCAAGCAGATTGCACACGCGCCCGCTCCACTTATCAGTGGTTTCACCCGATGCAGCAATCCAAACGAGCACGGGGAAGAGCACGATGATGCAGAAGGCTTCGTACATTCCGTTAACGTTGAGAGACGACACCTTATTTATATAAGGCACATGAAACACCACCAAGAGTACCAATGAGCACCACCAAAAAGCACCGCGCACCTTTATTCGGCTAAACAATCGGGATAGCAATATGCCCATCGTGAATGGGAAGAGCATACGTATCAGGCCGCCACAAAGGTTGAGCGTATCAATGGTCCAGCCCACACCGAACATCCCATAGCCGGCAGGATCGGTGATGGTGAACCATGCGAGCGCCACGCCAAGTAGCGTTGCAAGCGCAGCCAAGGCTTTGGTAGAGAGGCGGTGCAGGAATAAGGCATAGAGAATGTTTCCGATATACTCGAAGAACAAGGACCAAGCTGGGCCGTTAAGGGGGAACATCTCTCCATTGCCGCGCACCTCATAGGCACAACCGGGTACGGCAGGGATGAAGAACATGGCACAAAGCAAAGCCAGCATCACCGCGGAAAGGGCCACATGTGTACCATCCCACTGCACCGAACCTTGCGCAACAAACGTCACCAAACCTATCACCGCCCCCATAATCACCATGGGATGCAGGCGGATAAGGCGTCGCTTGAAGAACGCACCGAGCGTCAGCGTCTTCCCTAACCTATCGTCATAAGCATAGCCTATCACAAAACCGGAGAGGATAAAGAAGAAATCGACCGCCAAATAACCATGATTGACTACCGTGATAGTGGGTGCGCCGGAAGCATACTGAAATCCTTCGAAGACATGATACCACACCACAAGGAGCGCAGCAACACCACGCAGTCCGTCTAGGAGGTTGTAGTGGGGCTTGCTATCGGCAAACACCGAACTGCTGTTTTCGAAGGCTGACAAGGTGCACGAGGTTTAAATGAATATGCTGCGCTATGCTTATCGGGTATGCTTGAGAGAGGTTTCGGCTTACTTATCTTTACGTCCGAAGAGCGAGAAGTGGACGTAACGCTTAGGATGAGCCTTCAGGTTGATCAACAAGCTGTCCGCATCACGCATCGTATTGTTAAGGTTGTTATACAAGCCGGGGTCGTTCATCAACAGGCCCAATGACCCTTGGTTGCTATTAAGTTTCTCGGTCAAGGTGTTGATATGTGTGAGCGTTGTGTTGACTTTGTTCATCGTTCCAGCCAAATCCACAGCTTCTACCTTATTATTAAGGGTTCCGATAAGACCATTAGCGCCGTTAAGGGCATGGCGAGCGTCGGTGATACCACCATTAGCATTGACCATCAGACCATCCGCATGAGTGAGCACACCATTGAGTTGATGCGAAAGCGTGGGCAGTTCTTGGTTCAGACTAGCCAACAAAGCATTGAGTTGCTTGGTAGAAACGGTAAGATCGTCAGTGATCTTATTGACGTTATGCAGTGACGCTGCAATCGAAGGATCTGCCAATAACACGTTCAAACTGTGCATAATACTGTCGATCTTGGGCAACATTTTCTGTATATCTGGCACCATTCCTTTGACCTGTCCCAGTGCACCATCGTCCACACGACCTTCTATGACGCCGTTAGGAGGAAGCATCTGCGCACCGTTTCCTAAGGTCAAATCGACCTGGACGTTGCCCATCAAGTCGCTTGAAATCGCTGCTGTGGTGCCTTCGGGGATAGCCATATCCTTCTGAATGTTGGCCAAAACCGTGATATCACCTGGCTTCTTGTAGTTGTATTCCACACTCTTCACTGACCCCACCTTGTATCCATTGGCATATATCGGACTTGAAGTGGTGAGACCTGAGATATTGGAAAACTTCATTTGGTAGACCGTTTCAGAAGCGAAGAGGTTTAAGCCTTTGAGAAACTGCATTCCAAAGAACAAGATGACAATACCCAAGATTGCCACAAGTGCTATTTTCACTTCATTGCTTAGTACTTTCTTCATAATTGTTCAGTGATTGATGAGCGTATCATTTACCTTTCTTATTGTTCTTTACGAAGGCGGCAATGGCAAGAGATGTGTTCATCTTCTGCGTGCCGTTAAAGGCAATAACAAACGACTCTGGAAAATCTTTAGTTAGTTTTTTCTTTAATCGAACGATTTCATTATAGTCAGTGGAAGCCCCGATGGTGTACTTAAAGGTATTGCCATCCTGGTAACAATCCACGTCTTCGTGTCCCTTAAACTGTTCGCTACCTGGACGCAAGCGCCTATTGATAGCGAAGATCTGTATCTTAAACGTTGGCACAACGCCCTCAATGGATTCCTGAATAGCCTCTTGTGTGCTAACAGGCTGAGCCGTTGGCTTGGTCTGCGTTGCAGCTTTGGACGCTGAAGCGGTAGGTGCTTGCGTCTTAGGTACCGCATTTTGAGAAGCGGGCTTCGTGTTTTGAGAGGTAGATTTGGACGTTGCAACTGTATTTTGGGGTTTCTGCGTTGCTTTAGCTGTTGTGCTATTGGTGGCTTTAGTAGCCGTCGTCTTAGGAGCAGGGGCACTGTTCTTGGTTGCCGCCGCTACGGTTTTGTTTGATTGTAGAGGCTTCACCGGAGTCACGCTCTGCTTTGGCGCTGCGGCGGTAGAGTTTACACGCACTGCGTTATCGTTAGTTGGAACCGTCGCATGCTTATCATACTGTTTTCGATAACTCACAAACGCCTTATAGATAGCGTTGGCCATCTGATCAGGACCATTGCTACTATTAAGGAAATCTTCCTCTTCGGGTGTGGTGATGAAGCCCAACTCGATCAAGCAACTGGGCATAGAGGTCTCGCGTAGCACCAAGAATCCAGCCTGATGCACGCCCTTATCCAATCGTCCCACGGTGCCGCAGACGCTCTTCTGTATCATACGAGCTAGCTCTACGCTCTTTTCCATGTTGGCACTTTGGATAAACTCGAACATGATATAGCTTTCGGAAGAGTTTGGATCAAAGTCGTGGTAGGTCTGCTTATAATCTTTCTCCATCGAGATAACCGAGTTTTCGCGCATAGCGACATCGAGATTATCCTTCTGTCGGTGCATACCTAGGGTGTACACTTGGAATCCTCGCGTGGTGTGACCGGCTGCGACGGCATTGGTATGTACCGATACAAAGAGGTCAGCCTTATTGCGATTGGCGATATTAGCACGTTCATGAAGGGGGATAAACACATCGGTGGTACGCGTATATACCACCTTTACGTCTGGACAATTGCGTTCGACGTACTGTCCAAAGAGCATGGCTACCTTGAGATTGATATCTTTTTCTTGCGAATAAACACCACAAGCGCCGGTATCATGTCCTCCATGACCAGCGTCTACGACAAGAGTGAATCGTTTCTCATTGCTTGCGGCAAAGGCGATAATAGCACTAAAGAATAACAATAATACTGTGAACGTTCTTCGCATATCTTGGGCAAAGTTACTAATTTTGACTTGAAAACTTATTATTTGCTATCAGTTTTTTGATTTATTACACGGATTTGGACACCTGCTCCAGCACATTCGGCACCCATGGGGGGATTCTGCTTCATCACGTCCACGTCCAAAGCGTCCGTCAGAGGGTAGCTCTCAATGACCTTTTGGGCTATCTGATAAACCACGCTCTCAAGCAGTTGGGCTTTCTGTGCCATCACTTCTGCTACGAGCTGGTACACCGTAGCATAGTTGATTGTATCTTCCACATCATCGCTAACCATTGCTTTCTCAAATGGATAGTCAATAGATAGACTGACAATATAGTCGTTACCCACCACTTGTTCTTGTGCTCCCACACCGATATAGGCATGGAAATGGAGATTCTTGATATATACTTTGCGTGTCGCTATCTGTATCATTACAGGGTAAAGAGGTCTATATGGGTTGGACGTATGTGCTAAAACAATACTTATTCGGATAGGTTGGCGCCGCAGTGACGGCAGTTCATACTTCCTTCTTGATACACCAAAGTCTCATTGCCGCATACGGGGCATCGCTGACCGGGGGCTTTGGTACCATTACCTATGTACTTCTTCAGTGCGCGTTCCACACCCGTCTTCCAGGTATTGATGCTCTCGTTCTTAAGCGAAAGCGAACCCACGAGTTTGATAACGTGCTGAATGGGCATACGGTAACGCAACACTCCCGATATGAGTTTGGCATAATTCCAGTACTCGGGGTTGAATTTCTCCGACAATCCCTCCACTGTGGTCTTATAGCCTCGCTTGTTGGAGAACTGGAAATCGTACCGATGGCTGCCGTTGGGATTGGTCTGACGGATTATCTTACCCTTGGTGACGGTCTTGGGAAGGGCGATTCCCTCCTCATCATCTTGCAAACCAGTGAATATCTCGTATGGTCTACCATCAAGCAAACCCACGAATGCCACCCACTTCTCCTTATTATTTTGGAATCGAACCACGTCACAGACCAGTTCCTTTGGTCGATTTTCCATCACCAAGGGGGACGTGCCACCCATGAGATGATGCTGCGTAAGCAAGCGCTGACTCACCACATGGGCTTCAACAAACGCCAATGCGTTCTCACGATCCTTGCCCGAGGTAGATAGGAAGACATCCGCCTGACTGCCATCACGGTAGATCACGCAGGTCTTACAGCCCGCATGCCATGCCGAAAGGGCCACTTGGGTTATCGTCTGCTCGTCTGCTGTTATCGGAAGATAGATCGTTGCGGATACCGACTGATCAGTCCATTGCTGTATGACGCCTTGTAGCTGCACCTTGCGGAGCGCATCCACCTCCTGCTGGGTAGACCCTTTGTAGGGCGACTGGTCTATCACTTGTTGCAAAGCCTCTTGCGTAAACTTCACGTTAGTGTCCATTCCAGCAGCCTCCATCCATTGACGGAAGGGTCGATGATAGACCACTCGTTCAGCATAAGCGTCTCCCACCTCATCGATATAGTCGGCATGCACACCCACCATGTCCTGCGTGATCAAGAAGCGGTGGATGTAAGCCGGCACCACGATGGGTTCGATGCCATGCGTCGCCTGTGCCATTACTGACGCATTGCCTGTTGGCGAAACGGAGAGACACGCCAGATTGCGACGCCCAACATGCTCCATCTCTTGATAAAGATCGGGCGCAGTCTCACGGAGACGGGTAATAAAGGTGTTCTGCTCTTCCCGCTTGGGATCGTATGCGCTAAACTTTCCGCGTTCCTTAGCTAACGCAATCGTAGCACGATAAGCCTCGATGGCCAACGTGCGATACACTTTCTCAGCACATGACTGCGCCTGATCGCTACCATAAGGTAGCTGGAGCGCAGCAAACATATCAGCTAAACCCGTAGTGCCGAGGCCCACCTTGCGATAGGTCTGAGCCTTAAGTTTGATCTTTTCCCAAAGGTGGAACTCGGCTTCTTTGGCTTCATGCCCTTCGGGCGAATGCTGAATCTTGTCCAGCAAAGCATCAAACTTTTCTATATTGATATCCACCAGGTCGTCAAGCAGGCGCATGGCGATGGCGATATGGGCCTTAAACAAATCCCAATCAAACTGTGCTTTGGTCGTGAACGGATGGTTCACATAGCTATAAAGGTTGAGGAACAACGTGGGACAGGTGTCATAGTTGTCTTGAGGGACACATCCGTAAGGCGAGGAGCTCACGCTTTGTCCTTTCCTATCTTCATAACAACCTCCCAGACTGCCCCGTTCTATCGTATCGGTAAACAAGACTGAGGGTTCAGAGACACTCCAAATCTCATGCGCCAAACGCTCCATCTGCTTGCGGGCAGAGGCTTCCTTCTCCTGTAAGGGTTGCTCGGCATGCACGGGGAACTGCTTCTTGAAACGGCGATCACGCTCAGCTGCGGTGAAGAAGCTATCCGGTGCGCTCACCGCAAGGCGCGTGCCCCAGACATTACCGCCACCGCTCTTGGCTGAGATAAACGAGTCGCTATCGGGATGGGTGAGCGAAGCCGTCAGCATCAACGCGCCACGATGCCCCACCTGTGCCACTTCGCGAGCCGAATGGCTATATCGCTCCATGAACGGCACAAGACCCGTGGAGGTCAGCGCAGCATTGTTGACCTCGCTACCATTAGGGCGAATGCTACTGAGATCGTGCCCCACTCCACCACGTCGCTTCATCAGTTGCACCTGTTCTTCATCGATGCGCATGATAGCGCCGTAGGAATCGCTGTTTCCCTCAAGGCCTATCACATAACTGTTAGACAGCGGACTATGGCTAAAGGCATTGCCCAAGCTTTGCATCTCGCTACCCGAAAGGATGGCATACCGAAAGCCTTCCAATAGCTTTTGGACGCTCTCACCGCTCATCGGTTGTGGATAACGCTGCTCTACCCGATTGATCTCGGCGGTGATACGAGCAAACATATCCGCAGGCGACTTCTCATAAAGATTTCCGTCCCTATCCTTCTTTGCATAATGTTTAATCCATATAGCGGAAGCAAGCGCGTTGCCGTCAAAGTAGGCTTGCGTCTGCTGCTCCACATCTACTAAGGGGTGAGATTGCATTTCATCCATAAGAAGCTACATTTTCCTTATTTTGTTGCGAAGATACAAATTCTTTTCCACTCTAAGAAAAGTTTTTATTAAAACAATCTCTTCGTGCTTTCCAATTATATTCGTACATTTGCATCTACTCCCTTTCACCCCGATTATCTGATCTCGGCACATCATCTAGCTATGACGCTGCACATTATTCATCATTCATCCACACACAATGGAAATCAAAAATAGGAAAACCATCCGCAAATACGCTGACCGCCCAGTAAGCGACGACCTTCTGCTCCGACTGCTAGAAGAAGCCGAACATACCCCCACCATGGGCAATCTCCAACTTTATAGCGTCGTCATCACACGCGATAACGGCAAGAAGCAACAGCTCGCCCCAGCCCACTTCAACCAACCCATGATCACCGGCGCACCCGTAGTGTTGACGTTCTGCGCGGATACAAGGCGCACCACGCTATGGGCAGAGGCACGAAAGGCTCATCCAGGCTATGACAATCTGCTGTCGTTCCTTAACGCAGCCACAGACGCCTTGCTCTATTGTCAGTCCTTCTGCAACCTAGCCGAAGAGGAAGGCCTAGGCACTTGCTTCCTTGGCACCACGGTCTACCAGCCTCAATCCATCATCGAGACCTTGCAGCTACCACGCCTTGTGATGCCTGTGGCTACCATCACGCTGGGTTGGCCCGACGAGAATCCCACCTTGCAGGACCGCTTACCCCTTGAGGGAATCATCCATCACGAGACCTACACCGACTATACCACGGAACGCATCGACACCTTCTACCAAGTCAAAGAGCAACTAGAAGAAAATCGCCACTATGTGGAGATCAACCATAAGGAAACGTTAGCCCAAATCTTCACGGACATCCGATACACCAAGAAGGACAACATCGCTATGTCGGACAACTTATTGGAGTGTCTGAAACAGCAAGGTTTTATATCCGTATGTAAATAATTAGTCAAAGAAAGCACCCCCTATTTAGGATTAATCATGAGTGTTAGAGGGTAGAAAAGATTTACTCCGACAAATGGAGTTCATCAATACGCTTCTCTATCACGGAAGCATCCTTGTGGAACACCATAGCTATGACATCAACGGAGCAACGACGCTCTAGAAACAATGTGGTAAGCAAGGCATCGTCGGATGGATTCCAAGCGTCATCTACGCTTGTGGAAGGTGAAGGGTTGACATCTTGTATCAGAAGGAGTTCCTCATCACCCTCTTCAAAGGACGGAGCGGGAGAACGAGACTCACCCGAAGCGTGAAGTATGGTGCGCTTCAGGGGCTTAACGGGGCTACCAACAAACTCTGATTGCCAATCACGATCAGCATCGGGCAAATCGAATAGCGCATGAGAACCCACATTGTCTAGAATCACACACTTGCTTTTGCCCTTTGTGGGACGCAATCCTCGCCCCACCTGTTGTAGATATTTGACTAGAGACTTGGTGGGACGCGCCAGTTGGATGAACTCGATATCGGGACAATCAAAACCTTCGGAGAAGATATCAACATTGACGATGATATCTATCTGACCATTCTTGAAGCGCTGCACATCGATGCGTCGCTCCTCGCGCGGCGTCTGGCTATCGATGCGGACGATGTTGATTCCAGCAGCCTTAAACTCGGAGCAGATGTGATCGCTATGTTTTCTGCTGACCGAATAGATGATGCCTTTCTTGCCTTTGGCCCATCTGAGATAACTACTTAGCAGATTGGCTCTGATATTGCGCCTATCCATGACCCGTTCAAGGGCCGATAGCTTATAGTCGCCTTCGATATCAAACTCGTCAATAGCATTGATATCATGACTGATCTGACTGTTATTGCCGATGGAATAGTAGGTGTAAGGGGCGAGCCAATGCTGCGCGATAAACTGGCTGATGGGTTGCGACACGATGAGCTGGTCATAGATTGAGGTGAAGCCCATGTGGTTCATGCGCCAAGGTGTAGCGGTCACACCTAGCTTCTTAGCATCGGGATAAAGCTGCCACAGCTTCTGATAGGACCGAGCCAAGGAATGGTGAGCCTCATCAATGATGACAAAGTCGGCGTGAAGGCTTTCCGCAACGCAGACATTGGTGCGATGGGTGATGGTCTGAATGGATGCCACCTGTACGGCATGGCTCAGGTCACGCGCCTTACCACCAACAATGACGCCATGTGCCACCTTATATCTATCGAGGCTCTCGCTGATCTGCTCGATCAGTTCCACCCTGTGAGCAATAATAAGAATCTTGGTATCCTTACCATTCAGATAACTCCAAGCCTTAACGTCACTTATGATAGAGGTAAACAAGCGCGTCTTTCCGGTGCCCGTAGGCATCTGAAACAGCACATGGTCACAGTGATCCCATGCTGCAAAGATTGCTTCCTTAGCTTCTTGCTGATAAGATCGAAGCAAACGATCGGTCCTTACTATCTCTTTATAAGTCATTCTTCATCGGGTAAGTATTTGGCAAGTTGCTCTTGAATAAAGTCCAAGCGGCGTACATCCGACTGCGTCATGCCGGTCTTTTTCTTACCTTTTTGGGGTTCAACCAGTGCCATCCAGCTTAGCTTATCTTTCTTGGATGTGCCCTTACCAGGAAGCTGGATGCCAAAGGTCTCAGTAAAAGCGGCATGCGAATAGTTCTTGTCTACGATCGCTTTATAGTCGGACACCTCTACCCACGCTTTCCAATCATAGTCGGCTAGGCTAAAGTCTTCATTGTCACCAAAAGCATTTATAATCTTTCCTTCGCAGTCGTGCTTCAGTTTGGCTAATTGCTTCTCATAGTCATTGCCGTACACTTCTTCCAGTTTAACAAACACCAATTTCTTCAAACAGCGTCGAATGTCCTCCTTACACTTTTCTCCTTGCTTCTGAATGGATTGGTCGCACATTTCCTTCCAGTCTTGCAGTTCCTTTGGATTATAATCGGGGTATGTCTTATTGATAATTTCTTGGTAAGCGAGAAGCCACTTCTTCTCAGCACCTTGTCCCTGTATGCCTTTGAGGTTATTGGCTTTCTCATCAGAGATATGAATCAAGCCACCACACAAGGTCTCTATATAAGGCGTGATCTTAGCCACGCGCTCTTTGATGGATGAAGACGCGCTGATCTCTCCTAGCTGAAAGAGATAGGTGTGAAGCAACCCTGACAAGGTGACAAAGGGGTAAGTGGCACGATTGGAAAGGAGAAACATTGCTTTGGTATCATCGTCCATCAGTTTGTCGGCTATCTCATAACAGCTATTGAGAAACTGCACAATGTTCTTTCTTGAGTTGGCCATTGCTTTAGGCACATTGGTCTCGTTGAAATCATACAGACTAGATTCTATATCGCCACACCACTTGGTTTGTTTGGCCTTAGGGATGAGTCCCGACTGAGACAAAGCGCGTTCAAAGTAGACGGAGCTCAACTGCGCTTGGTCTTCACCGATGGAAATCTTATCGTATAGCACATTGCTAGTTTGGGTGCATAGCATCTTGATCGTGGACGAGCGAAGGGCTTTCATACGCGAATCGAGTCGCTGTGAGGTCCAGAACAAGTCTTCCTCTAGATCGATTCGGAGGTTTTTGCTGACCGACTTCTGATTTTCATTGATCTCCATGAAGATCTTCAGTTGGTCCTCTGATGACATATTCTGAAACGCAACGACCGGAATGGTATGCTTGTCCTTATACTGCGAGTTAGAGTAACCATAGACACGATGCTGCCCATCAATGATGTATGCGATGCCATAAGCATTGGGGATGTTGAGCAAACCTAGCTCGGCGTCTGAGCCGGTTTCCTTACCTAACAGATCAAAGGTCACCTTCACATCCTCGTTGGGCTCGGCAAAGTTAAGCAGAACAGAGTTGGGGAAGAAGCCTCCACTATCAATAAACTTGGTGATACCTTTCAGTCGCTTAGGCACAAGAAGCCGTTGGTAGGTGGGCGCCATAGAGTCGTTGACCTTGGTACGATGGAGAACAAATCCTATCTTCAGTAGTGTGCTTGGCTCAATGGAGAACATATAATAATATCTTCCGCCCATCTTACCTCTAAGCGCAGGTATGGTGATGGGCTTATCATTGATCAGCTGGTCCTTGAACATCATTCCATAAAACTGGTAGATGACCGACGACTGGTAAGAGCGGATAAGGTTACAGATATAGCGGTAGGCGTTATCGTCTAGGTGATAGATGTCGTCGTTCTTCATTCGCAGCGCATCGTCGCCATCATCTTCTATGCGATAGTTGCGCGTGGCAAAGATAAACTTGACCCGTTTGTCTTTGCCATAGATCTGCTGAAGCGACTCAGCCATACCTTTCTTATATTGGCTCATCTCGATAAGAGCATGCTGGAACGATTGTTTCTTAGAGTTTTGCGCAGCTTTACATTCCACCACAAAGATAGCTTCAGCACCTACAGCCACGACATCCACCTGCTTATCTTCCCCAGCGTGGTCACCCCACTGGATGCGAAGGTTGTCGTCAGCGCTGAGAATACGGAAACCGAGGTTATAGAACATACACCAGATGTCATCTTCAAACTGCCGGCCACATTCCTTGCTTTTAGACATTGGCGTTTTGGTTTTCATGGGAGTGCCAGCAATCCAGCCTTCGCTTTCATACTGCTCCACTTCCGAGTGGAGCACCTTCCGGGTATCAAGCTGCGTCTTCCGGACCTTGAATTTCGCCTTCAGGGCATCTTCCTCATGGAGCATGTGCTCCTTGATCTGTTCAATCTGTAATTGGGTAAGATTAGCCATATTATCGTCTGTTTTGTTATTGTTCTTCTATTTGTTATCGATTAGTAGTTCTTTACCAGTATCTCAGTGGTGATTTGCACGCCCGGCACAAACGCATTGATGATCCTTGGCGCCTTGATATGTTGCACATGATAGCCATCATACAAGGTTTCAAAGTAGCTCACGCCAGGTTCTATCTCGCTATCCGAGTTGCTCAACATGAAGTGCCCACCATGGGCATGTACCTCATCGCAGAATGCCTTGAGCGCTTCTTGCTCCTTATCACCAAAGGCGCTCTTGGTATATTGCTTGAAATTGTTTGCCCCGAGCAAGGGACGGTAAGGCGGATCAAGATAGAACAGATTGTATTGGTGCCAATCTATGACTGAGACGACATCCTTATAGTTGCCACACAGGATCTCTACGTTCTGAAGCGCTTGATGTGCTTCACGGATAACGGGTTCGTTACAGATGGTGGGATGGACATACCTGCCACATGGGACATTGAAACCACCCTGTTTGTTCTCCCGATACAACCCATTGAAACAGGTCTTATTAAAGAAGAGAAACAAAGCTGCGGCACGCGTTGTGTTACGTTCCTCGATAGGCAGATGATTGTATTCGTCCCGGTACGCATAGTACACCGCACGGCGATGCTCCTGTGACGGAGACTCATAAAAGCGATCTTGAAGATGGCTCAGGACGTTGATGAGTGATTGGTGGTCATCTTTGATACACCGATAACAATGGATCAGTGCCGGATTGACATCATTGATGATAACCCTTCGGAAGTTGGGGTGATGCTGCAGGACATGAAAGAGCATGGCACCGCCACCCACAAAAGGTTCGATATAGGTAACAGCCTCTTGTTCATAGATATCATGGGGCAGATTAGCCTCTAATGTCGATAAGAGTTTGCGCTTTCCTCCTGCCCATTTAACGAAAGGTTTGGCCATGCTTACAGTTTTATCCCTCTGCCTAAAATACCAAGATAGAATCCCCAAGCTCTCGGAAAGATGTTGATGATTAAGGTTATACTTCATACTAAAAAGCGTGGGATTCGCCTTTGCCCATCCCACCTTCGAGGCCTTCGCATTGCCCAAACCTTCGAGACGGACAACGCAGAAAGCCCACGCATGGCATATACTCATCCCACACGCGGGCAACCCATAGGCGCTTCTTCAGCATCGAAGCACATATACGGCTACTCACGGCAGGGCATAATATACCTACCGTGAACATTCATCGTTGTCTTGTCTATTGAAGGTTTTCGGAAGTTGCGAAGTTTCGAAGGTCAAAGACAAGCGTCAGATAAACGCTCTTTTCATAAAAAGTAGCACTCGCTCACATCGTTCCCGAAGGCTTTCTGCGAGCGTAGTGCATTGCAAAATTAACGTAAATCAACTAGATTTACAAATATATTCTTCATTTTTTTGCGATATAACATCCAAAGAGTGTTCTGGTTGGAACGATTATTTGATATTCACTTCTATCACGTTCTTGGCGGCATCGGCACTCGATCCTCCCACGAAGATCTGATACTTACCGGGCACCACTCGGATGGTATTGGTTTGGTTATCCCATCCCTCAAAACTCTTGCGAGGCAGGTCGATGCTGACCTTCTGCGTTTCGCCAGCCTTGAGAGTGACTCGCTTGTATGCCTTGAGGCTCTTGATAGGTCCATCTACATCATCCATGCGCTTGATATAAACCTGTGCCACCTCTGTGCCATCGACCTTACCGGTATTGGACAAGGCAAACTCCAGTTTGCCTGACTTATACTTTGCCTTACCATATTGATAAGTGGTGTAGCTCAGTCCGTGACCAAACGGGAACAGCGCATCGCCCTTGAAATAGCGATAGGTGCGGTTCTTCATCGTATAGTCGAGGAAGTCGGGCAGATCATTAACACTGCGATAGAACGTAACAGGAAGTTTGCCCGAAGGATTCACCTCGCCGAAGAGCACTTTAGCCACGGCCTCGCCGCCCTTTTCGCCAGGATACCAAGTCTGAAGGATAGCCTCAGCATGCTCAGTCTCAGGAACCATAGCGATAGCTGAGCCCGAGCAGTTGACAAACACCACGCGCTTGCCGGCTCGGTGCAACATCTCGATGACCTTACGCTGAGCCTGTGGCAGCTCAATGTCGGTACGGTCGCCACCCTTGAAGCCTGCTTCGGACACATTCATCTCCTCACCTTCTAGACTTGGTGCGATACCACCGACAAACACCACTGCGTCGGCATCGCCTACCTCGCGGAGTAGCTGTTCCTCGGTTGGCGTATAGTTTTTCTGAATATCTAGCTGCATCACAGCCATATCAGAGTTTTGGAAGTAATCCAGTTGTATCTGCACAGGCTTACCCTTCTGCACCTTGATAGGTCTGTTAAGCATCTGCACCCAGGCATATCCATACCACGAATTGGCCACCGTATCACCATCGACAATCAGTCGGTAGCCATCATCGCAGCCTACCTTGATGTTCAAAGTCTCATCAGCATCAGGAATGAAGGTTCCCTCATAACGAGCAGAGAACTGCGTGAGATTCACACCTGGAGCAAAGACCGTGTTACCACCGTTGCTCAGATTGATAGGCGTTGTCATGGTCGTCACTGCCACGGGTTCTCCTTTCTGCTCCATGTTGTTCCAATAGGTAGCCGTCATTCCTTTGCTGCCGTTAGCGGTAGTGAAGAGACTGAACTTGCTCTCCGCCACTTCGTTTCGGGTCAGGGTACAAGCTGGAATGTATTTGACATCACAAGATGATGTGGACGCCGCTTGACTGCAACACCGCTGCTCTCCATTCACATAGCTACGGATACCTTGAAGGATGGTCGTGGTAGCCGTAGGATAACCCGAATAGTTGCCCCACTGCATGATGGAGTCGTTAGCATTAGGTCCCATCACCACGATCTTCTGGTTTTTGCTTAGCGGTAAGAGATGGTTCTTGTTCTGAAGCAACACCATTCCCTCCTCTGCCATCTTCAGCGCCAAAGCCTTATGCTCCTTGCTAGCGATGACCGAAGACGGAATCTTGGTCCACGCCACCTGTTCATCTTGGTCGAAATCGCCTAGACGGAAACGAGCCACGAGCAATCTCTTCAGACTCTCATTGACCTTCTCCTCAGAGATCAGCCCACTCTTCACCGCCTCGGGCAGCGAGCTATAAACGCCGCCACACTCTACATCCGTTCCGCTACCGATGGCTTGTGCCGTAGCCTCTGCAGGTGTATTAGCCGTACCATGACGGCCAGGGACATAAAAGTCGTTAATGGCACCGCAGTCAGAGGTGATCAGTCCCTTAAATCCCCATTCGTCACGCAGTATCTGGCGTTCATATCGGGCGTTGCTGCAACATGGTGCACCGTCTATTCGCTGGTAGGCGCACATCACTTCAGCCACATTGCCCTCTTCCACTAACGACTTGAAGGCAGGGAGATAAGTCTCCCATAGATCCCTTTCTGGCAAGTCCTCGATATTGAAAGTATGTCTATTCCATTCCGGTCCGCTATGCACGGCGAAATGCTTAGCACAAGCTAAGAGCTTTACATACCTAGGCGCATCCGTGGCTGAGATATTCGATAATGACGATGCTGGGGCGGTTTCTCCAGGTGCCGCAAGTGGTTTTCCATCAAAGGTCTGTCCCTGCAAGCCATTGACCACAGCCAGTCCCATCTTCGTGGTGAGGTAAGGATCTTCGCCATAGGTTTCCTGTCCACGTCCCCAACGAGGGTCACGGAAGATATTAATATTCGGAGTCCAAAAGCTCAAGCACTGATATCGCTTGATATCGCCCGATGCTTTAGCATCCTGCGCCTTGGCTCTCGCCTCATCGCTCACGGCGGTAAACACCTTATATAATAAAGCATCATCCCACGATGCAGCCATGTTCATCGTGATGGGGAAGACAGTAGCTATTCCGTTTCTGCCAACGCCATGCAATGCCTCATTCCACCATTGAAACTGCGGGATACCTAGGCGGTCAATGGCAGGAGACGTATCCATCATCAACAGGGTCTTCTCTTCGAGCGTAAGGCGAGCAAGCAAGTCCTCTGCCCTTTCCTCAGCAGAAAGGTTAGGATTCTGATAAGGTAGCTGTTGGGCTGCAAGAGGTGATGTATTCAGCATGAGTGTTGAACACAAAGCAATAGATTGTAGTAGTTTCTTCATTATTCTATATTTTATCTTGGTTTTGCGTTTGTTTTGTATTACTGCGATAAAGTTACATCTTTTTGTGCAAATAATACCTCAGTTCGGGATAAGAATGCCTTGATGCCACCAGGCAAGAGCATTATACGTCTGCAGCACTTATTCTTTCATGTGCTCATATCACCATTCTCACCCTCTGAAAGCGCCCGAAGCTAAACAAAAAATAAATTGATTTCTGC
>CAVJZR010000017.1:0-50506 GCA_963654235.1 Bacteroidaceae bacterium | reverse complement strand
TAACTAAATGGGCTGAATTCCAAGCGAGGAATCCAGCCCAATCTTTTTCATGCGCTAAAAGTTTTACCGGACAGCAATAATAAAGAATAAATTAATTTTCCAAGAAAAATAAATTGATTTCCATCCAAAATTAATTTATTTTTCATTCTCATCGTGGCCCTTTCAGCAGATCAAACATGCTCTGTCGGCAGATGAAATCCCCTCTTTCAGCACATGAACCATGCTTCGCCAGCGGATGAAACCATCGTTATCAGCGGAGAGAAGGGCCATAGATACGCTGAAGCGCCTAGCTCGTGAGCATGGCTCGGAGCTAGGCGCTATCGTTGTTATTGTTATGAGCAGATGACGAGAGTGGCGTTACTGCTTGAAGATGAAGCGTGCCAAACCATAGACGTAACGGCGGAAGCCGGGCTGATAAGCCAGCAAGCGATCAAACCAACCAAGGTGCTTGCCTACCATACGCACCACCGTGCCCACATAGATCATGGCAAAGAGCGTACCGATACCTACGATGTACCACTGCCATGCGCCAAAGAAGATGAATGAGAAGATTACCGCCAAGGTCACCATCGAGATGTCCACGATGATCTTTGCCTTGTGAAACGGGATGCTGGAAACCTTGGTGATAGCCACAGGGAAGCCCTCGCCAGGCATGGTCACCGAACCACAGCGCACCTCAAACGAGATGCCCAGTCCTAAGACGGTACAACCAGCAATCTGCACAATGGCTTTGGAGAGCAACGTGGTGGGGTCAACCCATGAGGTGAGCAGCATGTTGACGTCAATCAGCGTACCGAAGACGAAACCCACCAAGAGCTGGAATAGCTGCACGGGCTCAAACTGGCGGCGCAGCACAACGATCTGTCCCAACACCAAGATGGCGTTCATGATATAGGTGTACTGGCCTATCGTCAGACTCGGGATGGCTGCAAAGCGCTTGCCCGCCGTCTCAAAGACATAAGGAATAGTACTGATCACACTAGACCCAAGCATGCTTCGCACACACAAAGCCACACCAAAGGTCATTACAAACAATGATACGAGCAACAAGATATGTTGCCAAAGAAATGAAATAATCTGTTCTTTTTTAGTCATATAGATTTGTTATCCTTTGCGCAAAGATACACATTTTTTTTGACTTTTTGGTATTTATTAGGCTCAAAAGCGCTCCCACGCCCTCATTTCTTGACAATATGACACTGCTAGCACTTACCTTTCCGTATAAATAAAGGGCGCAAGTGGTCTTTCCACTTACGCCCCTAGGGTTATCATTAGATACTAATGCGAATCGCAGTAGTTACTCGTAGAGCTTGGCTTCGCTGATACATGGATAGTCGTATTCGGAACCATAATAGATACCGTAATAGCAATCCACCACACGAAGCTTGACATACCGACAGGTCACAGCCGAATAGAAGCAGAACGGGATGTCCTTAGAGCTGTAGCTGATCTGCTCGTTCTGCACCTCACCTCCGGTCTGACTGGTCCATTCGGTGCCATCATTGCTGGTCAGGATCTCCACCGTCACAGGCACATAGCCCCAAGAGTAACCATACTTGTAGGAGAGTGCGCCCACCTTCTGAGGTTGATCAAAGGTGAAGAGGACGTCAAAGCCACCACCGTTGTCATAATCCAGATAGTAGGTGCTGGTGTTGTTGTCACTCAGATCAGTTGTGGTCTCACCGTTGATGCTCACGCTGTACGTGCTATAAGCGAGCTGCGTGTGTGTAGCGAGGTCAGAGGAGCTCTGCCCTTTATAGTTGGTCACCACCTTGGTGAACACCTGGTAGTAGGCGTTATGGTCGTTACCGATGGTCACATCGTTGCTGCCGCTCACGCTTTGGAGCTTCAACGCAGATACCGCCGTGCCGCTGAACGACCGGAGCGCCTCACTCTCGGGAGCAAGATAACGCACGGGCTCGGTGCTGACGGTAGCGCCCGCAGGGATGGTCACGCTGCTATTGAGCACCTTCAGCGTACCTGTGGGGAGCGCAGTGGCTTCACCATCGTAAGCCGTAGCAGCCGCCTCGTCCTCAGCTACCGTCACGGTGATGTCGGTGGAGAGCGGTTGGGTCAGGTGAACATAAAACTGGCAGGTGTCCGGCGTATAGATCAGCTCAACCGGCGTCTGCAGGATCTTAGCCGAAGAGACGTTGGTAGGCGTCGCAATCTCGTTGATATAAACCTTTGCACCATACGTTTCGGCGTCAACCGGATGCAGAGGTGTACCCACCTCGGGCTCGCTTTGGCATGCCGTGAGCAGAGGCAGCAGCGCCACGAGGGGCAGTATGGAATGCTTGATGATTGATTTCATAATCTTATTAATTGATGAAATATGCTTTCTTTAATTATTAGTTATCTTATTTTCCGTCGATGCGCACATCCTGAATCCACTGAGGTGTGGCTTCGCCAACGGTGGTGGCGTCGTTGCCATGACCCGATGCGTCCTTGAAGCTATAGCCTTCTCCCTCATTGAGCTTATAGTATACGAGCAGCCCCGGAGTGGATGGGTCACACGAGTACATGTTGTTAGAGATCTCAGCTTGGCTACGGGCTTTGTTCCACAGACGCACCTCGCTATAGCGAGCGTCGCCCTTCCAGTAGGTGGAGTTGGTGCAAACCCAGATGTTGTCCACCTGTGTCTCCTTGCCAGGCAGATCCATCGAGCTATCGAGCTGACCATTGACATAGAGGTAGAGCTTAGTGCCGGTGCAGACAAAGGCGATGTGATACCACGTCTTGGTGCTGAAGAGCATCTGGCTATTCATCTGTGTGCCCTGGGTCTTGATCTGCAAACGGTTGCCCTCGATAGGTGCATCACCGAAGCGGATGTATATCTCGTCAGGGCCAGCGCTGAACAACGCCTGGTTGTTATACTGTCCGATCTGGGTGCCAAGGATGTCTTTGTTGACATTAAACTCGACGGTCCACTCGCTCAGATTATAGGTCTGAGAGAGGTCGGTATGGATGTAGTGGGAGTTGTTGAACACCACCACGGGCTGAATCACGACCTGATCAAGCACGTAAACCAGCACGCTGCCCGACGGAAGCACTGATGCATGACCGTCGGTGTTCTCTAGGCGGAACGCCAAGGCATACTTCTTACCCGAGTTTTTCAGTGCGGTGGTATAAGGATTGACCGTCAGCGTGACGGGGTCGGACACGGAGCTACCCTCCTGAATGGTCACCTCGTTAGCCGAAAGGGTGAACGCGTCCTGGGGCAGAGCCACATACGGGGTAGAGTTTTTAGCGTTATATGCGCTCACGGCAGCCGTATCGTATACCAGGCGGTAAGTGCTCTGCTGCGTAGCCACGTCAGAGAGACGCACATTGAGGCTGGTGGTCACGGCTTCATTACCCACGGTGAGCTTGACCGAGCTATTGGCGTTGGTGCTAGTCTGCAGGATGTAAGCCTGATTGTGAAGCACATCATACGTAGCATCGTTACATGCGGTCAGCGCAAAGGCACCTGCGACCAAGCTTCCGATTATGATTCTAGATATATTTTTCATCTCTTGTGTTGTTAATCGTTTACTTTACTGATGGATTCATGATCTGAATGGCTTTGCGTAAGGCTGGGTAAGAGGGTTGCTTACCGGCGTTATACTCATACTCCATGTGGTAAGTGCCTACGCCACCCTTCTGTACCTTGCGGCCATCAACGATGGGTTGCCATCGCGCCATACCCTCAAGGCTCATCATGGTGTTGCCGTTGCGGTCGGTGAAGCTTACGCCACCAGCTGCGGCATGGTTCTCAAAGTTCTCCGTAACGATGTATTTCTTAGCCACTTCCTCGGCTGTGAGCACACCCTTAAAGTTGTTGATGGTGCTGCTCAGACGCGAGTCGAGGTTGGCATCGCCCGAGCACTCATAGGCTTGCACGATGAAGTAGTTGAAGCAAGGGCCCAGTTCGGAGTTGATGGTCTGCGGTTCGCCATCGATGACAAGCATCTTCTGCGTGCCCGACTTGGGACCGATGCGCTTAGCGAGGGTGTTGATAAACACCTTCTCAGCCTCTTTCTTACCCGAGATGTTACCCGAATGGCCGTAATTGGGTTCATAGTCGTAGTCGAAACCATCATAGCCATACTTCTCGATGGTGTCGCAGATGGCGTTGGCATACTTCTCGATGGCTTCATCGCCTGTTCCCCAAAACTCCTCTGCGGTGGTTCCGGATGGCGTGAGCTGATCGCCGATGTTCTGAACGATGAAGCAGAGCAAGGCGCGGGTACCCTTGACGGTCTGTACATAGTTGAGATCGGCTTTCTTCGCATCTGAGAGGTTGCTCCAATTGCCCCAAATGGAGACAAAGTCGACGCTATCGGGCAGTCCGCGGAGCGAGTTCTCCAAAGACGCGCCAGCACCTACCCAGTTGCCAAACCAGCCAAAAGCCACGGGGTGATCGGTCTGTTTGTAGGCACGTAGCTGCTCATAATACTCTTGTGTGCGTTGCGCATCGGTGAGATTGGCGGGGTTCTTGAGTTCCACATCGGTATCGCAAGCAGCAAAGCCAAGGGAAAGACTGGCAAGGATGAGCAACAACTTAAATATATTTTTCATTGCTATTATTCGTTAATCGTTAGTATCTGAAGGATCACTTGGTCTGCCACCACATCTTGGAAGCATAGTCGTCAGCGCCACCGAGGAGCTGCACGGCCTTCTGATAGTTGATAGGATTGTTGATGGGTTCGGTGTAATCGAAAGGAATACGATTGGGTACGTCGATGTCATAAGAGGTCGACTGCGCCACGGGGAACACCTTGGGATAACCGGTACGGCGTATCTCGCACCATGCCTCCTGTCCATCTGGATAGAGCGCAATCCACTTCTGCACAATCAGACGTTCCATCTTCTCCTCAGCAGAGGCGCTCTCGTCCCACTTCACGGTGATGGTGGACATCTTGGCGTGGCCTGCTCCGTAGCCGCCGTCGGCATCGGTGTAGTCGGCTGGTGTGGCAGTGCTGTTCTCTAGGTAATCGCTCACGCCCTTAGCGCCCCACTGCTCAAAGGAGAGCGTGATGGCTTGGTTATAAAGCGTCTCCACCGAGCCGCCCATGCCTGACCATCCTGCCAGCGCACCTTCGGCACGACAGAAGGTCATCTCAGCTGCAGTCATCCACACACCACGTGTATCACGATCCACTTTGGCTGCCGAATAGATGGCGTCAGCCACCGACTTGTTACCCACATTGGCACCGGCACGGCATCCGATGATGGCGCGGTCACCTGAGGTTGAGGGTGTGCTGAAGTACTGGGTGAGGCGTGGGTCACCGTAACCGTTCATATAGCTGTCGATGTCAGCGCAGGCGCGACTGTCACCCCACTCCACAGAGGTCTTGTATTGGCCGTTTGGCACATAGGTGACACAAGCGTTGTCGTCGTTGCTGGTGATCACACCGGCTTGCACGGCACGCTCGCCCACCTCCTTGGCGTAAGCCGGAGCCACGAAGCGCATACGGATAGCCATGCGCAACTTGAGCGAATTGGCAAACTTGAGCCACTTGGTGAAGTCGCCACCGTAGACGTTGTCCGAACTGGCAAACTGTTCCAGCGTGCCGCCATTGGCTGCCACCATGCTGCTAATGATGTTAGTGGCATTGTCAAGGTCGGATACCAAGGTGCGATAGACCTTCTCTTGAGACGAGTAAGCGTTGGCATCGTCCTCCTGTCCAATAGGAAGTGGTCCGTACATATCGGTCAGACGGAGGAACGACTGTGCGCGGAGGATCAGCGCCCAAGCGTAAGCCAAGCTTTCAGAGCTCACTAGACGCGAGATTTCATTGAACGCTGAGACCGTCTTCTGCATACTGTCGTTGAACGGATAACGCACCCAGTTGACCGGAGCATTCATCTTACAGAAGTTGCTTCCTGAGAAACCGCTGTTAGCATAGGTCATATATCGGCCCAGATAGTTGCCGATAAGGTCTTGGTTCATCTGATAGGTGTTCTCCTGTTCGGGGAAGGCTTCGTTCTCCATCTGTATCATGAATGAGCCCGTATTGTAATTGTCGCGACTCAATTCCTCAGCCGAAGCATTCTGACCGGGGCGGTTGGCATCTTCAAAGCCTGCCGTACATGCAGCCAAGGACAGCACGGATAGCGAGAGAACCCCGTATGATAATGATTTGATAATATTAGTCATGGTTGTTGTAATCGTTTGAATGGGTTAGAACTTCAGTTTAACATTGAAACCCAATGAGCGTAGGCTGGGTTGCATAAAGTAGTCTAAAGCCTGATAGAACGTACCTGTAGAAGCGGTCGACTCGGGGTCGAAAGGTGCTTTACAGTAGATCAGCCAAAGGTTGTTGGCGGTGAATCCCAATGTGAGATCAAGGCCGTGGAGCATCTTCTTGGGGAAGGTGTAGGCCAGGTGTAGCTCTTGCAGACGCACATTGGTACCGCTGTAGGTGTATTCGGACCAGATAGGGTTGTCACCACCTACCACGGTATAGTAGGATTCGGCTGATACCACACCGGTGTTGACGGGTACGCCGCCTGCATCACGTGCATCGGCACTGCGCTTAGACACGCCATAATAGTCCATCAGCGCCTGTGTCTGGCTCATCACGATGCCGCCCAAGCGAGCCGTGAAGAGGAAGCCGAGGTTGAATCCCTTCCAAGTGAAATCGTTAGAGAAACCGATGTTGCCCTTAGGCAAGACGCTTCCGAGGTACTCGGGGTTGCTCAAGGTCTCGCGAATCACGTTGCCGCTGGCATCAAGCGCGATGTTGCCCTCGTTGTCACGAGCAAAGGTGGTGGAGCTATACACGTCACCCATGGTGCCGCCTTTCTTCAGAATGACATTCACGCCATTGAGTCCGGCTTCGGTGATGGTCTCTTCGGGATCGTCAAGTAGGTCGATAATCTTGTTGCGGTTCATGCTATAAGTGAGGCTAGAGTTCCAAGTGAAGTCGCCCCAGGTCTTGTTATAACCGAGCGAGAGCTCCAAACCGCGGTTGCGCACGTTACCGGTCTGCACGTATTCGCTACCATAACCCTCTGCCACGGTGATAGGACGTAGGAAGGTTTGCTTGCGTGTGTTAGACTGGTAGAAGGTCACGTCCAGTGAGACGGCATTGTTAAAGAGGCGTGCGGTGAGACCTGCTTCCCATGAGTTGGTGCGCTCTGGGTAGAACGTCTTGGGGAACTTGTAGGTCACTGTGGAGTAGCTCTGTGTCGCGGGGTTGTACGCATAGCGCCAAGCCGACGATATATTGGGGCTGATGGCAGAACCCACTGAAGCCCACGAGCCACGTACCTTAAGGTAATTGATAAACTGTGGCAGGGTGGTCATCTGTGAGATGATAGCTGACGCGCCCACTGATGGATAGAAGAACGATTCGTTCTCAGTGCCGGAAAGCGCCGAGTCCCAATCGTTACGGCCAGTCAAGGTGAGGTAAAGCATGCTGCGCCATCCCAGTTCGACGTTGGCGAAGAGCGAATTGATATAGTGCTTGTTGTAACCATAGATCGGACGGTTGTCGTTAGTGGCCGATCCGTAATCGATGGCGTTAGGTGTGAAGATGTTGGACGGCGCCTTCAGACCACCCTGGAAGCCCTCATCATCGTAGAGCGTGCGTGACATAGAGGCACCAAGGTTAGCGCCGATAGAGAATTGGCCCAAGGTCTTGTTGACATTGAACATCAAGTCGCCATACAGATTCTGGTCGGTCACATTCTCATACTTGTAGAATCCGTAATCTGAATGGGCAAAGATATTGATTGTGGAAGCATAGCGCTGATCCTCATACTTGGTGGTTGCACGGTCAAAACGGATTCGTCCGGCTACGTCAAGCCAGTCAGTGATCTGATATTTGAGGCTGGCGTTGGCCATATAACGATGCTTATGACTGATGCGGTTCATGCGCTTTGCCACCCAGTAAGGGTTCTGCATCTGCAAGGCATCGCCATAGTTCCAGTTCTGCACATAGATGCCGCGCGCCTGATCCCATACCTCGAAGGTACGGATAGCGTCGAAGCTCTCGCCGCGAGGGAAGAGATAGAGTGGTACCAGTGGGTTGAAATACTGTCCTTGCGCCATCAGGTTGCGATCGTTCTGATTGATATAGTCCAGTCCGACGTTGAGGGTCATCTTGTCATTGAGGAACGATGTGGTGTTGCGGAAGGTGAAGTTGTAGCGGTTATACTTGTTATCGGTGATGATACCGCGTGCATTGGTCGATCCAACGGATAGATAAGTCTGGTTCTTATCGTTGCCCACGGTGAGCGCTACGTTGTTTTGGATATTGGTACCGGTATTGAACCATTCCTTAGGATCATAACCGGTGTACTCTGACGAGCCTTTCTCACCCCATGAGCGCACTTCGCCTGGACGGTTGGGATATTCGTTTTGGAACTCAGGCATCTTGAAAGGTGATGAGAACTGGGTGCTATTGGTCACCGTTACCTGCACCTTGCCCTCCTTGCCTTTCTTGGTGGTGATCATGATCACGCCTTGTGCGGCAGCCGATCCGTACAGTGCGGCAGCGGCAGGACCACTGAGCACGCTGATCGACTCGATGTCTTCGGGGTTGATATCGGCAATGCCTTCACCTCCAGGCTGGCTGGAATAGATGCTGCTCACCTCGCCATTGCTACGGTTGTTGATAGGCACGCCATCCACAACGTAGAGCGCAGAGTTGCTCTGATTGATTGATTTGGGACCACGCATCACCACGCGGGTAGCGCCGCCCATACCTGCTGAGGAGGCATTGATGTTCACACCAGCCACCTTACCGGCAAGCGAGTTCATGAAGTTGGTACTCTTCACGGTGGTGAGCTGTTCGCTTCCCATCTGCTGCACATTGTAGCTCAGCGCCTTCTCAGAACGTTTGATACCCAAGGCGGTCACTACCACCTCGTCAAGGGTCTTTTCGTCTTGCGCCAAAGCGACCTTCAGATCCGTTCCTGTGGCTGCTACCTCCTTATTGGCGTAGCCCACATACGAGATCACGAGGGTGCTTCCGGCAGGAACTTTAAGCGTAAACTTACCATCGATGTCGGTCACTGTAGCAATGTTGGTGCCCTTTACGACCACCGTTGCTCCGATAACAGGTTCGCCGTTCTCGTCGACCACCTGTCCGCCTACTGTCTTCTCGGCGCCTTGGTTGACCTTCGTCAGTGGGGGCATCACCTCACTATTACCAGCAAGGGCATAGGTGTGGCTTGCTCCTAAACACAAAGCGGATGAGACAAACAGTCTCAGCAAATTGACTTGCATTTTGTCCATAGGTTCTTATAATATTATCGTAGTTGTGTATTGTTCATCGTGCGACGACGCGCTACGGCTCCTCCAGCAACCTTAAGGTTACCCATTCGTCATTAGATTTGGTTACCTATATATATTATATAAGGTGTAAGATGTGCTTTAACCAAAGGCTACACTCTCCTCGTGACATGCTTCGAGATAGCATGAGATGCCAAAGGATTTATCGTCTGTGACTTTTTCGTAAGTATGATTTTATAGTATTTGGTCGCAAAGGTAAAGATTTTGCAAAGAAATGCAAAATCTTTACAGTGTTTTTATTGCTCCTCAAAGTGTTAAAAATCTGATTTATCACCCCAGTTCGAGATAACACACTCCCTTTGAAAGGCATCACTGCATTGGCAAACAAGGACATAGTACGTTCCGGTATCCTTCGTTTTAGGTTGACGGATTCACTAAGTTGTATTCCAAAACGAGGGATATGAAGAGATAGAAGGGCAGGTATGGCAGAGAAAAATAAATTGATTTCTGAAAGAAAATAAATTATTTCTCAGCAGAAATTAATTTATTTTTTGTTCAGCTTCAGGCGTTTTCAGATGATAAGAATGGCGATATGAGCACTAGAAAGAATAAGTACTGCAGACATATAATGCTCTTGTCTGGAGGCTTCAAGGCATTCTTATCCCGAACTGAGGTATTTATTTGTCTGCAAGGAAGCTCTTAATGGCATAAAAAATGGAGATCAAGGCGATACATTCGTCTTCATCTCCATTGTAAATGGTATCGGGTAACAATCCCGATGTGGGTATTTGCGTAATTGTTCAGCCTTACCTTGGCTTATTGGTCAGCCTCTCCCCGGGTATCCTGAGCGGGCGTTAAGGGTGTGAGATCATAGGTGATTGGTCCATCAACGGGGCGATGGATGACCACCAACGTCTGATAAGTGTCAAACTCCTCGTCCACATCATCGTAGCACATGGGCAACTTGTCGATGTCAAAATAGCCATCGCCCTTGCCACTGAAGCCATAGTTGACGTGCACCCGACCCTGTCGGTCATAGCCGTCAAGGATAAATGAATGCGAATAGTAGGCTTCCTGTCCGTGCTTATAGGACGTTCCGCCATAAAGGACGGGTCGTCCGGCACTCAATTCGCGGTAGACCACCTCTTTCCATCGGGCCTCATCATAGTTGGGACGGGCGGGATAATCGCGGTATCCATAGTCCTTGACAATGTAACCGAAGTCGCGCACCAGTCCCACTGAGGTTTCCTTAGGATAAGAAAGGCTCACACCTGTGCCATAATGCATCGACACCGCCTTGCCGCAACGTGCCATCAGCAACGCCACTGCGTCCGCTTGCTGCTGCGTATAAGCACCGGCGTAGGATGGAAGCATATCGTTCCAAGGTATCACGGTGCCGTCAGTCAACTGCGTGGGCCACTGATAGTAGTTGAGGATCTGTGCCAGTGAGGTGGCGATACACCCCGTGCGGCAGTGCGTTCCCAGCGAGTCGGTGGGTGTAAGGTTATAGTAAGGCTCTCCTTGATCCCACGTGGTGCGTATGAGGGCGGGCACTTCGGGACGACATCCTTGCGGCGGCGTCCATGTAGTGACGGACGTTCCGCCTTGCGCACAAACCATCATGGCAAGGCTGAACGACATCAAGAGAAGCGTGAGTGTCCTTTTCATTCGCATCTATATGGGTGAGATGTTATTTTACAACAAACTTGCGGCCGTTGCAGATGTATACGCCTGGAGCCTTAGCTGAGGTCACCTTGCGACCTGCGAGGTCATAGATAGGAGCGTTGGCGTCAGTCTTCTGGGTGTTAACGGTCTTGATTCCGTCCTCTGTTCCCCACTTGAAGTAGAACTGGCCTTCTACATAATTGGTGTATGAATCATCGCTGTAAGCGTAGAAGTAGAGCATGAATGTACCACCATCTTGTGTTCCTGCGAATGAGCTATAACCCACTGTGGTATCAAACCAAGTGGTGTAGTTGCCCTCAAATGCTGAGTTGAAGTAAGCGCCAGAGTAGCCGGTGTACTGCAAACCATTAGCGATGGCTACAGAGTCGTTAGCATAACTGAAGAGGATCTCGGCTGGACTAGCATCCTCACCATCCAATTTCACACCATATTCGTAGGTTGTCACACCTGAGTACTTGGTGATAGTACCCTTTGCTGAGTGGTAAAGTTCATCGCCATTGTAGTAGTACAAGGTTCCGTCAGCGGTCCAATCCACTGTAGCAGGCACTTTCTTGGTCAGCGAGATGTATGGTTCGTAAAGATAGGTATACTTAGAATAGTAAGCATCGATATCGTCAAAGGTGATAGTACCATTGTCAGAGATCTTTGCAACGACGTCGGTTGAGTCGCCAGAGGCAAAGGTGTAATAGGTAGCAAAGGTCTGTGGCGCGATGGTGATGGTCTTCTTGGTTAGGTCAACAGTACCTACGAAGCTATCATCCAAATCGAGAAGATTGTTGATCTGAACGGTTCCGTCAGTGTTTTTCTCGATTGTCACTTCGTAATCCTTAGTCATGCTGGTCCATCCAGTAGCCGAAATGAATTCGTAACCAGTAGCATTAGGGGTGTAAGTACCCACGAGGTCGTCCACAGAGGTAACCTGTGCGTTTGCCGTAAGGCAAGCAAGTGCTGCAAAAACAGCCAAAGTAAACTTCTTAATCATAGTTTTTTGTATTTAAAGAGTTAGTTATATCCTTATTGGGAAGCCGCCAACCATAGGGTCAGCGACATCCCAAGAGGTTCATGTTATTTCACTACCACCTTGCGTGCGGTATCACCTTGCTTGATGATAACCATGCCTTGGGTAGGTACATCACGCAGCGAGAACGCTGAAGAGGTAGCCGTATAGATCAAGCGACCGCTGAGATCGTACACCTGCACAGGCTCGTTGCCATCAGAAGACAAAGCCTTATGGATGTCGGCAGCCTCAAGATCATAGTTGATTGGGCCAGCATCAGGATGATGAATCACCACCATCTCATGATACCACTCGAAGTCTTCGCTAGGCGTATAGGCTGCGCAGATGAGCGCATCAAAGTCGAAGTAGCCATCACCCAGTCCGCCATATCCCCAGTTGACACCGATATTGCCATCGCTATCGTATCCGTCAAACACGAAGCAATGGCTGCAAGCGTTATCATCTCCATTAGAGTTGGACGTTCCTGCATACATGATGGGGTGGCCGTCGCTCAACTCATGATAGACCACCTCGCGCCATTTAGCGTCGTTATAGTTGTCCGTGGTAGGATAATCCTTGTATCCATAGTACTTCGTAACATAACCGAAGTGGTCTGCCAAGCCCTCTGCCGCATCGGTGAGGTAAGCTCCGCTGGCACTCACACCATAGGTCATGTGTGCAGCCACGCCACAATGGTACATCAGTGTGGCCACGGCAAACTTCTCCGTCACGCTATATGAGCCATCATAACTATCGATCATGTTGTTCCAATCGTACGCAGTGTTGGCAAAATTGACCACATACGGTTGCTTCTCAAAGTAGGCGGTGTCTTTTCCCATGCCATAGCTTGGATACTGATAGAAGCGCATGATCTGTGCCATTGCGGTGGCTACGCATCCCGTCCAGCAGTGGGTGCCACTTCGATCGGTAGGACACTTATCCCAGAAGGGTGCTCCTTGATTCCATTTGGTGGTGACCATGTGATCTACACTCGCCTTGCAATCGGTAGGAATGGGCGACGCTTGGGCGCTGACACGATGGGTAGCAAGGGTGCGCGAAGCACTTTCCAAGAACCATTGTAGCGCCGCATTCCCTTCCGCAAAGCGTGAAGTGGTAGAATAACCCAGCACGGCTTTGTTGGCATCATCATTAGACAGGATGACAAAACCGCCTTTCTGATAGCCCAGCACGGTCAGTTGGTCATTGCGCTGAAGCATCGTTAAGGCTTGCACCTGCCCCGGCGCCACTCGGCTTTGAGCCGTAGCTGATTGTTGCGGAGCAAGGATGGCTTGCGCGATGCGGCATTGCTCTTGGTAAGAACGCTCTGTAGCAGTGGCACAAACCACTGCCATTGAGAGCATAAAGGATAAGGATAGATTCTTATTCATATTAGTATAAAGATAGACTTTACTTCTTAGTCATCACCAGTCGGGCATCACTCTCGATGTAACTGTAGCCGCCATACCATGCGGTGAAGTTCTGGAAGGTAATCGTTCCATCGTCAGCGATGGTTCCAACAACCGGTGTGGTAGCCGAAGAGATATCCGCAAAGGTGTAATAAGTGGCCCAAGTGGTGGGTTGAATGGTGATGGTCTTCGCCTCAAGATCCACTGTTCCGGTGAAGTCCTCGTCCCAATTGTAGAAGTTGCTGATGTTTATCGTACCATCATTGTTCTTCTTTATCGACATGTTACAGGTGCCACTAACCTCTTGCAAGGTCCAGTTGGATGAGAAATAATCGTAAGCTGAGATGGTAGCGGTATAGTCGCCACAGAGATCATCGACCGTCATCTCTTGGCTTCCGCCCCATGTGAAGTCGCCATAACCGCTTCCCACCTCACTACCATCAGCTGCGTAGAGGAGCTCATAGAACCAAACCTCACCGCTCTTCTTATCGCCTGTGAAGGACGAATAGCCGCCATCGGCATAGATTCCGAGTGTGTAAGCCGAGCTAACATTGTAGAAGTAATAGCCGCCGGACACTGCATAGTAGTCAAGAGGAACGATTTGGCTGCTGCCCGAGGCTAGACTGAAACTGATAGCGTAGTCGGCATCACCATAAGGAGCCTCGATGGTGTACGAACCATCATCGTAAGCCACGATCTGCGCATTGAATTTCTGTCCTAAGGCATCTGATGTATACACACCATCTTGACGCCAAAGCTCAGCCTTGGTGCGATTGAAGGTGAGCGTGAGCGGCTCCGAGTCAGAATAGTTTTCGTCTGAACTGCTGGCGATAATCGTCATTGTGTATTCGCCAATGGCCAGTCCGGTGATGGTAACGCTATTGGTCTCAGTGGTGCCAGTGTGTGTTTCGCCGTCAGCCTCGTACGAATACTTATACTCTGTGGCATGTTCCACAGCTGGCCAAGTGATGGTCACACCGCCATTGGCGCTCTTCACGTCAGGCGTAGCAGGTGTGGCGAGCTGCGTCTGCGCATTGGTGGTAGCCGTAATCGTTGCTATGGGCGACGTGGTCGACTTCCCATCCACTGGCGAATAGGCCCAAACCTTGAGCGTGTATTGGCAGTTGGGCTTCAGTCCGGTAGCTATGACGGATGTGGTGGTGGTCACTGCGCCCAGCACCACGTTGCCATCGGCGTCGTACAGTTCGTAGGCATACTGCGATGCGCCTACTACGGGATCCCAATTGAACGAGAGAGAGCTTACGGTCTTAGCTCCCTCGGTGACGGTAGGTTGTGCCAGTGGCGTCTTGGTATCGTCGTCACTGCACGAACTGAGGCTGCTCAATGCGAGCGTTGCAGCACAGAGCAACAATCCCCAGCGTGTTATTATGGATTTGAAATATTTCATATTGTCATGTATTTTGGATGTTAACCCTAGTTAGAATATCTCTTATGGCATCGCCTTACTGCTCGTCTTGAGAAGGGATACTTGACGGAGTCCAATACATCAAGATGTAATTCCAACCAGTCCACGACTCGTTTGAGGTGTACATATTATAGGTAAGGAATCCTGCATAAGACGTTGTGGAACCGCTCATATCTATCGAACCATAATCGTCTGTGGTCTTATCGAGATAGAAGTCGACATAGTAGATGCTGGTCTGGCTACCCTCTGGCTGCCATGAAGCATAGCCGTTCTCAGGATCATCAGCGTTCTCCATGAGATACCAGTACTGGTAACCACCTGTGTCGGTGACGGTATAAGCATTGGTTAGCGGCATGAAGATACCGTTCCAGGTAGTGCGGTCGTTGGCATTGAACGCATCCGTGGTGAAGTCGCCCGTCTCTGAGTCTTTGGCAATGATATAGTATTCGAGGTCAATACCAGATCCAAGGAAGTTCTCGATACGGAAACGATTCTGCCCTTCGAGCTCGTAGATGTCCGAATAGACGCTTGGGAACATACCGCTAGAGTAGTAGAACTGCGCTTGATCCACCACCTTGATCCATCGTGCCACCATCACGCTATACTTGAACACGGGCGAACCGGCTGTCTCAAGGTACGGGTTGGTGTAGCTTTCGTCTAGATGGATGGAGAAGTTGTACTCCTTTTTCTGTTCGATATTGGGGTAGCTGATGGTGATTTCGGCCTCTGCCTCACCGTCTTTGAAGCTTACCGATTGCGGAATCTGGAATACCGAGTCGGCATAATCTACCACGATAGGCACCTGCACGTCACCGTTGGTCTTTTCACGTTTTACCTTTAGGGTGATGTATTGGCGGTCGGCATATTCCGTTGGAGTCAGCACTTCGCTCGCAGTGTTGGACGAATCGAAGTATGCGGCAACACAATCGTTAGCCACTTCGGGTGCGCGCTCATAGTTGTCATCATCGCTGCAGGCTGTCATTGAAGCCATGATGAGTGCCACAACCAGTGCGCTTATGATATAATGTAGCTTGTTCATATATAATATGGTCTAATGATTAAACACTAAAGATATAGTCACTGCTGTGCCGAGATCACTCCACGGTGATGGCGCCAGAGGGGTTAGGTGCGAGGATCACGGCTGGATTGCGGTCGCGCTCGTCTTCCGGAATCATATAGTTCATCCACGGAGCCACATAACCAGCATACGAGTTGAGTTGCAGATTGCTTGCATAGTTGGACCCGGTGTAGTGGCGTATGACGGCAAGACCCAAACGCTTGTAATCGAAGTAGACCAGTCCTTCACCCCAAAGTTCGATGCGTCGCTGAATCATCAGGGCGTCGATAAACGAATCCATGTCAGTAGCGGTACACTTATACGAACCATCCGTGTAACGATAAGTGTTCACCCAAGACTGCAAAGCCGATGCAGCGGCAGCCACACCTTGCGTGTGCGCCAAAGCTTCAAAGTAGTCGAAGTACATCTCTTCGATACGCATCAGTGGCAAAGAAGCAATCAGTGCGGTCTCATAATCGTCAATTGCGCCACCACCTGGGCGGAACTTCATGTTGGCATAAGCTGGCATGGACGCCCATTTCTCGGCTGACACGTTGGTCTTATAGCCTGAAGGAATGGTGGTAGATCCTGCATCCTTCGGGTTGACCCAGCTCATCTTACGCCAGTCCTTGTCGCTAATCTTATCGTAGAGCGACTTACCGATGCAACGGTAAGCATTGTACTGGCTAGAGCACATACCCCAAGACGACTCTGACGACATCCATCCTAGGAAGGTGTACCATGACGATTCGTTGATCTGATCCTTGCTATTGATCAGCGTTCCGAACATCCATGAGTTGTTGGCGGTGTTAAATCCGGTTGTAGGATCGCTCCATTCGGCTTCAGTCAGAGGCGTGTAGCCAGCGTTCATGGCCTTGCGTGTGTACTCGATTACCTTCTCATAACACTGCTGTGTGGTGCTGATGCCCAAGTCGTCATATCCGTCATCCGATCCTTCGGCAGCCACCTGCTTAGCTAGATCGTCCGCGTTCTTGTCAAAGCGGGTTGCTATCTCGAGCCACAGACGAGCCTTCAGACCATAGATCACGCTCTTATCCATGTAAGCTTTGTTGGTGCGCGTGTATCCTGAGAGACAATCCTCAGCCTTGTTGAGGTCGGTCATGATGAAGCGATACATCGTGTAGAACGGCGCGCAAGGGTTGTTGGAGAGTTCGGTCTTGGTGGTTGTCTCCTTCACGATAGGCACGGTGATGCCGATAACACCCGACTTTTCAGCTTCGTTATCCAACTTTTCCACACCTGTCCTACGATATTCGTACAGACGGGAGAGGTCTAGATACAAGAAGGCGCGATAGCCATAACCTTGTCCAAGATAGTTCTTCGCCGTCTGACTACCGTTGTCTACGGATGTCTGCGCTACCTTGATGACGTTGTTGGCGTTCTTGATGAAGGAGTAATAGTAGTAGTATGGGTAATAGTAAGCATATCGGAGCGACTCTCCGTTCTCGGTGTACAACCAGTAGTTCCAGTTGTTATCGTTCATCGGGAAGTCGTTCAGGAGCAGCTCACGCATATACATCTGACAGGGATAGCCCCAGTCTTGGGTGTAATAAGTCTCCCCGTAGGTGCACCATGTGGTAAGAAACGATGGGAGCGCGTTGGTCAGATATTCCAGCGACTCGCTTGATGCGCTGATGCTTTCGTTGGTTGCCTCATCATTGGGAGTGGTCTCCTCGATACACGACGTGACACAGGTAAGTGTCAGCGCAGCCGTGGCGGTCATGAGGATATGTCTTATGTTGGTTTTCATATAGCTTCTAACGTTTTATTGTGATACAACTATTCAGTTTTGATTAACCCACCATGTAGTTAGAACTGCACGGTGATACCACCGGTGATGGTGCGTACTGGCGAGTAGGATGTTTCTGAAGAGGTACCCCAGAAACTACCGCGTGGGTCAAAGCCCTTACGCTTGCTCCAATAGTAGAGGTTGTCGCCAGAGGCATAAACGCGTACGCTGCTCAGTCCTAAGGTGCTGGTCCACTTCTTGGGGAAGGTGTAACCAATGTTGATGTTCTGCAAGGTGAGCGTTGACGCATCGGTCAGGAAGCGGTCTGACGTGGCGTTAGAGCTGGTGTCTACATCCTTCACAGCAAACTGATAGCGTGGGATGTCAGAGCTGGTATTGGTTTCGCTCCATGCGTTGAGGATATCCTTGTGTAGGGCAAAGCCCGTGTTTCCCTTTGACGGATTGGCCATCAAGGACTGATAACCCGAATCGAGCGCCTTACCGCCGATGCTATAATTGAAGGTACATGAGAAGTCGAAGCCCTTATAGGTGAGCGTGGTGCTGAAACCGCCGTAGAGGTCAGGGTCTGGGGTGCCACAATTGAAGAAGCTTGCTGCCGAGCTCTGCGTGGTGGTGGTAAGCTCACCTGTGGTCTCGTCCAGCTTGTACCACATCGACTCACCCGTCTCTGACACACCTGCATAGCGCTTCAGACGGAACGTGTGCATAGGCAAGCCTTCGCCGTAGAAGTAGCTTCCGTATACATAACCGGGGTGTCCGTCGAGCACGCTACCCTTGTTGTCCTCATTGAGCATGGTAATCTTGTTACGGAAATGGGTGGCGTTGACATTGATCATCCAGTTGAGATCCTTGGTTCGGATGGGGTTGAAGTGAAGGTCAAACTCCACGCCGCGGTTGATCATATTACCGACATTGTCATACGAACCGGCATAACCGCCAGAGAATGGCACGTAGACAAAGCAGAGCATATTGGTGGTTTTGCGGCTGAAATATTCCACGCTACCAGTGATACGGCTCTTGAGCATCTCAAACTCCACACCCAGGTTAAAGTTGCTATTGGTCTCCCAGGTGATGTTAGGGTTGCCCACGGTGTTGAGCACAAAGGAAATCTCGTTGTTGAAGTTGCTCAGATAGTAGGTGTCCGTGTAACGATAGTTGCCAATAGCATCGTTACCTTGCTGTCCCCAAGATGCTTTGAGCTTGAGCATATTGAGCCATGACACGTTGTACCAGTCCTCCTTAGACATGATCCAAGCGCCACCGAAGGAGTAGAAGTTGCCCCAACGATGATTAGGATGGAAGCGTGAGGAGGCGTCACGACGAAAAGAAGCCTGTGCAAAGTACTTGTTATCATAATCGTACATCAGTCGGGAGAAGTAACCTTCGGTGTTATAGTTCTCCGTATTGCTGCCGTTGCTCTTCACCTTCACAGCGCCGTCAAGCTCTTGTGCGCCAAAGAAGGAGAACATCTTTTCGCGATCGCCGGTCAGATAATCGTACATGTACTTGTAGTTTTCATGTCCCACCATAGCCGTGATGGTGTGCTTGTTCAGCTCGATGTTGTAGTTGGCTATCTGTTGGAAGTTGACCGTGTAGGTCTGATAGTCGGTCTTAGATACATATCCTCCCGTGTTGAGGACTGCCGTGCTGCCGTAGAAGTCTTGCTGAGTGGTGGTGTTTTTCCATTCATTGTTGGTCACCGTTCCGTTGAAGGTAAGTTTCAGACCTTTCAGCGGTGTGATGTCAGCATATCCGTTTAAGGTAAACACGTTGGCAAAGGTGTGGTTTGTATTCAAGCGGTCCTGTTGTAGGAAGTTACGATTGGGGTCGATGTTGGCTGGTCGCTGTGCTCCGCCGTTCTCGCCGGTACCATAGTCGTACATGTTGCCGTGTTCGTCGGTCATGATATTGCCGTCGCCGTCACGCATATAGACGGGGTAGATTGGTCCGAAATAAGTGGTCTGACTGAAGGTAGTCAGTGATCCGCCTGACACATCGTCCTGGTCAGAGTGGGTGAAGTTGACGTTAGCTCCTACCTTCAACCAGCTCTTGGCTTGGTAGTCGGCCTTCAGTCGGGCGGTGTAACGTTCAAAGTTGGATGCGTAGACGATACCGTCGTTCTTCAGATAGCCCAAAGAAGCGTAATAGGTCATCTTGTCCGAACCACCCGTGAGGTTCATGTTATACTCTTGTCGGAGCGATGTTCGGAAGGCTTCGTCCACCCAGTTGTCGGGTGTGAGGGTATAGAACTGCCCTTTATAGTAGACGCGATTGCCTAGCGTAGCATGTGGATTGAGACGGCCGTTGGTACCCACGAGGTATTCGCCATCGGGTACCGAGTAGACGATATAGCCTAGACCGCCTTCGTCACCGCCCAGGCCGAGCGTGTTGTTGGCGTTCACATGGGCGTCATAAGCCGACATTCCCTTGTCGCGTACATTATAATTATAGAGCGCCTTGTAATAAGTCTCATAGTATTGAGCCGGATCTGTGATGCGATCATAGTCTACCGTAGCGCGGCTGTTGGCTCCCCACTTGGCGTCAAGGGTGATAGTGGCTTTCTGCGCCTTACCATGCTTGGTCGTAATCATAATGACACCGTTGGCTCCGCGCGCTCCGTAAAGGGCGTTAGAGGCTGCATCCTTCAGCACGGTGACGCTTTCCACGTCGTTAGGGTTAAGGTTGTTCCAACCGCCGTCGTAAGGTGCGCCGTCCACGATGATCAGTGGTGATGTGCCAGCGTTGATTGAACTAAATCCGCGGATAGCGATGGTAGGTGTGGCGGTAGGCGAACCCGAGTTGTTAGCCATCTGTACACCAGCCACCTCGCCTTGTAAGCCACTAAAGACGTTGGTCAGCTGTTTCTTCTCTAACAGGTCGCTTTTCACCACGCCAGCCGATCCTGTGAACGAGGACCGCTTCTGCTGACCGAACGCCACCACGATTACATCATCGAGCTGCTGTTCGTTGGTTTTCAAACTAACCTTCATTCCTGATGCTGCGCGTAGCGTGCGCGACTCCATACCGACGTAGGTCACTACGATTTCTGCACCGCGCTTCACGCTTGAGGGCAGACTAAACTTTCCGTCGATGTCGGTAACGGCACCCGTCTGAGTACCTTTCACCAAAACCTGAGCACCAATAACGGGCTCGCCGTTTTCATCGACAACAACGCCGCCTAATCCTCCAGGCGACTGTGCCATCATTTGTCCGGCTGCTGCAAGCAATGCGGACACCATTAATACACGTAATCTCATAAGCTTCTACTTTGTCTTAATTGGCCAAGATGTGTCTTCATTTTCTACTAAAACCTATTGTTGGAGACAAATTTAAGAAAAAGCAAGGAAGAAAGGAAAGGTTTTTTAAAGTTTTTTTGTTAAAGTTTCAATCTTGTTTCAAAGTGTTATCATACCTCCCATACTATCGTTTATAATAACGTAGGGGGCATTGGGCAAACCAAAAGGACATACACATTATTATTAATAGGTAGGCGCAAGTTCAATATAGTACTGCTATTTTAGGTGTTGGCATAGCCTAAATAATCTATACCAGATTACGCTGGAGGGGTTAGATTACAATTTAGAACACCGCGAGAGGGCTTTCTAAAAAAGATTTCATAAATTTGCACTGCTTGTTGAATTCACGATAATCAATTATGGCAAAGAAATTTGAAATACGAAATAGTACGGCTGAGTTCTTGACTTTCGTGGCAGAAGGTAAGGAGCAAGGCGTACAAGTGTTATATAAAGGCGAAACTGTTTGGGCCACTCAAAAGGCTATGGCGCAGCTCTTTGATTGTTCAACGGACAACATTGGCTTGCATCTGAAGAATATATTCAAGAGCGGAGAACTTGTGGAAGACTCAGTTACCGAGAAAAACTCGGCAACTGCCGCTGACGGCAAGAATTATCTCACAAAGTTCTATAATCTCGACGCTATCATCTCAGTAGGCTATCGTGTCAACTCCATCCGTGCTACACAGTTCCGCCAATGGTGTACCTATGTCATCCGACAGTTCTCGCTTCGTGGCTATATCATAGATAAGAATAGCACTACAGCTAAGTTAATTGCCCCTAAAAAGGTAAGAAACATTTGGCAATAATCGCGGATAGGTGCAAACTGTATGAAGAGTAACGCCCCACCCACCAAGCCAAAGGCATTCATACAAAATAGGTATTGGCAGAAACCTCATTTTTAGGTATTGCGTTTCATCGGAGATCTCGATAACTTTGCATCGTCAAACATAAGATTACTATCAAACAAAATACCGAACAATGAACAAGACTTGTATTATTTATGGTTCATCAACAGGAACCTGCGAGAATATCGCACAGCAACTAGCTGACAAACTGGGTGTAGATTCTGCCGACGTGTACAATGCTGCTGACATCAGCGCTGACACCGTAGCCGACTATAAGAACTTGCTTCTTGGCACATCAACATGGGGTGCTGGCGAACTGCAAGACGACTGGTACGATGGTCTGAAGGCGCTCAAGGCTGCCGACCTCAATGGTAAAGTGGTGGCAATCTTCGGTTGCGGCGACTGCGAGTCATACTGCGACACCTTCTGCGGTGGTATGGGCGAGCTCTATGAAGGACTGAAAGGTTCTGGCGCTACGTTCGTTGGAGCTGTGGCCACTGACGGTTATAGCTATGACGACTCTACCGCTGTGGTGGACGGAAAGTTTGTAGGTCTAGCTCTTGACGACGTCAACGAAGACGACAAGACCGAGTCACGCCTCGATGCATGGGTAGAAGAGATCAAACCTAGCCTGTAAACACAGCGTATAACAACATTGCCTATGGAGAGCGAACGTATGCCTGCGGACATGAAAGTGCTGATGAATCACATCTACGAATATAAGAAAGGTGTGAGACAGATGGTGCTTTTCACCTTCAACAAGAAGTATGAGGACTATGCTCTCACACGTCTGCGCCATCAAAACATCCACTACATCATCCAACCTGTGGGCAACGACCGGATGAATCTGTTCTTCGGAAAGCGCGAATGTCTTGATGCCATCCGCCTGATGCTCACCCGGCCGCTCAGCCAGCTCTCCCCCGAGGAGGACTTTATCCTCGGAGCAATGCTCGGATATGACATCTGCGCACAATGCGAACGCTACTGCGAGCGCAAGTGCCGCACTTGTCAGCAAGCCAAGAATTAATCTACTTATCACTTATAAAAACGGTGTCTCCCTCTCTTGGAGACCAAAAACTTACCTATCTTATCTCGTTCTGTCTGCCAATGATGGGCAGAAGAACGAGCTTTTTTTATGTCTTTCCGATTTTTATCTATACCTTTGCCCTCATGAAAGATTCAGTAATCATCCTCAGCGGCGGCCTCGACTCGGTGACGCTGCTACACGACCGTAAGGACGACATCGCCCTTGCCATCTCCTTCGACTATGGTCAGAACCACGCTAGCCGTGAGCTTCCCTATGCACAATGGCACTGCAAGCAGCTCGGCATACCTCATATCACCATCCCTCTGGGCTTCATGCACCAATACTTTGAGAGCTCGCTGCTCGATGGCGCCGATGCTATCCCCGAGGGCAACTATGACGAAGAGAACATGAAATCGACCGTGGTACCTTTCCGCAACGGCATCATGCTATCTATCGCTGCAGGTGTGGCTGAGAGCCATGAGCTCAAACGCGTGCTCATAGCCAATCACGGAGGCGACCACACCATCTATCCCGACTGCCGTCCCCAGTTTATCAATGCCATCAACCAAGCTACCCAAGCTGGCACCTACGTCAATGTGGAGGTGGTGGCACCTTACACCAACATCACCAAAGCGGACATCGTCAAGCGCGGAGCTGCCTTAGCCGTAGACTATAACCACACCTGGAGCTGCTACAAAGGTGGCACACACCACTGCGGCAAGTGCGGTACGTGCCGTGAACGCAAAGAGGCTTTCCTCCTAGCAGGCGTCCCCGACCCTACCGTCTACGATGAATAGCAACACAAGGTAAGTCATTTGGCTACGTGAGAGAAGCAGTCTGACCATGCAAGAGATATCTTCAGGCTGCATAAAAGGGATAATCTGACAAGATAAAAGAACTGGTCTGACAACCCAATCGTGGCTCTATCTGATCAGAAAATAAATTATTTTTGAAAGATTTTTAATTTATTTCTCCAACAAAAATAAATTATTTTTCATCGCCAGCAAGCCGGTTTCATAACGTAAAAGAAGCTCGCTTGCAACATGATAGAGCCTATACGGACAGATAAAACAAGTCCCCAATCGGTATCAAACCGGTTGGGGACTTGCTTTATAAGGGATTTACCTGGTTATCGGCTTACGGGGAAATAGATGGTGTAAGCCTCATCCGCTATCTCATAAAGGGGCTTGAAGCGAAGCAGCGACTGCTGACCCGTGGTGCGATAATGGCTCTGCGTCCATCGCACGGTGCGATACTGCTGATCGTATTCGCGCTGAAGCAGTTGCTCGGGGTGGCGCGCATCGCCCTTGAGCGTTACCTCTGTGGTGGGTGATGCCAGCACGATAGGACCTTCCATGAACGCTACCTCGCCCGTGTGACTGCCCGAGAGAGGCTCGGTCCAAAGGCGATCGGCAAAGGCAATATCCACCTCATCGTTGCTCCAAGTGCGGTCAATGGTGAGATAGCCATGCAGCGCATTAACCGTGACGGGCTGTCCATTGACCTTGACAGTGGCTTTCTTGTCTAGCCACCAAGGCAGACGGAGCTGCAAAGCAAAGGCGGTAGGACTGTCGGCATTGACCTTCAGATGGATGGTCCAGCGTGGCGCGTCCACGTTCTTGTTCCATTGGTTACCGTCAAAGTCTTGTTCCACCTTGACATTGGTGCCATTGCGTTGCCACGTAAGGGTGGAAGGGATATACTGGCTGACGGTCAAACCCTTGTCGTTCTCAAAGTAGATGTAGCGCATATAGCGTGTCTGCGCTTGCACCAGGGAGCCGTGACAGCAGTAGAAGTCCATCGTGGGATCGCCCCAACCTTTCTCGCCACCTTTCTTATAGCCCGAAGCCATCGGCAGGAAGTAAGCCACCATACCGGTTTGGGGGTGTTGCTGGGCCAAGATACCATTGTAGAGGTTGCGCTCCACATAGTCGGCATAGGTCACATCGCCTGTCCACTTGTATAGATACTCGGCTGTACGCATAAGGTTGTACACCGTGCAGTGCTCCTGATTGTTTTCACCAGCAAAGTCGGCAAGGCGTCCCTTAGGTATCCAGTGCTCACCTGCGTTCTGACCACCGGTGGCATATTGCTCTCTGTCAGTGATGGCACACTTCCAGAAAGCCTCCGTAAGCTTGCGCCAATAAGGGTCGCCCGTGGCTTCATAGCAGCGTGCTGCACCATGTGACCAGGGTATCGAAGCGTTGCAATGGTCCAAGGACAGCGCGTCTTCGCCCTTGAGTAGCTGGGTGAACATCCAGGGATGACCATAGCGCTGCATCAGTTCGCGATACTTCTGCTTGCCCGTAAGGTCATACATCTCAGCCCAGATCTCGAGCATACCGCTGGTTTCGCCATTAAGGATAGCGTCAGCCTTGCCCTTCTCTATCATCTCTGAGGTCCAGCGATGCATCCAGTCGGCCATCTTGTCAAGCACCTCTAGCGCCTGTTTGTTGCCCGTAAGCGCATACATATCATAGAGACCCATCAGCGTCTTGTGCAGGGTGTACTGCGGAGACCACATCGGACGTCCGTCTGCCATGAGATAGAGATACTTTTCGGGGATAGATCCTACCCACTCGCCACCATTGATCTGCTGGCAGCGAGCCAGTTCGCTGACGATAAAGTCGGCACGTTGCTTGATGGCTGCGTCGCCCGTCTCTGCCCACATATAGGCGCAAGCGGAGAGGTAATGGCCTAGGAAATGGCCACGTAGCTGCCCCATCGGACTCTCCCATCCCCAATACAGATTGCTCAGATTGCCATCCTTGCCCACCATATACTCCTTATTGAGACCGGCTTCGGCATAGAAGTTCTGCAGCAACTTTTCGGGTTCGAGCATCATCATGTACTTGCGGTTGAGCTCATAACGCTCCTTGAACAGGCCCGGAAGCAAGCGAACGCTGTTGGCTGGCACTGGGCGCAACGCCATGACGGGTGTCGACTGACGGGTGAAATGGGCAGAATCGTTCTGCTCTACCCCTTTGCCTGAATCGTCAATATAGATGATTTGCGCCTTGGCTACATGGGCAGTCATCATCAATGCCAACGTAGCAAGACAGGTCTTGTAATAAGAATGATTCATAATGGTTATAGGTTGAGATAATAGTTAGATATTGTATTCGGTTACAAAGGTAAAGTCTTTTTACGATATATAAAACGATATGGAAGAAAAAATATGCACAAAGCGTTTCCGAGCGAATCTATCCTATAAAGCGAAAAGCGTTTGGCTAGCAATCTACAGATAAGCTATTAACCAAAAGTTCCGCCCGTGGCATGATGTCATACCGCGGGCGGAACATGATGGATGTTTGTTTATCGTATCCTACTTGATCATCACCTTGTGGCTTTGACCAGTGGTTACATCCTTAAGGATATAAGCACCATGACGGAGCGAGAGGATGTTGGCATCAACATTGGTTGCCACTTGGCGTCCTTGCAGGTCATACACGTTGACGCGTGAGGGCTGTCCTGTCTGTGCTGCTGAAGAGATCTTGGTAGGAGCAGAAGGATAGTAGGCCATGTCTGAAGCGGTCACGGTGTTGCCATTGTGGTAGTAGCTCTGAACAGCATAGTAGTTTTCAAATGGTGCTGTGGTGTAGATGCGGTAGTAACCGGGGATGTATGCTTTGACGGCATAGCAGCTATAAGTGTAAGGAATGTCGGTAATCACCTCGCTGGTGTAATCTTTCTCAGGAGTGAAAGTGTATTCGTTGCCATCGATAAAGAACTTGAAGGTGATCTTGTCCACGTCGAGATTGTTGCCTTCAGTATCCACGCAAGGCACTGCAACAGCAATCTGGCCATAGCCTAGGTTCTCGTTGTAAGCCACATAGGAGCGACCGAGGTTAGGCGTAGCGGGCTTAGCAGCCTCATCGTTGAGGTACTGGAACTTAGGTTGCATGAACGATTCGCCCACGCGAACGCTTTCAGTCCAAGCGTTTAGCACCATTGTGCCATCTGAAGAGAGGGTCTTCTGCTGATCATCAAAGGTGAAGGTGATGTCATCGCTCAGTGCGTAGTAGGACTCGCCGTCTTCATCGGTCTCGATAGTAGCGCCCATAAAGTAGATGGCAAAGTGACTTGCCACACCCATATATTGCTTAGAGGGAAACACCACCTTGTTGCCGTTCTTCTTTCCTCGGATCCATCCGTCAGTGAAGTAGCTATCGGTGAAGTTGCCAAGATAGACGTCATCACCATCTATAGCGAGGAGCGACTTACGACCGGTGACCAGTCCTTGGGTGTTATAGTAATTGCTCATAGACACCGTGTCCACATGGAGCGATGCATCGGGGCTTACCGGAGCGCCTGCCACTTGGCTCAATGGAACGAAGACACAGTTGGTTTCGCCATATCCTAGGAACTTGCCGTTGTAGCCACGGTTGACCATAAAGGTGTCGGTAGTTTCGCGTATCTGACCGATAGCAAGGCTTCCGTCTGATCCAGGCTGTAACGTGAGGGTGCTATCGCTATCGAAGGTGAAGGTAATCTCGCCAGGAAGGTACATCCAACCACTGCGAGTGCCTGCCTCGCCGTCCGGATTGGTGGTGATGCGGGTAAGCTTAAAGGCGGTGTAATAGTCTTCCGCGTCATCGTAATCGTATTCGGTGTATTGTCCCTCACGTATTTCGATGGTGTTTTCGTCCACAATCTCGCCACGAACCCAGCTCTCTGAGTAGTCTTCCGTGGGGAAAGTGAGGTTGCAGAACCACACACTCTCACCGTCATCTCCATATACCACCTTCAGCACACTGCCCGTAGCGTCGCTCTCAGCTACTCCGCTGAGGTCCGAATCCAAAACGTTACCCTTGCGAACATATAGCTTGAGCGTGCCTTGAGGTTGTTCGGTGACTACGACAATGCCCAAAGAATCTTGTGGATTAGACTTCTTGGGTACGCTGACGTTAGATTTTCCCTGTGCTCCCATCGCTATACCAGCGAGGAACAGGAGCGAAAATAGAATGACTTTCTTCATATAATTACTGTTTGATGTTGTTGAAACGGATTTCATCTGCAAAGCTATTGAAAAAGAATTTGACATAAAATAAACGGCTTAAAAACAAAACAAATTTCAGAAAATTGGGGTAAAACCGCCCTTTTGCGGGCACGATTCGTGGTTTTTGGCTTGCCTGGCAGACTATCATAGCGTGCCTTCAGACACGCTGCGGCACCTCTTTTTCATTCTCATAATATAGTTTTAGGAAAATCGAATCATCGAAAAAGTGTAGCGCTAAGAACTTTTAATCATCGAAAAAGTGTATCGATGGGAAGTTTTAATCGTCGAAAAAATGTATCGTCCCTTTATTTTTATCATCAAAAAGCGTATCTTTGCAGCAAGAAAAGAACTACAATTAGGCATCTATGAGAAGAAAAATATACCATCAACTCCTACAATGGAAAGAGGATAAGAGCCGAAAGCCCTTAATGTTACTTGGCGCAAGACAGGTGGGCAAGACTTGGATTATGCGTCATTTTGGGGAGCAGGAGTATACCAAAGTGGCATACGTCAACTGCGACGATGAACCTAGAATGAAACAGCTCTTTGAACTCGACTACAACATTGACCGCATATTGATGACCTTGCAAGCCATTACCGACATCAAGGTAACCCCTGGTGATACGCTAATTATCCTGGACGAGATTCAAGAGATACCCAGAGGACTGCATAGTTTGAAGTACTTCTGTGAGAAAGCACCAGAATATCACATCATGGTAGCCGGCTCTTTGCTTGGCGTAACATTGGGAAAGGGCGAGTCGTTTCCTGTGGGTAAGGTGGACATCCTGTCTATGTATCCGATGGACTACGAGGAGTTTCTCGATGCCACTGGTAACGAGGGATGGACCGAGATACTTCGTAGTAAAGACTGGTCTTTAATCAATATGATGATGCCAAAGATGGTAGAATGGCTTCGACAATACTATTACGTGGGCGGTATGCCTGGTGTGGTAAGCCAGTTTGTCGAGAATTCGGACCTTCAACAGGTGCGTAGGCTACAACAAGATATTCTTGATGCTTATAGTCGGGATATATCCAAGCACACCACAGAGACCGAGTCAGTAAGGATACGCCAAGTGCTGAGTTCGCTTCCAGCCCAACTTGCTAAGGAAAACAAGAAGTTTGTCTACGGCGCTGTACGTAAAGGCAGTCGCGCTAAAGACTTCGAATTGGCCATACAATGGCTCTTAGATGCAGGTATTATATATAAGGTGAATCGCGTTAAAGAGCCCAAGCTCCCCCTTAAGTTCTACGAAGACTTTAATGCTTTCAAACTTTTCCTACTCGATTGCGGATTATTAGGTTGCATGGCTGACGCTCCTGCTGACCAAATGCTTATCGGAAACAATGTGTTTACAGAGTTTAAGGGTGCCTTTACCGAACAATATGTGGCGCAACAGCTTAAAGCTCTCAACTTGACACCATACTACTGGAGTAACAGCAAGACCCCTGCAGAAATCGATTTCATCATCCAATATAAGAGCCGCGTAATCCCTATAGAGGTAAAAGCCGAAGATAACGTCCGTGCACGTTCCTTGGCCCAGTTTGTCAAAGAGAACCCAGAACTTAAAGGGCTTCGCTTTTCCATGATGGGATACATGGATCAAGAATGGATGGAGAACATCCCGCTCATTAGCATCGATTCTTACTTTAGGAGCAACGAGGCGTTGTAAACATTATTTTACGATAACCATTGTTTTGTTTATCGTAGCGATAAGGAATCAAAAACGTTATACATGAGCTACCTTTTCAAAAGGAAATTGTTGCCTTATGGAGAAGAAAATGATGTTTTTTAGTATCTTTGCAAGTAACCATAACGTGATTACATGCGAAGAATAGCATTCATCTTGACCTTCCTCCTAGTAGCGATACCCTCTTTCTGCAACGAAGGAGGGCAAATCAGAGAACTCATCAGGAAGGGCGACGCATTGGTAAAGAGTGGCGATTATCCTACCGCCATCGTCTACTATACAGAGCTATCACGGCATTATCAAGCCGGTGTGCGTGACACGGCAATGGCACACGGGTTGCGATATGGGGGCAACTGTTGTGCGCAGAGCAACCGCTTTGTAGAGGCACTGCGATTCTATACCCTTGCCATAGAGTGTGCGCAACACTTTGGTAACGCCCATGAGGTGCTGGCATGCACAGTGAACATCGGTAGCATCTATGCTTACTTTGGCGATAGCGAACGCGCCATCGTCTACTTTGAGGATGCGTTTGACGAGGCTGCAGAGCAGAAGAACACCTATCTAATGTCAATTCTGGCAAGCAATCTGGTAAGTTTGTATTGCAAAACGCAGAAGGCCGACAAGGCACGCGAGTATCTTGCGTTGCAGATGCGCTACCCGATGGAAGACAAACTGGACAATCAGCTACACGTCTTGCTTAACCAAGGACTAGTGGCACAGGCTGAACGACAATACTCCATGGCCGACTATTACTTCCGACAAGCACGAAACACCGTGGAGTCGCACCACATGGGTGACGCTAAAGAGGCTAGCGTGCTCTACGAGATGGGCAACAACGCTGCGCTAAGAGGCAATCTGCAAGAGGCGGAGCACCACTACCAAGCGGCGGTAAGCAAAGCGGGAGAGGCTGACACGGACGTGCTCTATGAGTGTTACGAGGCTTTATCAAGACTGTACACCCGAATGGGGAAGGCTGATAGTGCGTCGGTGTATAAGATGCGGTACGTAGAACTGAGCGACTCGTTGTTCGATCAGCAACAGTTTAACCAAGCCAAGAACTCGCTACTGAGCTACGAACGCCGTGTAAACCGCGACTATATCTCCCGTCTGAAAGCCTCTCTTTGGGCATTAGGGGGATTTGTGGTGGTGGCAAGCATCATCCTAAGCATCGTGTTCTACTATACACGGAAGTTGCGCCAAAGCCAGCGCCTACTGGTAGGACGTAACGAAGAACTGATCAGACAGAACGATGCAGCCCGACAGCTGCGCGAAGCCGACAAGCGAAAGATACAAGAAGCAAGGGCCGAGAACGAGAGATTGCTCCATCAGCTAGAAGAGATGGGGGTGACAGCACCGCCGTCTCAAGACGCGCCATCAACGCAAGAGACACTGATGGAGAAAGAAGAGGAGTCGCTAACAAGCACTGCTACCACAGGGAACATCCCCTTGAGCGACCAGCGCAAAGCCGAACTGCTGAACAATATCCTTGAGGTGATGGACGATCTAGCCATTATCTCTGACCCCGACTTCACCATTGCCATGCTAGCCAAGCGTCTTCAGAGCAACACGCGCTATGTGTCTGCCGTGATCAATGAGCATTATCACAAGAATTTTAAGACCTTTCTCAACGAGTTTCGTATCCGCGAGGCTTGCCGCCGACTAGCTGATGACGACCATTATGGCAACCTTACCATCGCTGCCATAGCCGAGACCGTGGGCTTTAAGTCGCTCAACGGCTTTATCTTGGCATTCAAGAAGATGATGGGTATGACCCCGTCGCTATACAAGCGTATCAGCAAGGGCGATACATACACTGATTTACAAGACACTTCAGCATAAATCTTTCGTCCTTTACGTTAGATTCTGCGACCAACACATCGCCCATTTTATCTAAAGAACAAAGCAAAAAGAAGAATATGAACAAACGACAATATAGACAAGCCAACCTAGACTGGCTGACCGCTAAAGCCAAGGAAGAAGGCGTAAAGCCGCTCAAGAACAACGTTCTATATAAGGTGCTGGCTGAGGGAAAGAACGATCAGCGTCATCCTTCACCACGTAGCATCGTGACAGCCCACTACACGGGCTGGACCATAGACGGAAAACAGTTTGATAGCAGTCGCGGTGGCGCACCGCTTGCCATCCGCCTCTGCGACCTCATCGAGGGATGGATCATCGCCATGCAGGAGATGTGCGTAGGTGATAGATGGGAGGTGTATATCCCGGCGGACATGGGATACGGTAAGTTCTCGCAACCGGGCATCCCTGGCGGCTCTACGCTGATTTTCGAGATTGAGCTCTTAGGCATCGCCTAAGCAAAGGGTTGCCATGACGCTTCAGCCTTCATGACGAGAGGCAAGGGCAACGGAAGCACTACCTCACACCTACATATCTCCTCAACCAAAGGGCGAAGAACTTATCATACACCACATAAGCATCGTCCTGCTGGGTGATGAAGTCTTTTTCAAGCAGCCCCTTCAGCGCTGAGTTGACCGAGCTAGGAGATGGCAAATGATACTTTAGGACAATAGATATTTCTTCATTATCATAAAATGATTATCATAAAATGACAATGAATATTTCTGATTAAGGAGCAATACGCATAGAAAGGCTATATCTCCATCTGAATAATAGCTGCTTAACCACTTACAAAGAGAAAAGCTGAGCGGCTTATTTCAGATCAGCGATAAACATATCAATTGCTTCACGGGTGACGTGCTGCATGACAACGATGTGCGAAACCTTCTGTCCGAAAGCCTCTCCACAAGCCAGATTATACTTGCTCACGATCTGATCAGATGGACGCTTGAAGAGCACCGTGTTGCTATATTCGTTCTGCCAATAAGGCCAGTGGATGCTTTCGAGGCGCGACTTAAGGTACTGCGTGTTGCTCATAATCTGCTCTGCCTGCTGTTTCCACCCTTCATCGCCTATGGTCTGGATGAGCCACCAAAACTTGATGGGTTCAACACCGGAGCGGGAGCAGTTGATCATACGCATATTGGCGTTAAGATAAGGGACATCAAAGGTGGCTTGGTTGTCATAGATGTGGCGCGAGGTGATAAACAAACCGCACGGACTATCAATGCCAAAGAACTTATGACCGCTGATGCTGATCGACTCAAACTCGGACGTCTTGCGACTGACCATGTCCTTATGCGCCGTGAAAGGAAGGTATCCACCAAAGAGCGCCGCATCCACATGCCGATACACCGCCATACCGCTATGTCGGGCAAGCACCCGATTGAGCGCCTTCTGGTCATCGATGGCACCCTTGAGCGTGGATCCCATGGCATAGATAATCAGACAGGAACGCGTGGGATCGAGTGCTTTCTCCAACGAGTCGGGTATCATACGACCCATTTCATCACTCTTGACCAGCTTCACATCTAGGTGTTGCAGGTCGCAAAGGCGGTAGTTGCTATAGTGGGCTTCGTCAGAAACATAGACGATGGGCATCTTGCCGGTGAGTTTCTTGAGGTAGTTGACACCGAAATAGATTCCATGATTGTTACCATCCGTGCCGCTCATGGTGACCAGTCCCCAAAGGTTGTCTTTATCAAATCCATATTTCGGACCGAAATACTCGATCACTTCACGTTCAAAGTCGAGCGACGAGAGGGTATGATCACCCGTGGAAAACGGATCGCCGGCATTGTTGATGATCATCGATCCGAGGTTGTTGTCCGCATACCACTTATAAAATGCTTGCAACTTGATATCGTTATTGCCTGGATAACCAAGCGATAGCTTGTTGCGGCCGATGCAGTCGGATGCCCACTGATCTAGTTTTTCAAAACCTGATGGTGTTACCACCTGTGCATACAAAGCCGTCTGAGCTGACCATATCAAGAGGAGAGCTATGCATAATACCTTCTTAATCATTTTGCTTATTCTTTACTCGTTAATAGCGCCGCATCCTCCTATGGATACGGCTTTCTGCAAATATACCATTTTCTTTGAAAATTCTTGACCGATAATCGGTAACACTTTTGCGCTTATGAAAAAGAAGGGGCAAATGATACTTTATGAGATACGAAACTAAGATTCCGACGTCAGCACAAGATAGCGAGGCGCCTTCTTTTCGTTCAGAGCGAAGGTTATTGCTCCCAGAAGGTTCTTTTCTCAAGTCCCTCAGTCTCTTGACTGACGTTGTAGGAGATGGATGGCAGACAGTCGGGAAGGTCAAACACGTCGGTCTCACTCTTGTCTTTCATTTCCTCCTCAGCCTCTTTCTTATCGAGTGTGGTCACATCAAGGGTCACAAAGTCGCGCAGTTCTTTACAATCGATGGGCTCCGACTTCTTATCCCAGCGCCAAGTGTAGTTGTACAAACTACGAAAACTGACCAGCGCGCTCATATTGGTTTCGGGCTGACTGTAGGTCCAGTCGTTGATATTGGTGGTGATGGTGAGCGACTTGGTGTCCGTTTTCTTAAACTTGGTATTGTCTATCACCGACCGGTAAAGTCCTTTCTTCTTGTCAGTGATGACCATACAGGCATCATCAGCGCTATATTTTCGTGAACTGAGGGCAAGGAAAGTGGTATCGCCCTTGGTGCCACTGACCGAGTCGGTCTTGAGATAATTGATCCTTCCTAGATGGAAGGAACGGCCATTAAGCATAAAGGTTTCAAAGCTGAAGAGCTTTCTGAGCTTCTTGTGTTCATATTCTCGGCAAGCCCATACATGACGTTTGATTTTGCCGTTCTTCATGTTGACGTAGAAGTCGACCATGCCTTCGCGATAGAGTATGGTCTTTCCATTGTTGGTACAGATGTCACGGAAGGCACCCCGAATCTTGAGATAGTCGGTCTGCTTCACCACCACCTCAGGCAGCGAAAACTCCTTTTGATCCAGTGCTACATCGCCATGCGTTGTCGATGCGTCAATGGTGAGTGGGTCGTATGACAGGGTGCTTATCGTCACTTTGCCTTGGAGCGCCTTCACCTGGCCGTTGGCATCACTCATACATAGCAAGGTGTTGTTGGCATCAAAGATATAAGCACCGGCAATAGGCTGTCCGTCAGCCTTATCCACTACTCTAAACTGTGCGGATGCTTCTATGCAACCTACAATCAGTAGCACGGCTACAAGGATGCTTCTGGTGTGCTTTATACAAATGGAATGGATGTTCATACGCTTGAATCTCTCTGTTTCTAAATACAAATCTACAAAAAAATCGGCGAATATCAGCACTCTGCGACATAATACTACCTTTGCATACAGATTCTCTCCATCATCATTGCGCCGTATGACAACAGCTGAATGATTCTCTTAAAACTCTTCTTCCCCACTCATTCCACGCCCCTATTAAAAGCTAACAAGGCTCATTTCTGAATGAAAATCAATTTATTTTTGATCGAAAAATAATTTATTCTTTTGAGAAAATTAATTTATTTCTCTCTCCCATCATGGTTTCGATAGAATGTAAAACAGCCGTTTTCTGAATGTAGAAAACGGCTTCATGACTTGGCAAAAAAGGTTATAGAGAATCGTCTAATAGCAGCAGATTGCCGCTCGGCAAATGGTTTTCTATGCTCATGCTCATCGTTTCATCAACGCAGCACATAGGCAAACGCAAACAGGCTGACACTTGCGAGAAGCATCAGCCTGTTTAGATCAGAAGGATTCTGTTGTTGTTAGTGGTTGTGATAGATAGGCGATAATCATTCGAGAGGATAACCCCAAAAGCGATGTGACAAGCTCATTGGTCAGAAACGTCTCTCGAAATCATATCGTAGACGGGTTCTATAAATTACCTTTGATGGATTCTTGAATAAATGATATTACTGAACAGTCACGAGCTTTATTGCTTAGAGCTTAAATGTTCGGATGAGGTATTTGCCATCTTTCTTTATAAACATAAATGGATCGAACGCTTCGTTTTGCACTTGTATTCCGTACCCTAAGCATTTGTATTCAGCAGAATCCACCATAGGCAACAGATACTCTTTCGCTTTGCCACTTTTCCTATTGATCACGACAAATGAATATCTATCTTTTTGGAAATCATCCATTTTAGGCATACCATGCTTTACCAAGCAATAGATATCTCGCTTACCTATCTTCACCTGGGTGACACACGAGGTAAAGTAAGGATTATAGATATTGCCATACTCGTGCGTGTAAAACCGCGTTGAGTCGGGTTCTGGCATTGAGGCGCTATCTACATCAAACACCTTGTAGGTTCTATATTGATCCATGTTCTGACCATCAGTGAGATATAGTTTGCCTGTATACCCATTCCCAAACAAGAAGTGGCGCCCCTCATGCGCAAACACATTGTTAAGGTAATAATACCCTGTGCGACTCTTTTCTTGAATCTTATCCAACTCACCATAGTGCCCATCACATTCGCCATTACTTAGATTAAAAGACGCAAGTATGGGATTGAAGGTCTGATAAAAGTCGGCTTGGAACGGATCTAGGTCTTTATAGCCCACAATATCTTCCTTTTCATACCCATCCATGGGCCACGTTAACTTTTCACAACCCATCCATAGCTTATCGTGGAATAGGTCAAAGACAAAGTGAAGATAAAAATACTTGGAATGTTCTAAGTCGAAATCGGGAGCAATCAGTCGGCTATAAGCAGTATCATTAATGTCGCGTATCAAAACGGCAGGCGCGTTATAGAAGCTAACATACGTTTCGCCACCTTCCGTTTTCTCAAGGATTTTGGGTAAAGAGTAAGAGATGGCTATATGATCACTGTCTAGCATGTTGGCTGACAAGGCTATATAGAACACCTGCCCTTGCCTTTTCAATTCACGGAAATGCTCATCTGTCACAAAGACAAACTTATTCTTCTCTTTTTCATTAGCTTGAAAAAGGGTTTTGTATTTAAACGCTGAGCCTTCTTTTCTAAACAACATGATGCCATTATTTAGCATATCATTAAAGTAGAGATTACCATTCTCTATCTTAGGAACATCATATATTGAAGATATCTCTATGCTATCAGCTGTATTCACCTCGACGTCATTCTCTTTCCATTTAGGCATTGGGGTGTCTATCGAAGCAATTTGGTCAGCCACTTCGTTATACGAATCATTCTTATCTAGCTCATACAGATGTGGGGGGATTCTCTTGTTGCAAGCTACTAGTTGATTCACAAACTCTCCACCCAGAACCGTATATTGGCCTCCTGTTATGAAAACTCCAGCTTTGGGGACTAGTTTGAGGAGATACAACCCATACATTCCTTCAGAGTTAAAGCTAAATATATTTTTATACTCAGCTTTGGTGTCATAAAGATAATAATCTGCTTTGTAGTGATTCTTCGTATTGTACCAACTTGCTGTAACCGAATCTTCATACGCTGTTATCAGTAACAATTTGTTATTCGGATTATTCCGCTTCAACTTTTCATAGAATGCGGGTACAGCAACTTCACATCTAAAGCATTCACCCGGACTATACAGGATGGCATACACCGTATCTTCCGTGATATTGACCTAATGCAAATAATCAGACAGTAGCTTCTCTGTATTAGGCTTCTGTCTGATTCTTAAATCGTTTTGCTCCATTTCATTTACATAGTCACGGTTCTGGGCTTTTGTAATCGTACTAAGCAGAATGAAAAGAAGTATGAAGAATTGCTTTATGCTCATTTTGTTACTTCTTCGTGACACGTTCCGCCCATTTTCAAAGTTTCAAGTTGAATATTCGCTTTAACATCTTCTATTGGGGCCGATACATAATAACTATTTGACGACATTGTATTGCCTTCTGCATCTTTTACTTGCTGAACCACAAAAGTGCTACCATTTGATGGCACCAAAGTTATATTAACGATTCCACAAATTCTAATCGTAGCGCCTTTACATGGATTGTTTGCATTAGTAGAAGCTTTTGAGCCATAAAAAGTAGAAATAAGTCTTTGCTCTTGTGGGATAATAGCTCCATTGGCTCCTGTAGATTTCGTTTTCTCGTTCAAATCTCCTGCGAACATCATTCCACACACTCCGATTGTAATCATAGTTAAGAAAAATCTTTTCATTTTTCTACTCCTTATACAACCTCGACAATAAAGATACAAGATGGCCGAGGTTTGTTTAAGCCAAGTCGTATATAAAATTACATCGCAAATGTAGGCATTTTAAACCTTAATAGTATTGCATTTATATTACGGTTGTGTTGCGTTTATGTTACAATAGCGACATAACCTATCAGGTTAAGACCGTCAACTTGTTTATAACCATCAGAAATAAGCCGACTTGCTCGTACAAAAAAACGCTGATACGAATGGTTATATCGTATCAGCGTCTTATAAATGTTTTATCTTATAGCGTTTACTTCAAAAGCGTAAGGCTCTGATGAAAGCGATAAGCGTTCTGAATGATTAATCTTCTGCAGACTGATTGGCGAAGTCGAGGATGTTTCGCTTATTAGCAACGAGACGTTCGTGCTCTTCTTGTGAACCAACCACGATGCGTTGCCACTGCTTCAGACCAGTACCAGCAGGAATCAAGTGACCACAAATCACATTTTCCTTCATTCCTTCAAGCGTGTCGCTCTTACCACGGATGGCAGCTTCGTTGAGCACCTTCGTTGTTTCCTGGAAGGAAGCTGCACTCATGAAGCTCTTAGTGCCCAATGCCGCACGGGTGATACCCTGAAGGATCTGAGTAGCGGTAGCAGGATGAGCATCACGTACTTCCACTTGCTTGAGGTCGCGGCGCTTGAGTGAAGAGTTCTCATCGCGAAGCTTGTGCACGGTAACAATCTGTCCTTTGTAGAAAGTCTGCGAGTCGCCTGGATCGGTAACGACCTTCTTACCCCAAATGCGATCGTTCTCAGCAGCGAAGTCGAGCTTGTCTGCCAATTCGAGTTCGAGGAATGAGGTGTCACCTGGATCATTGATCTGAACCTTGCGCATCATCTGACGTACGATGATCTCGAAGTGCTTGTCGTTGATCTTAACACCTTGCAGACGATAGACATCTTGCACCTGGTTAACGATATATTCCTGTACGGCGGTAGGGCCTTTGATTGCCAAGATGTCTGCCGGTGTGGTAACACCATCCGAAAGCGGTGTTCCTGCACGTACAGCATCGTGTCCCTGTACCAAGATCTGCTTAGAAAGGCTTACGAGATACTTGCGTTGCTCACCAGTCTTTGAGGTTACGATGATCTCGCGGTTACCACGTTTCACCTTACCCATAGTCACCTCGCCATCGATTTCGCTCACTACAGCAGGGTTGGATGGGTTACGTGCCTCGAAGAGCTCGGTCACACGTGGCAGACCACCAGTGATATCACCAGCACCACCCACTGAACGAGGAATCTTAACAAGGGTTGTACCGGTAGTAATCTCCTCGTCTTCCTTAAGCACTTGCTCGAGGTGTCCACCCACAGGGAGGTTATAAGTACCAAGGATATCGGCTGCATCATACTGACCAGCTTCGTTCTTGACAGCGCCTTTACGGATGATATCAACCGTAGGAACGCGGTTACGATCCTTCGAGTCAATGATGATTCGCTCCACAAGACCTGTGGCTTCGTCGGTTTCTGCTAGATAGGTTACACCTTCGATGACATCGTTGAGATGAAGCACACCTGCATACTCGCTTACGATAACACCATTGAATGGGTCCCAACGACAGATAACGTCGCCCTTCTTTACAGTGTCACCATGCTTGAAGTAGAGTGAACTACCATAAGGGATATTATCATTTGAAAGAACGATCTCTGTGTTAGGATCTACGAAGCGAATCTCGGCCAAACGTGAAACGACTTTTTCGCATTCCTTATCGTCATCATCCTTGAAAGGAACAACACGTAGCTCATCAAACTCAACCTTAGCATCGCCCTTAGCAACGATAGCGGCATTGGCAGCTGCGTTACCAGCCACACCACCGGCGTGGAAGGTACGAAGGGTAAGCTGTGTACCAGGCTCACCAATAGCTTGTGCTGCGATGACACCCACGGCTTCACCGAGCTGAACCATGCGTGCTGTAGCAAGGTTACGGCCGTAACATTTCATACAAACACCCTTCTTGCTCTCACAGGTGAGTACGGAACGGATCTCAACCATCTCTATCTGAGAATCCTCAATGAGATGAGCCTTAGGTTCGGTAATCTCTTCGCCTGCAGCAACAATCAGTTCGCCTGTTGTAGGATTGATCACGTCATGTACAGATACACGACCGAGGATACGCTCTGACAGAGAAGATATAACCTCATCACCATTCTTGAGTGCACGACACTCCAAACCACGAAGAGTTCCACAGTCTTCCTCTGTGATAATCACATCGTGCGAAACGTCTACAAGACGACGGGTGAGGTATCCAGCATCGGCTGTCTTCATAGCGGTATCAGCCAAACCCTTACGAGCACCGTGTGAAGCGATGAAGTATTCGAGCACGCTCATACCTTCCTTAAAGTTGGAAAGGATTGGGTTCTCAATGATCTGAGCGCCTTCTGCACCTGCCTTCTGAGGCTTTGCCATCAGACCACGCATACCTGCGAGCTGAGCAATCTGGTCAGCAGAACCACGGGCACCTGAATCCAGCATCATATATACGGCGTTGAATCCTTGGTCAGCCTCGGTCATGTGCTTCATCACGCTCTGCTTAAGGTTGTTGTTAACGTGTGTCCAAGCATCAATCACCTGGTTGTAACGTTCCTTATCGGTGATGAAACCCATTTCGTAGTTGGCCTTCACCTGATCCACTTCTTCTTGTCCCTTATTGACAATATCCTCTTTCTCTGTAGGAACAATGATATCATCAAGGTTGAAGGAGAGACCTGCTGCATATGCCATGTGGTAACCAAGGTTCTTGATACCATCAAGGAAAGCACAAGCGCGTGCCATACCTACCTTCTTGATTACATCAGTGATCAAGCCACGGAGGGTTTTCTTAGAAATAACAGCGTTGAAGTAACCAATCTCATCTGGTACAATCTGGTTAACGATTACACGTCCAACAGATGTCTCGATGATATGTTCGCAAGGTTGACCATCCACAAGGTCTTTTACCTTGACGTTCACTTTAGCGTGAAGATCACATACGCCTTCGTTGTAAGCAATCAGTGCTTCCTCAGGACCATAGAACGAAAGTCCTTCGCCCTTGGCTCCGTCACGTAGCTTGGTGATATAATACAAACCGAGCACCATATCCTGAGAAGGAACCGAAATAGGTGCGCCATTGGCAGGATTAAGGATGTTGTGGCTCTGAAGCATCAGGATTTGTGCCTCAAGCACAGCCTCATTGCCCAATGGGAGGTGCACAGCCATCTGGTCACCATCAAAGTCGGCATTGAAAGGAGTACATGCCAATGGGTGAAGCTGGATTGCCTTACCTTCAATAAGCTTAGGTTGGAATGCCTGGATACCAAGACGGTGCAACGTAGGAGCACGGTTGAGCAACACAGGGTGGCCCTTCATCACGTTCTCAAGGATATCCCAAATAACTGATTCGCGACGATCTACGATCTTCTTAGCGCTCTTAACAGTCTTGACGATACCGCGTTCGATGAGCTTACGGATGATGAATGGTTTATATAACTCGGCTGCCATGAGTTTAGGCAGACCACATTCGCCCATATTAAGTTCAGGACCTACAACGATCACGGAACGAGCCGAATAGTCGACACGCTTACCGAGAAGGTTCTGGCGGAAACGTCCTTGCTTACCTTTCAGCGAGTCAGAGAGTGACTTCAATGGACGGTTGCTCTCGCTCTTAACGGCAGATGCTTTACGAGAGTTGTCAAACAATGAGTCGACAGCCTCTTGCAACATACGTTTCTCGTTACGGAGAATAACGTCTGGCGCCTTAATTTCCATGAGTCGCTTGAGACGATTGTTACGTATGATCACACGACGATAAAGGTCGTTAAGGTCTGATGTAGCAAAGCGACCACCATCCAATGGTACCAAAGGACGGAGTTCTGGTGGTGTAACAGGGATAATCTTCATAATCATCCACTCAGGACGATTGACTCCCTTTGACTGCAAGAAGGCGTTAACTACCTGAAGGCGCTTCAACGCTTCTGTCTTGCGTTGCTGACTAGAGTCATTGTTGGCGCGCTCACGAAGCTCACCTGCAAGGCGATCAAGACCTGAAACGCCGTTAGCATCTTCACGTGAGAGGTTGCAAAGCAAGTCATAGATAGCCTCTGCACCCATCTTGGCGATGAACTTCTTAGGATCAGAATCGTCAAGAAGGTCATTGTTCTCAGGGATACGATTGTCTACGATGTCGATATATTCGTCCTCTGAAAGCAAATCGTATTGGTGTGAACCATTCAGTTCTTCAATGCCTTCTGCATCTTTCATGCCTTCTGCAACACCTGGCTGGATGACGATATACTTTTCGTAGTAGATTACGGCATCAAGTTTCTTTGTAGGCATTCCGAGCAGATAACCTATCTTATTAGGTAAGCTACGGAAATACCAAATATGTGCAACAGGTACAACCAGTTCGATATGTCCAGCACGCTCACGACGTACCTTCTTCTCGGTAACCTCAACACCGCATCGGTCGCAGACGATACCCTTGTAACGGATACGCTTGTACTTACCACAAGCACACTCATAGTCCTTGGTAGGACCGAAGATGCGCTCGCAGAACAAACCATCACGTTCTGGTTTGTACGTACGATAGTTGATGGTTTCGGGCTTGGTTACCTCGCCTGATGAATTCTCGAGGATTTCTTCAGGTGAAGCAAGACCGATTGTAATCTTTTGGAAATTACTCTTTATTTTGTTATCTTTCTTAAAAGCCATGTTATATTCCTATTTGTCGGTTCTTAATCTAATTTGATGCTCAAGCCCAAACCACGCAACTCATGCAACAGCACGTTGAGTGATTCCGGAATACCGGGTGTTGGCATTGGATCGCCCTTAACGATAGCTTCATATGCCTTAGAACGACCAACAACATCATCCGACTTGACAGTAAGAATTTCTTGTAAGACATGAGATGCACCGAAGCCCTCGATAGCCCAAACCTCCATCTCTCCGAAACGCTGACCACCAAACTGTGCTTTACCACCAAGTGGCTGCTGGGTAATCAAGCTGTAAGGACCGATAGAACGTGCATGCATCTTGTCTTCTACCATGTGACCTAACTTCAAGAAGTAGGTAATACCAACGGTAGCAGGTTGGTCAAAACGCTCACCTGTCTCGCCATCATAAAGGTGGGTTGAGCAGAGGTTAGGTAGACCAGCCTTGTCTGTCCACTCTTTAAGGTCAGCAAGCTTTGCACCATCAAAGATTGGCGTAGCAAACTTAACGCCGAGTTTCTTACCAGCGGCACCGAGGATAGCCTCGAAGATCTGTCCCAAGTTCATACGAGAAGGCACACCCATTGGGTTAAGTACCAAGTCTACTGGACGACCATCCTCCAAGAATGGCATATCTTCCATACGTACCACCTTTGATACGATACCCTTATTACCGTGACGACCGGCCAACTTATCACCAACTTGAATCTTACGTTTCTTGGCAATATATACCTTAGCCATCTGAAGCACGCCTGAAGGAAGTTCATCACCGATGGTTATAGCAAACTTATGACGCTTGAGTTCTGCATCGAGTTGCTTATACTTGCGGATGAAGTTCATAATCAAACGCTGAATCAAAGTGTTGGTATGCTCATCATCAGTCCAACCATTCGACTGGATACCTTCATAGTCGAGGTTCTTAAGTGCAGCTGCAGTAAACTTGCTACCCTTTGTGATGATTTCTGCATCCGAATAATCCTTTACGCCTTCTGAAGTCTTGCCATCAGTAAGGATAAGCAGTTTCTCTACAAGGATATCCTTCAAGTCCTCGCCTTTAGCTTCATACTCTTCATCAATCTTCTGAAGGGTAATCTTATCTTGCTTCTTGCTTTCACGTGTCTTTAGTGCACGAGAGAAGAGTTTCTTATCGATAACCACACCGCTCAGTGATGGATTAGCTTTCAGAGAAGTGTCTTTCACATCTCCTGCCTTATCACCAAAGATAGCACGGAGCAATTTCTCTTCAGGTGAAGGATCGCTCTCACCCTTAGGTGAAATCTTACCAATCATGATATCACCTGGTTCTACACGAGCACCTACACGGATGATACCATTCTCGTCGAGGTCTTTGGTTGCTTCCTCGCTGACGTTAGGAATGTCAGCGGTAAACTCTTCTACACCACGTTTGGTTTCACGTACCTCAAGAGAGTATTCGTCTACATGTACAGAGGTGAGCACGTCATCACGAACCATACGTTCAGAGATCACAACAGCATCCTCATAGTTGTAACCCTTCCAAGGCATATAAGCCACAAGGAGGTTGCGACCAAGAGCCAACTCGCCATTCTCTGTAGCATAACCCTCTGTTAGGATATCGCCCTTCTTGACACGTTGGCCTTTATTACAGATTGGACGAAGGTCAACAACCATGTTTTGGTTTGTACGACGGAACTTAGAAATACGATATTCCTTCAATGCGGGTTCGAAACTTACAAACTCGTCATCTTCGGTACGATCATACAAGATACGAATCGTTGTTGCATCTACATATTCAATCACACCATCACCCTCTGCTGAGATCATAGTACGAGAGTCTTCACAAACTTGCTTCTCCAAGCCTGTTCCTACGATAGGTGCATCGTTGTGCAACAATGGAACGGCCTGACGCATCATGTTACAACCCATAAGAGCACGGTGACCATCATCATGCTCCAAGAAAGGAATAAGTCCAGCTGATACAGAAGCAATCTGCTGTGGCGAAACGTCCATCAAGTCCACTTGAGATGGAGCAACCACAGGGTAATCTGCATCCTGACGACACTTCACATAAGTACGGATAAATGAACCATCATCATTCAATGGAGCATTACCCTGACCGATAATCTTTTCTTCTTCTTCCTCAGCTGTGAGATATACTACGTCATTGTTATCGAGGTCAACATTAGCATCCTTAACATTACGATAAGGTGTAACGATGAAGCCAAGGTCGTTGATCTTTGCATAGAGACACAATGAAGAAATCAAACCGATGTTAGGACCTTCAGGAGACTCGATAGGACAAAGACGGCCATAATGGGTATAGTGTACGTCACGAACCTCGAAACCAGCACGCTCACGTGACAAACCGCCAGGACCTAAAGCTGAAAGACGACGCTTGTGAGTAACTTCGGCCAGTGGGTTGGTCTGATCCATGAACTGGCTCAAAGGATTGGTTCCGAAGAAAGAGTTGATCACGCTTGAGATAGTCTTTGCGTTGATCAGGTCGGTTGGGCTGAACACCTCATTATCGCGAACGTTCATACGCTCACGAATGGTACGGCTCATTCTTGCCAAACCGATGGAGAACTGATTAGCCAACTGCTCACCTACAGTACGTACACGACGATTAGACAAGTGGTCAATATCATCGACTGCGGCATTCGAATTGATTAGCTTAATCAGATATTTGATAATTTCAATAATATCATCTTTGGTAAGCACACGAACATCATTGTCAGTAGTCAAGCCCAACTTCTGATTGATACGATAGCGTCCCACTTCTCCTAAGTCATAACGTTTGTCAGAGAAGAAAAGGTTTTGGAACACTTCACGTGCACTTGCGTCATCAGCAGCGTCAGCGTTACGCAACTGACGATAAATGTAATTGACAGCTTCAATCTCAGAGTGAGTTGGGTCTTTAGCCAAAGTATTAAAGATGATTGAATACTTGTTAGCCAAATCCGAATCCTTATGCAAAAGGATTGAAGACACTCCGCTATTGAGGATTTCATCTACAGCATCTGCAGTAAGTTCAGTTTCGCGCTCAATGATTACTTCGTTACGCTCGATAGATACTACTTCACCCGTATCTTCATCGACGAAGTCTTCATTCCAGCTCTTCATCACGTTACCAGCCAGCTTGCGACCGATACATGCTTTAAGAGATTTCTTATTGACCTTAACCTCTTCGCAGAGATCAAAGATCTGTAGGATGTCTTTATCGCTTTCAAAACCGATCGCACGAAGCATCGTTGTCACAGGCAACTTCTTCTTACGATCAATGTACGCGTACATTACATTATTAATGTCAGTTGCAAACTCAATCCATGAGCCTTTGAAAGGAATGATACGTGCACTATATAGCTTGGTACCATTAGCGTGAGCACCTTGACCAAAGAACACACCAGGCGAACGATGCAACTGAGACACAACTACACGTTCAGCACCATTGATAACAAAGGTACCATTGGCAGTCATGTAAGGGATAGTGCCAAGAAATACGTCTTGAATACGTACGCCGAAATCTTCGTGATCAGGATCAGTACAGTAAAGCTTCATCTTAGCCTTCAAAGGAACACTATAGGTTAAGCCTCTTTCAAGACATTCCTCGATAGTGTAACGAGGCGGATCGATGAAATAATCCAAGAACTCGAGAACGAAGTTGTTTCGAGTATCAGTGATGGGGAAGTTTTCAGCAAAAACCTTATATAATCCATCATTCTTTCGGAGTTCAGGAGGTGTGTCGAGTTGCAAGAAATCAGCAAACGACTTCAACTGCACATCCAAGAAATCCGGATAAGGATAAGGATTCTTGACGCTGGCAAAGTTTACGCGGTTGTCTATGATCTTTGTAGCCATAAATATTTAATAAAACGATAGAAGACATAAAAAGGTTAGGACTCACCTACTTGGTAAATCCTAACCAAAGTTATTTCGAATTAATGTATCGACAGGAGTCGATGATTAAATTCTGCGGTAAATTACTTGAGTTCTACCTTAGCGCCTTCAGCCTCGATAGTCTTCTTCAAGTTCTCAGCTTCGTCCTTAGAAAGACCTTCCTTCAATGTAGAAGGAGCCTTGTCTACGAGATCCTTAGCGTCTTTCAAACCAAGACCGCAAGCCTCTTTAACTGCCTTAACAACCTTCAGCTTGTTTGCACCTACCTCAGCGAGAACAACGTCAAATTCAGTCTTCTCTTCAGCTGCAGGAGCAGCACCAGCGGCTGCAGGACCAGCAACTGCAACAGCTGCAGCAGCGGGTTCGATACCATACTCGTCCTTGAGGACTGTTGCCAACTCATTTACTTCTTTTACAGTAAGGTTTACCAACTCTTCTGCAATAGCTTTTACGTCTGCCATTTTTATTTAATCTTTTAAATTTTTATCAAAAATAGTTAATTGACTTTATTATTCAGGACGCTCGCCTAAAGTCTTCAGCACACCATGGATAGTGTTTGCGCCTGATTGAAGAGCAGAAACAACGTTCTTTGCGGGAGATTGCAGCAATGCAACAACATCTGCGATAAGTTCGTTCTTGCTCTTGAGTGATGCCAACTCTGCGAGTTTGTCTGCACCACAGAATACTGTTTCCTCTGCGTAAGCAGCTTTGAGTGAAGGTACACCTTCCTTTTCATACTCTTTCAAGAGTTTAGCTGGCTTGTTAGCAACATCTGTAAAGAATACAGCGGTATTGCCTTTAAGCGCACCATACAACTCAGAGTAATCTACATCAGCTGCTTCAAATGCTTTGTGAAGAAGTTTGTTCTTAACAACAACCATCTTAATCTCGTTCTTGAAGCACTTGCGACGCAAATCGCTTGTAGCCTCTGCGTTCAGACCAGTTACGTCTACGAGATAAAAGTGAGGATATTGCTTTAACTTTTCACCAAGTTCAACTATGATAGTATCTTTTACTTCCTTTTTCATTGTACAAAACTTTTAGAGTTATTCAGCTGATTTAGGATCAATCTTGATACCCTTACTCATTGTGCTAGAAATAAAGATACTCTTGATATATGTACCTTTAGCTGCAGCAGGCTTCAGTTTAACAACAGTAGAAAGGAATTCCTTTGCGTTACCGCTGATCTGCTCGGGAGTCATTGAAATCTTACCGATAGATGTGTGGATGATACCAGCCTTATCTACCTTGAAATCAATCTTACCTTGCTTAACCTCTTTCACTGCCTTTGCAACGTCCATTGTTACAGTGCCGCTCTTAGGGTTAGGCATCAAGCCACGAGGACCGAGAACACGACCCAAAGGACCTACCTTACCCATGCATGAAGGCATAGTAATAATGACGTCAACGTCAGTCCAACCACCTTTGATCTTTTCGATATATTCGTCAAGACCAACATAATCAGCACCAGCTTCTTTAGCAGCGGCTTCCTGATCAGGAGTACACAAGCAAAGCACTCGTGTTACCTTACCAGTACCATTTGGAAGTGACACAACGCCACGAACCATCTGGTTTGCCTTACGAGGGTCAACGCCAAGACGTACGTCAATATCAACGGAAGCATCAAACTTTGTTGTGGTGATTTCCTTAACAAGTGTAGACGCCTCTTGTAAAGAGTATGCCTTCCCAGCTTCAACCTTCTCAGCTACTGATTTTTGATTTTTTGTCAGTTTACTCATTTTTAATTGAAGTTATAAATTATTTTTCAGGGAAGTCCCCTTTAACAGTGATACCCATACTACGAGCAGTACCTGCAATAAGACGCATAGCCGACTCTACTGTGAAGCAGTTAAGGTCAGGCATCTTATCTTCAGCAATTGCACGAACCTGATCCCAAGTTACAGAAGCAACTTTTTTACGATTAGGTTCACCGCTTCCGCTCTTTGTTTTGGCAGCCTCAAGCAACTGAACCGCTGCTGGAGGGGTCTTGATTACAAAGCTGAAAGACTTATCGGTGTAGTAAGTAATAACAACTGGAAGTACCTTACCAGCTTTATTCTGGGTACGTGCATTGAACTCCTTGCAGAATCCCATGATATTGATACCTTTAGAACCCAAAGCAGGTCCTACTGGGGGAGAAGGGTTCGCTGCGCCACCTTTAATCTGTAACTTGATTAATCCAGCAACTTCTTTTGCCATTTTGTTTGTTAATGTTAAAATTTAACTATATAAAAGAGTGGTAACATCCGTAACAACGTTATTCCTCTTTTGTAACTTGCATAAAACTTAGTTCCAAAGGATTTTGACGTCCGAAGATCATGACCATCACCTTGAGTTTGCACTTTTCCTTGTTAACTTCTTCGATGACACCATGGAATCCGCTGAAAGGACCGTCAGTGACCTTGACAGATTCACCTACTTCGTAAGGAATGTCAACTGTCTCAACGAGTTCTGTTTCATCCGCAGTACCTAACATGCGATTAACTTCGGCTTTGCGAACAGGAGAAGGGTTAGTCATGCCACCCAAGAATCCAAGAACGTTTGGCATGAAACGCAATGTAGAAGCTACTTCAGGTGTAAGGTTAGCCTCGACAAGCACATAACCTGGAAGGCTGAGCTTCTCAGACACAACGCGCTTTCCATTACGCATAGAGGTATGTTTCTCTACAGGCAACAAAACTTGAAAGACATGATCAGCCAAAAACTGATTATGTCCCAATTCTGCGTCGATGTATTCCTTAACCTTTGCTTCTTTACCACTAATGGCACGTAGAACGTACCATTTACTATTTACTTCTGCCATTTCTATTCTTTATCCTGGATAGACAAACTTCATGAGATTTTCAAACACCAAATCCATGCACCAAACAACCAATGCAATGACAAGGGAAGCAGATAAAACAACCATTGCACTGTGTGTAAGTTCGGCACGTGTTGGCCAAGTAGTCTTATGCGCAAGTTCACTATAACATGCCTTGCAATAATTTGCTATCTTTTGAAAAAACTTAGACATAGTTTTATTATTTAGCACGGGTTGAAGGGCTCGAACCCTCGACACCTGGTTTTGGAGACCAGTGCTCTACCAACTGAGCTAAACCCGTAGATGATTCCCGTCCCGTTAAGAACGGGAATCAAATGTATTATTGATTACTTAACGTCGTCAAGAATCTTTGTGATCTGACCTGAACCTACGGTACGGCCACCTTCACGGATAGCGAAACGAAGACCTTCGTTAAGAGCAACCTTGTAGATCAACTCTACCTCGATCTCTACGTTATCACCAGGCATTACCATCTCGATTCCTTCTGGCAAGTGGATTTCACCGGTACAGTCCATAGTACGGAGATAGAACTGAGGACGATACTTGTTACCGAATGGAGTGTGACGGCCACCTTCTTCCTTCTTCAATACGTAGATAGAAGCCTTGAAGTGATCGTGAGGAGTGATAGCACCTGGGTGCACAACTACCATACCACGCTTAACTTCGTTCTTATCGATACCACGGAGAAGAAGACCTACGTTGTCACCAGCTTCACCTTCAGGAAGGGTCTTGCGGAACATCTCAACACCAGTGATAACAGACTTCTTGTCTTCACCAAGACCGAGCAACTGTACTTCATCACCGATATGGCACTTACCAGTCTCGATACGACCAGTAGCAACTGTACCACGACCTGTGATTGAGAATACGTCCTCAACAGGCATCAAGAAAGGTTTCTCTACCTCACGAGTAGGCTCTTGGATCCATTCATCAACAGTATCCATCAAAGTCTTAACAGACTCAACCCACTTGTCAACGTCGTTCAAAGCACCGAGTGCAGAACCACGAACGATAGGAGTATCTTCTTCGTAACCATATTGTTCAAGAATCTCATGAACCTCCATTTCAACGAGGTCAAGCATTTCCTCATCGTCAACCATGTCACACTTGTTCAAGAAGACAACCAAACGAGGAACGTTTACCTGACGAGCGAGCAATACGTGCTCACGAGTCTGAGGCATAGGACCATCGGTAGCAGCAACAACCAAGATTGCACCGTCCATCTGAGCAGCACCAGTAACCATGTTCTTCACATAGTCAGCGTGACCCGGACAGTCAACGTGTGCATAGTGACGCTTTGCAGTTTCGTATTCGATATGTGCAGTGTTGATGGTGATACCACGCTCTTTCTCTTCAGGAGCGTTATCAATCTGGTCGAAAGACTTAACATCTTCGCTACCGTATCCAGCTTCGTGGAGAACCTTAGAAATGGCAGCAGTCAAGGTAGTCTTACCATGGTCTACGTGACCAATTGTACCAATGTTAATGTGCGGTTTGGTGCGCACAAATTCTTCTTTAGCCATAGCTTTCTTTATTTAATATTAAATGAATAATCAGTGCTTGTTTGTTTTACACAATATTCAAAATAAAAAAGAGCTGTAACTGAGAGTTGAACTCAGGACCTCTTCCTTACCAAGGAAGTGCTCTA
>CAVJZR010000016.1:0-50571 GCA_963654235.1 Bacteroidaceae bacterium | reverse complement strand
ACATTTTTATCGCTCCACAAGTTTGCGCACTCGGAGTTAATTAGCAGACCCTACCTATCCTTTCAATCTTTTAAAGGATACCTTTTACGATTCAATTAAGGCGCAATTAGAAAGAAAAATAAATTAATTCTTGAGGAAAAATAAATTGATTTTCGTCCAAAATTAATTTATTTTTCAAGTTCATAAACCCTTTACAACAAGTTCATAATAGCCCTTTAACAACATGAAACAAGCCTTAAGGCACGATAAGAACGTTAGTTTCATGCATCGTCAACCCTAAATTCAAGGGCTCGTGACATAATAGTTTCAAATTAAGTTGCGTAGATTAAGCAAAAGATATATCTTTGCCGTTACTCACGCTATGGCTTGAATAGATGAAAACGAACTAACAACCTTGCTTTCAATTCAATCTATGTCACACAAATTACCCCCCCCCTATACTCATAACACCCAACCTATCGCGTTAGACAATCTTAGTAAAGGAACCTCCAATGCATATATCTGTTGGGCAGTGCTTCCCATGTGGGTAGCCGTGGCAGTGTTGGCTACAATAATCTATGAAAATATAAGAAGACTCCTGTTTGCAAGAATAGAGCCGAAATTGGTCAAAAGAATTTCATATCTCATGCAAAAAGTGGGTTTCTGACTTCCCTCACGCATCCTCCTAGGTTGCCGATATACACAGATTGTTACCAAACACAAAGGAGGTGCTCCATACCGATGACTGGTAGAATACAGATCTAGAGCTATGGTTATGCACAGCAAGAGCCGAACGTTTATGCTCATCTGTAGACTTGTCTCGGTTGCAATATGGAGTTTGCAAAAATAGACATATTTTTATTAAAACACTTGGGACGTTGTGAAAATATTATTAACTTTGCAAAGGTTTTAAAACAACTATACAAATGGGCGCACGTGGCGTGTATCCCGTTGGTATGAGATAATAACTTATAGCTATATAAACATTTATGATTTTCACACTTTTAATAACCGTTTTGCTGACGGCTTCTGTTTTAGTGCTCGGCGCTTACGTCGTGGCTAAACTGATAGGTCCGAGAAGCTACAATCCGGTAAAAGGAGAACCCTTTGAGTGTGGTATTCCAACGCGAGGCAACTCATGGATGCCTATGCATGTGGGATATTACCTATTTGCTATCCTGTTCTTGATGTTTGACGTAGAGACGGCGTTCCTTTATCCTTGGGCCACAGTCTTTGGTGATCTAGCACAAGACAACGGAGGTGCAATGCTGTTCTCTATCGGATTCTTTATGTTAGTGTTGGTATTTGGCCTAGCCTATGCTTGGCGGAAAGGAGCTTTGGAATGGAAATAAGAAAACCCAAGATTAAGTCGATTCCTTATGACGAGTTCAAGGACAACGACACGCTCGAACAGCTAGCACAGCAACTCAATGAGGGCGGAACCAATGTCGTAGTAGGTTCATTGGATCAAGCCATCAACTGGGGACGAAGCAACTCTCTATGGTCACTCACCTTCGGTACATCATGTTGCGGTATCGAGTTTATGGCAGTGGGTTGTGCGCGTTACGACTTCTCACGTTTCGGATTTGAGGTGACCCGTAACTCTCCACGTCAGGCCGATCTGATTATGTGCGCCGGAACTATCACTAACAAGATGGCACCTGTGTTCAAGCGCTTGTACGATGAGATAGCTGAGCCCAAGTATGTAGTAGCTGTTGGTGGATGTACTATCTCAGGTGGTCCATTCAAGAAGAGCTATAATGTAGTGAGAGGCATTGATGAGCTAGTGCCAGTAGATGTTTATATCCCTGGTTGCCCTCCACGTCCCGAAGCTATCCTTTACGGTATGATGCAGTTGCAACGTAAGGTAAAGGTAGAGAAATTCTTTGGCGGAGCTAACCACAAGATGACCGCTGAAGAGCGCGAAGCTTCAATGGCTAAAGGTGGCCTACGTGGTTTGAGCAACGAGAATCTTGCCTTTAAAGAGAAGTTGGGAAAGAAAGAACCAATCATCGTAACCGATGTCCCTGCCGACTTCGACCCTAAGAAAGGTTTGGACGAATAATATAATAAGGTATAGAACATGAAATTAAATAATATTGAACTCACTTTCGATAACTTCTCATCAGAGATGAAGAAGTTGAAGAACGAGAAACATTTCGATTACCTTGTTACCATTATTGGTGAGGATTTTGGTGAAGAAGGTCTAGGTTGTATTTATATCCTTGAGAACACCGAGACACATGAGCGCTGCTCTACACGTGTCATCGCTAAGCAGATGGAAGATAGCTATGTCATCCCATCGGTGCTGAGCCTTTGGAATGCTGCTAACCTGCTAGAGCGCGAGGTGTTCGACTTCCTCGGAATTAAGTTTCTCGGTCATCCCGATATGCGCCGTCTCTTTATGCGCACCGACTTTAAGGGATACCCCTTGCGTAAGGACTTTGACATGAGTCCCGAGGCCAATCCTTTCTCGGTAACGGACGAACCCGAATCTGATTTCACCACAGAGTGGAACATCGATTCGCGCGGTAATCTGGTAGCAACCAAGCATCGTCTTTTCGATGAGGACGATTACGTGGTCAACTTCGGTCCTAACCACCCAAGTATGCACGGTGTGCTCCGTTTGCAGACCGTACTCAATGACGAGACCGTCAATCATGTTTACCCACACCTAGGATATATCCACCGCGGTATCGAAAAGATGTGTGAGGGAATGACTTACCCACAAACATTGGCGCTGACCGATCGTCTCAATTACCTGTGTGCGATGATGCATCGTCACGCTTTGGTAGGTGTGATCGAGGAAGGTCTTGGTGTGGAACTGACTGACCGCATCCGTTACATCCGTACCATCATGGATGAGTTGCAGCGTCTGAACAATCACTTGCTCTATCTAGGAACAGCAGCGCAAGACCTTGGTGCCTTGACCGCCTTCCTCTATTGCATGCGTGACCGCGAGCACATCTTGAATGTGATGGAAGAGACCACTGGTGGCCGCTTGATCCAGAACTATTATAGAATAGGTGGATGCCAGGCTGACATCGATCCTAACTTTGTGGCTAACACCAAAGCCCTTTGCAAGTATCTGCGTCCAATGATTCAGGAATATCTTGATGTCTTTGGTGACAACGTCATCACGCACAAGCGTTTTGAGGGCGTAGGCTATATGGGCAAGGAAGATTGTATCAACTATGCCGTGACTGGTCCTGCTGGACGTGCAGCTGGTTGGCACAATGACGTGCGTAAGAATCATCCTTACGATATGTATAGCCAGGTGACGTGGAACGACATCACCATGACCAATGGTGATGCAATGGACCGCTACTATGTACATATCCAAGAGATGTATCAGAGCCTTGATATCATCGAACAGCTGATTGACAATATCCCTGAAGGCGACTTCTACGTAAAGCAGAAGCCTATCATCAAGGTGCCCGAAGGACAATGGTTCTTCTCTGTTGAGGGTGGAGCTGGCGAGTTTGGTGTTTATCTTGACAGCCGCGGTGATAAGAGCCCTTATCGCTTGAAGATGCGTCCAATGGGTCTGACCCTTACCGGTGCATTCGACAAGATGCTTAAGGGACAGAAGATTGCCGACCTAGTCGCTGTGGGTGCAACTATCGACTTTGTTATCCCTGACTTGGATCGATAAATACTAAAATAATAAGATAAAAAGATATTATAGATATGTTCGATTTTAGTATTGTAACAAAATGGATTGACGCCCTGTTGCGTCAGACGCTAGGCTTGGGCGATTTCTTGTCCATTCTGATCGAGTGCGTGCTCGTCGGCGTGGTAGTGCTCGTTGCTTATGCGCTCATATGTATCGTTTTGATATTTATGGAACGTAAGGTGTGTGCATACTTCCAGTGCCGCCTTGGCCCTATGCGTGTAGGCCCTTGGGGTATCTTCCAGGTATTCGCAGACGTGGTGAAGATGCTTATCAAGGAGATCTTCTTCGTAGATAAGGCTGATAAGCTGCTCTATTGTATCGCACCTTTCCTTGTGATGATAGCTTCGGTCGGTACGTTCTCGTTCTTGCCTTGGAACAAAGGTATGACTGTGCTCGACTTCAATGTAGGTTTGTTCATGATGACAGCCATCTCGTCTATCGGCGTGCTAGGTATCTTCCTCGCAGGTTGGGCATCTAACAACAAGTATTCTGTAGTGAGTGCTATGCGTAGCGCCGTGCAGCTCATCTCTTATGAGATGTCGTTGGGCCTTTGCTTGATCATAGCTGTGGTATTCCTTGGCACTATGCAGATTAGCGGCATCGTTGAGGCACAGACCGGTCCTTGGAAGTGGCTCATCATTCAGGGTCATATCCCTGCCATCATCGCTTTCATCGTCTTCTTGATCGCAGGTAATGCAGAGGCCAATCGTGGTCCTTTCGACTTGGCTGAGGCTGAGAGCGAGTTGACTGCTGGTTATCACACCGAGTATAGTGGTATGGGCTTCGGTTTCTATTACCTCGCTGAGTATCTGAACCTCTTTGTAATCTCAGGACTTGCTAGCGCAGTGTTCTTGGGCGGTTGGGCTCCAATCAATGTTGGCATCGAAGGTTTTGATAACTTGATGAATCTTATCCCTGGTGTGGTATGGTTCTTTGGTAAGACATTCTTCCTCGTATTTGTATTGATGTGGGTGCGTTGGACATTCCCTCGCCTTCGTATCGATCAGATCTTGAAGTTGGAGTGGAAGTACCTTATGCCATTGAGCCTTCTTACTTTGGTGTTGGCTGCCGTATGTGTAGCTTTCAAAGTGGTCCTATAAAAAGAATGTAATATAAAATGGAAGATAAAAAAGAAACATATTTTGGCGAGGTAGGGTCTGCTCTTAAGACGCTTGCTACCGGTCTGAAGGTTACCATGAAGGAATACTTCACACCGAAGAGCACTGAGCAATATCCTGAGAATCGCAAAACCACACTGCATGTTTCCAAACGTCATCGCGGCCGTTTGACTTTCAAGCGCAATGAGGATGGATCTTACAAATGTGTGGCATGTACCATGTGCGAGAATGTTTGCCCCAATGGTACAATCAAGATCGCTAAGGAGATGGTCACTGATCCTGAAACAGGAAAGAAGAAGCGTCATCTCATCGATTATCAGTATGACTTGGGCGATTGCATGTTCTGTGAACTTTGTGTCAACGCTTGTAACTTCGACGCTATCGAGTTTACCAATGACTTTGAGAATTCGGTGTTCGATCGCGGACAGTTGGTACTTCACCTTGACAAGGAAGTGTACAAGGGCGGTAGTCTGCCAAACATTATTGATGGCGGTGCTGATTGGCAAGTAGGAACGTTTAATACGAAAACTAAATAAGTACAATGGCAAGATTAGTAATGTTTTTTATATTAGCCTTGGTTATCTTAGCTTCTGCAGTGTTTTGTGTTAGCACAAAGCGCATCATGCGAGCTGCTACTGGGCTGCTTGTAGTGCTTTTCGGTGTAGCCGGTCTTTACTTCGTGCTCGACTACACTTATCTTGGTGCTGCACAGATTAGTATATATGCTGGTGGCATCACGATGATGTACATCTTTGCCATTCAGTTGGTTTCCAAGCGAACCTTGCAAGGTCTCTCTGAGCGCTGGCTGGGTAAGAAAACCGTTGTAGCTGCCTTGATCTCACTGGTTGGTTTCGCAACAGTTGTTGTTGTGCTTCTGAAGAATCACTTCGTTACCGCTTTGGTATCAGGCAACTTGGAAAAGGAATTGCCAGTTAAGGAGTTTGGTAAGCAGCTGATGTCTGCCGATAAGTATGGATATGTGCTCCCATTCGAGTTCATCTCTGTGTTCTTGTTGGCTTGTATCATTGGTGGCTTGGTTATATTGAACAACAAAAATAAGGAGGACTACAAATGATACCAGTAGAATATTTCTTTATCCTTAGCGGATTATTGTTTTTTATCGGCGTCTTTGGCTTCGTTACTCGTCGTAACCTTGTAGCCATGTTGATCTCCATCGAGCTTGTTCTCAATGCTGTAGATCTCAACTTTGCCGCATTCAATCGTTTGCTCTTCCCTGGCGGAGGCAATGAAGGCTTCTTCATGACACTGTTCTCTATCGGAGTAAGTGCGGCAGAGAGTGCTGTTGCCTTAGCGATAATCATCAATGTTTACCGTCATTTCCACAGTGATCAAGTGAACAGTATTGAAAACATGAAATATTAAAGAGTTATGGAATTTTCATATTCATTATTGATACTTCTCTTGCCGCTGATTAGCTTCTTGGTCATCGGCCTTCCCGACTTTGCGGGAAACAAGTATGCTTGGTCGAAGAAAACAGCTGGACTGATAGGCACTTGCTCTTTGGGTTTGGTTACTATCCTCAGCTACATCACTGCGTACCAATACTTCACCGCACCTCGTCTTGCTGACGGTACCTTTGCAACCTACGTACCTTATAACGTTACTTGGTTGCCATTGGGTCATCTTCACTTTGATCTGGGTATCTTGCTTGATCCTATTTCGGTGATGATGCTCATCGTAATCTCTACGGTTAGCTTGATGGTGCACATCTATTCGTTCGGTTATATGCATGGTGAAAAAGGTTTCCAGCGTTACTATGCTTTCCTTTCTCTCTTCACAATGTCTATGCTCGGACTGGTGCTCGCTACCAATATCTTCCAGATGTATATGTTCTGGGAGCTCGTGGGTGTAAGTTCTTACTTGCTCATCGGCTTCTATTATACACTGAAGGCTGCAGTACATGCATCTAAGAAGGCGTTTATCGTAACCCGTTTCGCTGATATGTTCTTCCTCATTGGTATCCTTATCTTTGGTTACTACACTGGAAGTTACAATTTCTCATTCACTGGAACCGATATCTTTTATGGTGCAGGTGTAGACCAGTTTACCGCTGTTAACACTGCTCGCGCTATTGCGGCAGGCGGTATGATCTTGCCTACAGCCCTTGTGCTGATGTTCATCGGTGGTGCAGGTAAGTCGGCTATGTTCCCATTGCACATCTGGTTGCCAGATGCTATGGAAGGCCCAACACCAGTTTCAGCGTTGATTCACGCCGCTACCATGGTCGTAGCAGGTGTGGTTCAGATTGCTCGCTTGTTCCCAATTTGGATCGAGTATGCACCTAACGCCCTTGAGGTGGTGGTAGTGGTTGGCGCATTTACCGCTTTCTATGCTGCAGCTGTAGCATGTGCACAAAGCGATATCAAGCGTGTCTTGGCTTTCTCTACCATTTCTCAGATTGCGTTTATGATGGTTTCGCTTGGCGTTTGCTTGCCAGGACATGGCGGTGAAGCCCTTGACAACCATGCACAGCTAGGTTACATGGCTTCCATGTTCCACCTCTTCACACACGCAATGTTCAAGGCTTGTCTGTTCCTTGGCGCTGGTTGCATCATCCATGCAGTACATTCTAACGAGATGTCTACCATGGGTGGCTTGCGTAAGTATATGCCTATCACCCACGCAACGTTCTTGATCTCTTGTCTTGCTATTGCTGGTATTCCTTTCTTCTCTGGCTTTAGCTCAAAGGACGAGATCATCACCGCTTGCTTCGAGTACTCTCCTTTGTGTGGTTGGTGGATGACTGGAGTAGCAGCCATGACCGCATTCTATATGTTCCGTTTGTATTACGGCATCTTCTGGGGTACAGAGAATAAGGAACTACATGCAGAGCACACTCCTCATGAGGCTCCTGCAACGATGACCTTCCCACTCGTCTTCTTGAGCGTCGTTACTGTTGGTGTGGGTGTAGTCACAACCCTTGGCGGTTTCTTGAATTGGGATTGGGCAAGCTTCGGTTCTATTGTGAGCGCAGCCGGTACCCAGTACACGGTTCATTTCAATGTTCAGATTGCTGCCACATCTACCGTGATAGCTCTTCTCTCGATTGCTTTGGCCACCTATATATATAAAGGTGAGAAGCAACCAATCGCCGACAAACTCTATGCAGCGTTCCCTCGTCTTCATCGTTGGGCATACAAGCGCTTCTATATGGATGAGGTTTATCAGTTTGTAACCCATAAGATCTTGTTCCGTTTTGTAAGCAAGCCAGTTCAGTGGATTGACGAGCACATCATCAACGGCCTTATTGATTTCACCGCATGGGGAGCAAACGAAGCTGGTGAGACCATCCGCCCATGGCAGAGTGGTGACGTACGCCAATACGCTTTGTGGTTCCTCACAGGTACGGTAGCTTTAACATTATTATTACTTTGCTTATAATTAAAAGATGAATATATTAAGTTTATTCGTATTAATCCCTGCGTTGATGTTGCTCGGCCTTTGGGTTGCTCGCAATGTCAATCAGGTGCGCGGTGTGATGGTTACAGGTTCGTCTTGTCTTTTGGCAATGTCAATATGGCTTACCCTTCACTTCATTGGCGCGCGAGCTGCTGGCAACACGGATGAGATGCTCCTGCATGCTAGCACTACATGGTTCCCCTCGCTGCATATCAATTATGAGGTAGGTGTGGATGGAATCTCCGTGGTGATGCTTCTTCTTTCAAGCATTATCGTCTTTACAGGTACATTCGCTTCATGGAAGTTGAAACCGCTCACTAAAGAGTTCTTTATGTGGTTCACCCTGTTGTCTACGGGTGTGTACGGCTTCTTCATCTCCATTGACCTCTTTACGATGTTCATGTTCTATGAGGTTGCCCTTATCCCAATGTATCTCCTGATTGGTTACTGGGGATCAGGTCGCAAGGAGTATGCAGCCATGAAACTTACCTTGATGCTGATGGGCGGTTCTGCTCTGATCATCCTCGGTTTGGTAGGTATCTACTTCTTCAACGGTGGCACCACGATGAGCATCCTTGAGATTGCGCATAACAATCACATCCCAGGTCACGTTCAGAACGTTTTGTTCCCATTCGTGTTTATTGGCTTTGGTGTGCTTGGTGCTTTGTTCCCATTCCACACATGGTCACCTATCGGTCACGGTTGTGCGCCGACATCAGTGTCAATGCTCCATGCCGGTGTGCTTATGAAGCTTGGTGGTTACGGTTGCTTCCGTATCGCGATGTTCCTTTTGCCACAAGCTGCACACGACCTTGCTTGGGTATTCTTGATCCTTACTACCATCTCCGTAGTATATGGTGCTTTCTCAGCTTGTGTACAGACCGACTTGAAGTTTATCAACGCTTACTCATCAGTGTCTCACTGCGGTCTTGTGTTGTTCGCATTGCTTATGATGACTAAGGTGTCTTGCACTGGTGCCATCCTGCAGATGCTCTCACACGGTTTGATGACAGCCTTGTTCTTCGCCCTCATCGGTATGATCTACGGACGTACTCATACCCGTGACATCCGTGAGCTCGGTGGATTGATGAAGATTATGCCATTCCTCTCAGTAGGTTACGTGATTGCTGGTCTTGCCAACTTAGGTTTGCCTGGTTTCTCAGGTTTCATTGCAGAGATGACCATCTTCAATGGTTCTTTTGAGAATGCAGACACGTTCCATCGTTGTTGCACCATCATCGCTATCACCTCTATCGTTGTGACAGCTGTGTATATCCTTCGTACTGTGGGTTTCATCCTCTTTGAGAAAGTTAAGAATCCTCACTTCGAAGAACTTACCGATGCTACATGGGACGAGCGCTTTGCCGTATGTTGTCTCATCTTCTGTGTTGCTGGTCTTGGTAGCTTCCCAATTTGGGCAAGTCACGTCATCACAGACGCCGTCGGTCCCATCCTTAGTGTCATTCCAACCCTTTAATATCTATCAGTAGAAAATGGATTATAGTCAGTTTTTTAATATGATACCCGAAGCAGGCTTGATGGCTGCTTTGGTAATAGTATTCCTCGCCGATCTTATTATGAAAGGTGAGAAGAAACACACTGTATTGAGTCTGCTGACAGGTGTTCTGTTGGTAGCACAGATAGCAGTATGCTTTACCGCACAACCTGCCACCGCCTTTGCTGGACTTTACAATGCAACAGCCGCAGCGCAGGTGATGAAAGTGATTCTTACAGCAGGAGCGTTCATCGTTGTGATCATGGCCCAGTCATGGATCGAACGTGAGGACGTGCTTCAGAAGGAAGGCGAGTTCTACGAGCTAGTCATCTCAACCCTCTTGGGTATGTACATGATGATCTCCAGTGGACATTTCTTGATGTTCTTCCTTGGTCTCGAAATGGCATCTGTGCCAATGGCATGCCTCGTTGCCTTTGATCAATATAAGAAGAACTCAGCCGAAGGCGCAGCCAAGTTTATCCTTACTGCCACCTTCTCAAGCGGAGTGATGCTTTATGGTATCTCGTTCCTTTATGGTGCAACGGGTACCTTGTACTTTGATGATGTTGTGGCAAAGCTCACCACCAGTCCGCTAGCCGTGATGGGTATGGTGTTCTTCTTCAGTGGTCTCGGCTTCAAGATCTCTCTTGTACCATTCCATTTCTGGACCGCCGACACCTATCAGGGAGCTCCAACCGCAGTGACCGGTTACTTGAGCGTAGTGTCTAAGGGTGCAGCAGCCTTTGCGTTGATGACCATCTTGATGAAAGTCTTTGCACCAATGGTCGCTTACTGGGAGCCTTTGCTCTACGTGGTAGTGGTGCTGACCATCACCATCGCCAACCTCTTTGCGTTGCGTCAGTCAGAGCTCAAGCGATTCATGGCATTCAGTTCTATCTCTCAAGCCGGTTACATCATGCTTGCCGCTATTGGCAATAGCTCGATGGGCTTAACTGCCTTGATGTATTATGTGCTCATCTACGTTGCAGCTAACATGGCCGTGTTCACCATCATCAACGTGGTAGAGACACGCGGCAAAGGCACAACTGACATGAGTTGCTATGATGGCCTTTACCAGACCAATCCAAAGCTCTCCTTCTTGCTCACTTTGGCGCTGTTCTCACTTGCAGGTATCCCTCCTTTTGCCGGAATGTTCTGTAAGTTCTTCGTCTTCATGGCAGCAGCCAAAGGCGCTAGCAATGTAGCTTATGCCGTGGTGTTCATCGCCTTGCTTAACACCGTACCAAGCCTTTACTACTATCTGAAGATAGTGAAGTGCATGTACATCAACAAGACCGACACACCGCTGCCCACCTTCTCAACGGACCATTTCACACGCCTAGCCCTTGCGCTTTGCACCCTCGGAGTGCTTGGCTTCGGTGTATGTAGCTTCGTTTATGAGTGGTTAGTACAAGCCACAGCAACGCTTTAACGTAAGCTGAATATTGATATTATATACTCCATCTTGCGATGCCCAATGCCGCAAGATGGAGTTTTTTGTTGCATTTGGGCGCCGCTGAACCCACAATTATCAAAGTAAAAATAAATTGAAGGTTTCTTTGCCGTTTTTTTTTTTTTTTTTTTTTTACATTTGCATCGGTAATTCTAGGGAATGATATAAGCCGCGAGGTTGGTACGTTTCGTAGAGACCTCTTTCAACAGAAAGGCGTTTACAGCGCTAGTTTTGATAGATAGGAACATAAACCTGTTCATTCATTGTCAGTAAAACAGCGGCTGAACGTCTCCTATATGATGTTTGATTATGCTCTTGGTCGTTAAATGTAGTGATGTGTTTTGGTCTTCAATGAGAGACAAGATACATGATGCTACGTACCCTTTAACGAGCCAAGGCATATTGATTACATTGCGGGAGACCTTTAGAGTAGTTCTATTCTCAGATGAAAACGATTGGTGGAAAGTTTCGGACGTCGAACGTGCAACGTAAAGCTCCTTCGTTTTTTTGTTACAAGAAATATGTGTAGTAAACATTGTTATAAATCCGTCGTATAGAGGGGCCAGCGACAAACAACGCAAGTTATGATCAAAACTTACATTACAAGGGCATCTGCATGTCTGCTCCTAACGCTTGGTGGAGTGGGTATGACGTATGCCCAAGATGCTACAAACTATGTGGCAAAGGTTGGTGATACGCAGTACACCACCCTTAAAGAAGCTGTGGATAACGCCACGGCTGGTCAAACGGTGACGTTCCTAAGTGACGTTACCGATACAGAAAACAATTATTGGGTAAACAAAGACCTTACCTTCGATCTTAATGGTAAAGATATTACCCTTAATTTTCTTACTGCTTGTAATGGTGCCAACATCGTATTAGAAGACCTTACAGCTACTACCGCACCTTCTGTAAGCGATGATTACACTGTGAATTACACTGCTGGTACGTTAAAACTTACTTACGACTTGTATGTGGAACAAGGTAGTTCGATGACTATCAATAGCGGAAAGTATATCAACGAAGAGGGAAGCTTGCTCACAGCAGTAGGTGACGAAACTGGCGCTACTCAGATAAACTCTACCGTTACTGTGAATGGAGGTTACTTAGAGTCACAAGAATTTACGGTTCTTGCGTATGGTAAGGGTGCTATTGCCAATATCAATGGTGGTGTGATGGTAGCACGCGACAATGCCGTTGCTGGTGGTAACGGAACTTACAATGATACCAAAAAGCTTGGCGGCACAATAATCAATATTACTGGTGGTACACTGATTGGTAAGAACCAGTCTACGTCAGAAGGCTACGCTGCATGCGGTATCTATCATCCACAAGCAGGTGCGCTTAACATCAGCGGCGGTAAGATTGTAGCCCTTGGTGGTTGCGGTATCTTGATGCGTGGTGGTACACTCAACCAAACTGGCGGCGAGGTTGTTGCTACAGGTGATGCCAACTTCACCGGCAAGATAGGCGACGCACGTGTGGTAGTAGGTACTACGGGTGTAGTGTTTGACCGTGATGCCAACTATTATGATGCAACCAATACCACCGTTACTGTTTCAGGTGACGCAAAGGTAAGCGGTAGCAAAGCTGCCGTAGCGGTAATCAATAGCGGAAATTATTCAGGAGCCGACGATGCCGTAACGCTCAAGGGCGGTACATATAGTGGCACGCTTTCAGATATTGAGAAATACATCGACGAAAGTTCTCTTACTGCTTCTAATGATGGAACCGTTACTTTGACTGCAGATTACTATCAGGCAAAGGTCGGTGACACCAAATACACCTCTCTCGCAGAGGCATTTTCTGCAGCTATCACAGGCCAGACTGTAACCGCTCTCTGCGATGTAACCGATTCAACGAAAGGTATCGAAGTTAATGGTAAGAGCATTGCATTTGATCTCAATGGTAAGGTGGTATATCTCGATTACGTTGAAGCTCAAAGCGGAGCATTGATCAATTTCTTGGATAATACCGCAAAATCACAACCCGTAGTAAGCGACGACTACGAGGACGTAACCTATAGCGCTGGTACGTTACATGTATATAATGATTTGACTGCTACGGCCGGCGGCTCGGTAATAGTTAATAGCGGTAGATATATCAATGATAAAGGTAACTTGCTAAAAGTAAATGGCGATAATACTGGTGCAAGTGAGGTGAAATCGTCTGTAACCGTTAATGGTGGCTACTTCGAATCGGAAATGTTTACAGCTTCTCCGCAAGGCAAGGGTGCCATTGTTAATATCAATGGTGGCGTACTCGTTGCACGTGACAATGCCGTTGTTGGTGGTAACGGAACTTACAATGATACCAAAAAGCTTGGCGGCACAACCATCAATATCACTGGCGGCACACTGATTGGTAAGAACCAGTCCACGTCAGAAGGCTTCGCTGCATGCGGTATCTATCATCCACAGGAAGGTACGCTCACCGTCAGCGGTGGTAAGATTGTGGCTTTAGGTGGCTGCGGTATCTTGATGCGCGGCGGTAAGCTCAACCTTAATGGTGGCGAAATTGTTGCTACAGGTGATGCAAGTTTCGCTGGTTATATTTGTGATTCACGTGTGCTAATAGGTACTACAGGTGTGGTTTATGATTATGATGCAGGTTACTATGATGTGAACAACGTATACGCTCTCATCTCTAACAATGCCAAGGTGAGCGGTGCTAAGACTGCTGTTGAGGTTGTCAATAGCAATAAGGTGGCATCAGCTGAGGAAGCCGTTAAGATCAGCGGTGGTACATTCAGCAGCGATGTGTCCGACTATTGTGTAGATGGTTATGTGGCTGTAGCCAATGGCGATGGCACATACGGTCTTGTTACTGGTGATATCATCATCGGTTATGATAACAGTTCGAAGGTTGTAGCTGCTAGTGAGAAGTCACTTGAGTTTACCACAGATGGTCTTACCAAACTGCTCGTTAACGCTGACGTAGACGATGCTACGGTTAAGATGACCAAGACCTTCTCTTCTACCAACTGGTCTTCGTTCTATGTGCCATTTGATATCACCATCACTGACGAGCTGCTTGAGAAGTTCTCCTTCGCTAAGCTTTGGGATACCGAGCTCGTTAACGATGCTACCACTCTTGAGTACAAGGTATTGAAGGCTGGAGACAAGATCGCTGCCAACACACCATGCTTGATTAAGGCTCTTACAGCAGGCGAGAACACACTGGAACTCTCTGGTACCAGCGTCAAGAAGGTGGGTATCACATCATACGATTGCTCTACCTTCGATCAGAAGTTTACCTTCTATGGTGTATATGAGAATACCACCTTGCTGGATAAGTATGGCTATTATATCAATCCTACGACACAACAATTCGTTGCCGTTTCAAGTGCTTCAGCTTACCTTCGTCCTACAATGTTCTACATGACCATTCAAAACAGAAGCGACAATAGCTATAGTTATCCTTCTGAAGACCAATCAGCACCTAAGACTATCCGCATCCATGTAAGCGGTGAAGATGCTACAGGTATCAATGAGGTTAACAATGCCACAGGCGAGGCTACACAAAAGGTATACAACCTCCAAGGTGTATACATGGGTAACAATCAGACCATGCTCCCTGCAGGATTGTACATTGTGAACGGAAAGAAGGTTATTGTAAAATAATGATTCAGTTTAAACAACGACAAAGAAGCATGAAAGAATACACAAAGCCCGAAGTAAGGACAGTAGTGCTGCCCGATAGTCTCATGGGGGATGGTAATATAGGTATTGCCTCTAAACCATACAAAGGTGATGGAGCAGTACCTGCAAGTGCTAAGGAGAATACCGTGGATAACCAAAGCGGTACAACCTCTAACCCCAATAGCTCCCTTTGGGACGAATAATATGAGTAAATAACAGATTAAAAAACAACAAGCAATAGAGCTGGCGAAGATTCCCACCTTTTGAATAGGAACGGAACTGACGCCAGCTCTTTTTTTTATTCCTTGGCAATAGGTCAAAGCTTTTGGGATGCTCAAGCGTTCCTCTCCAATACAAAACGGCTACAAGACGATGCTGAAACGTACGTTCCACATCATAGAAGGACATAAAGCACAATATGTCCGTTGCCCCGTCTTCCATAAAATTAAATTATTTATCTTAGGAAATTAATTTAATTCTCTCGGAAAAATAAATTATTTTCCATTGCCATCAAGCGGCTATTGTCACTTAATCTAAGCTCGCTTATCGCTTAATAACATAGAAACTAAAGGTTCAGATAGAAAGCTTCGGTCAGCCGTCTATACCATTCAGATGGCTGACCGTCTTGCATCATCGTCTGCGTTTGGTGCGTAGGCGAGGCTATAATCGTCTTTCCGAAACATAACAGTGAGCGCTTCGGAGGCTTGGTGTGGGTGGTGCGGACATCCAATTGGGCGTGTATGTTCCAACCTACAAACGTTGCTTCCGTTACAAAGTCGTCTACCAGCATTGTGGGGACGATGATATACAGCAACGCTGTAGGCTTGGCCAGTCGCCATGCATGATGGAACAGGTCGCGATAGGAGAGGGTGGTGGTGTGTCGCGCTTGTGTGCGGGCTTCTTGTGGCGTCAGCAGTGATCGGTCAAAGAAAGGCGGGTTAGAGACAATGATATCGTAAGGCGCGGCTTCATATTGCTGTATGGCTTGACAAGAGGTGGCTATCCGGTCGCAGAAAGGCGACCTTTGGATGTTGCTTTGCGCTTGCTTTGTGGCGTCCGGATCAATCTCCACGCCATCGATATGCGCCAGGGGAAAGCGCTGGGCCATCATCAGCGAGATCAGTCCCGTTCCCATACCAATGTCTAGGATTCGTTCTCCTCCGCCGACCCATGCACCTAGCAAGACACCATCCGTCCCCACCTTCATGGCGCAATGGTCCTGCTCGATGGTAAACTGTTTGAAAGTAAATGATGCTGACATATACGGTAAAGGCGATTAGAGGTTGAGCTTGCGTAGAATCTTCAGGTTGACCGCTTGCAGATTGCGCGTCTGTTGGATGAGCTTTTCGCGCATCGTGTCGATGTCATAGAATAGCTCTGAGGCGGCATTCTGCACGATGTTGGGTTGTCGCTGCGCCTTGTCGCCATCCGGATTGGTGACAATCGAGATACTTTGCGGTTTGATGTAGATATCCACGTCGGCATCCGACATCTTCGGGTCACCATCATAGTGGATGATGCCCGCCGTCTTTCTATGAATATGAATGTGCTTGGCTCTGAACGTCTTGATCTTCTTGTTCTTGTCCAACGTCTTGTTGAATAGCTCTATCGCCACCTGCGGTGCTTCCAAGATATCGAATGGCTCCATGATGATCACATCCAGCAAACCATCACTCATGGATGCTTGGGGAGCGATGTAAGCGTTGTTGCCATATTGCGAGGCATTGGCCACACTCACCAGGAAAGCCTTGTAGGTCTTTGAACCCAGCTCGTCTTCTATCTCGTAAGTCTCAGGCTGGTATGACAGACCTTCGGTCAAGACGTTCTCGGCATAGGTTATCAGACCGCGTTTGCCCGCTTCGGCAAACTTCATTGAGATGAAAGCGTCGAACCCCATGCCACAAGTGCAGAAGAAGGCGTGCTCATTGATCATCCCCGAATCGAGACGCTTGATAGAGCAACGATTGATGATGTCGATACATTTCTTGAGATCCATCGGCAACAACAAGTGGCGAGCCAGTCCGTTACCAGAACCACAGGGAAGGATAGCCATCGCCGTGTTTGTGTCAACCAGTGCACGGCCCACCTCGTTGACCGTGCCATCACCGCCAATCGCACACACAATGTCGATGCCATCCTCTGCCGCATGGCGAGCCAGCTCGGTGGCATGACCGGCATATTGAGTCTCGGCAAACTCGTATGTAAACTGGTTCTTGTCAAGGTAGGCATCTATCAACTCAGGTATGTGTGCCTTGCTTACCGTCCCAGAAATAGGGTTGAGAACAAACATGATGTGTTTCATACTCTATCTATATAATATAATAAGGTGTACGACAAATAAACTATCTCGTGACAAAATTACGAAAATGCTATGAATAGATCGGGTCACTCGCGTTAAAAAACACATATTTTAAAGATTTCCAATAAAATAAGTGGTCTTTTAGTACAAAATTAGTATCTTTGCAGCCTAATAAAAAATGAAGTAGCAATGCTACGCCTATATTAATAATGGGACAATTACAAGAAAAGTACAAAAGTTATCGCTTACCTCAGCAGTATATGGAAGCTGGGGTGTATCCTTATTTTAGAGAGATTACAAGTAAACAGAGTACAGAAGTAACCGATATCGATGGCCACAAGATTCTTATGTTTGGCTCTAACGCCTACACTGGTCTGACCAACGATCCTCGCGTGATAGAGGCAGGCAAACGCGCCCTTGACAAGTATGGTTCAGGTTGCGCTGGAAGTCGTTTCCTCAACGGAACACTGGATCTTCACGTGCAGCTAGAGAAAGAGTTTGCAGCCTTTGAAGGTAAAGATGAGGCTCTATGCTTCTCAACTGGCTTCTCGGTTAACCAAGGTGTGTTGTCAGTGGTGGTAGGCCGTGGCGATTATATCATCTGCGACGATCGTGACCATGCCAGCATCGTTGATGGTCGCCGTTTGAGTTTTGCTACGCAGCTTCATTACAAGCACAACGATATGGAAGACCTTGAGCGCGTGCTTCAGAAGCTTCCGCATGATGCAATCAAGCTGATCGTTGTGGACGGCGTGTTCTCAATGGAAGGCGACTTGGCTAATCTGCCTGAAATCGTAAAGCTCAAGCATAAGTACAATTGCTCCATCATGGTAGATGAGGCACATGGCCTAGGCGTGTTTGGTAAGCAAGGCCGTGGCGTGTGCGACCATTTCGGTGTGACAGATGAGGTGGATCTCATCATGGGAACCTTCTCTAAGAGTTTGGCTTCTATCGGTGGTTTCATTGCGTCAGATAAAGATACAATCAACTATCTCCGCCATACTTGCCGTACTTACATCTTCAGCGCATCTAATACCCCAGCAGCTACAGCAGCAGCGCTCGAGGCATTGCACATCATTCAGAATGAGCCAGAACGTCTGAAGAACCTTTGGGATGTGACCAACTATGCGTTGAAGCGCTTCCGTGAAGAAGGCTTCGAGATTGGTGACACCGAGAGTCCTATCATTCCTCTCTATGTACACGACGTGGATAAGACCTTCCTCGTGACCAAGCTTGCTTATGACGCAGGTGTATTCATCAACCCCGTTATTCCTCCCGCTTGTGCTCCTCAGGACACGTTGGTTCGTTTTGCGCTGATGGCAACACATACCAAGGAACAGGTTGAGACGGCAGTTCAGAAGCTGACAGAGATCTTTAAGTCACAGGGTATCATCAAGTAACCCTATCGACAACATACATACGTGAAACCCTTACAGGTCCTTATGGAGGCTTGTAAGGGTTTCATCGGTCTATTGGGGGAAGAGGGGTGGTAACTTATGGGTCAAGGCGCAGACGCTCTTAAGAAGTTGAGGCTGATGCTCATGGCTCAGATGGAAGCCTTTGATGATCTTTCTGCCAGCGTTCGTGGTGCATCTCGGTGCAAAAAATATTTAAAAAGAGAATTCTTCTTGAAAAAACTTTGCTATATCGATTTATTTTTCTAACTTTGCACTCTGTTTGGAATAGGTATCATTAAACGAATTAGAAACAACGGATAGAAATGTCTAAGATTTGTCAAATCACAGGTAAGAAGGCACAGTTAGGCAATAATGTGTCTCACTCAAAGCACCGCACAAAGCGCAGCTTTGATGTTAACCTTTTCAGCAAGAAGTTCTTCTATGTAGAGCAGAATTGCTGGATTAGCCTTAAGATTAGTGCTGCAGGTCTCCGTCTTATTAATAAGGTGGGCTTGGATGCTGCTTTGAAGCAAGCTGTATCTAAGGGCTATGTAGATTGGAAAGATATCAAGGTCATTGCTGATGGCGATGAAACAAATAACTAAGATTAGCAAAAGGAGAATATAACAATGGCAAAGAAAGCTAAAGGCAACAGAGTTCAGGTTATTCTTGAATGCACAGAGATGAAGAATAGCGGACTGCCCGGGACAAGCCGTTACGTGACTACCAAGAATCGTAAGAATACTCCTGAGCGTCTTGAATTGAAGAAGTATAACCCCATTTTGAAGAAGATGACTCTTCATAAGGAGATTAAGTAATCATCATAATCGTTTTAAACTATGGCAAAGAAAGCGGTCGCTACCCTCCATGAAGGTTCAACGGATGGTCGCGCATATTCAAAGGTTATCAAAATGGTTAAGAGCCCCAAGACTGGTGCTTATATCTTCGATGAGAAGATGGTACCAAACGAGGCTGTACAGGATTTCTTTAAGAAATAATACAGATTAATCATATTAGGGCGGAGTGGTGCAACAAAGCATCGCTCCGCTTTTTTTTTGTTTTCTTTGTGCAATTCGTGGCTATTTCGTAACTTTGCATATTAATTGCTATATTTAGCTATAAAAACTATATATGGGATTTTTCGATTTATTTAGCAAAAAGAAAAAGGAAACTCTAGATAAGGGTTTGGAGAAGACCAAGCAAAGTGTTTTCTCCAAATTGGCACGTGCCGTAGCCGGTAAGTCTAAGGTTGACGATGAGGTGTTGGACAATCTGGAAGAGATTCTGATTACCTCTGATGTGGGCGTAGATACCACGTTGAAGATCATTGATCGTATTCAGGAGCGTGTGTCTAGAGATAAATACGTTTCTACATCTGAGCTCAACGACCTTCTTCGGGACGAGATAGCCAAGTTGCTGACCGAGAATCACTCGGATGATGTGCAAGGTTACGCGCTTCCCACTGATCACAAACCCTACGTGATACTGGTTGTCGGTGTGAATGGTGTTGGCAAGACCACCACCATTGGTAAGCTCGCTTATCAGTTTAAGCAAGCCGGCATGAAGGTCTATCTAGGTGCTGCGGACACCTTCCGTGCTGCAGCCGTGGAACAGATACAGATCTGGGGCGATAGGGTAGGCGTGCCCGTGATCAAGCAACAGATGGGCTCAGATCCAGCTAGTGTGGCTTTTGATACCTTGCAGAGCGCTAAAGCCAATGGCGCTGATGTGGTCTTGATAGACACCGCAGGCCGTCTGCATAACAAGGTGGGACTGATGAACGAGCTCAAGAAGATCAAGGACGTCATGAAGAAGGTGGTACCACAAGCCCCTGACGAGGTGATGTTGGTTCTTGATGGTAGCACAGGACAGAATGCGTTTGAGCAAGCTAAGCAGTTCTCTGCCGTGACACAGATCACCTCGCTAGCCATCACCAAGCTAGATGGTACGGCGAAAGGTGGCGTTGTGATAGGTATCAGTGATCAGCTCAAGGTACCTGTGCGTTTCATTGGCCTCGGCGAAGGCATGGAAGACCTACAATTGTTTAACAAAGAAGAGTTTGTTAAGTCTTTATTTGACGGTCAGAAGCTATGAAAAGGAACCAGATTGATTTTGTAACAATGGGTTGCTCTAAAAATCTGGTTGATACAGAGACCCTCATGAGCAAGTTTGAAGCCAATGGCTACCATTGCGTCCATGAAGCCAAGCGGCCTCAAGGCGAGATAGCCATTATCAACACATGTGGGTTTATTGAAAGTGCAAAGGAAGAAAGCATCAATACCATCCTTGAGTTTGTCGAACGCAAGAAGCAAGGACGGTTACAGCAGCTATATGTCATGGGTTGCCTTTCCCAGCGCTACAAGGCAGAGCTAGAGCAAGAGATACCCGAGGTGGATAAGTTTTATGGTAAGTTCAACTATAAAGAGCTCTTGTCCGACTTAGGTAAAGCCGAAATCGTGAAGCCCGATCGCAATCGCGTTCAGACCACACCGCGTCATTATGCATACCTAAAGATAGCTGAAGGATGTGACCGCCATTGCGCTTACTGCGCCATTCCGTTGATGACCGGACGCCACCACAGTAGACCGATGGACGAGATCCTGGAAGAGGTAAAGCAGTTGGTGGCAGATGGCGTGAAGGAGTTTCAGGTGATAGCACAGGAGCTAACCTATTACGGTATCGACCTAGACGGCAAGCATCACATCTCCGAGCTGATTTCGGCGATGGCTGATATCAAAGGGGTGAAGTGGATTCGCTTACATTATGCTTATCCCAACCAGTTCCCACTCGACCTGCTCGATGTGATCAGAGAACGCCCCAATGTTTGCAAATATCTAGATATTGCCTTGCAGCATATCAGCGATCCAGTGCTTGACCGTATGCATCGTCACGTCACCAAACGTGAAACCATCGATCTGATCAAGGAGATACGACGTAGAGTGCCAGGCATCGTTCTGCGCACCACGTTGATGGTTGGATTCCCAGGCGAGACCGATGCCGACTTTGAAGAGCTGGTGGAGTTTGTCAAGTGGGCACGCTTCGAACGCATGGGCGCATTTGCCTATTCGGAAGAAGAGGGAACCTATAGCGCCACACACTATGAGGATGATGTTTCGGTAGATGTGAAACAACGTCGCTTGGACGAGTTGATGGCAGTGCAGCAAGGCATCAGCGAAGAAATCGAATCGGACCTTGTCGGTCATGTCATGCAGGTTATCATTGATAGAAAAGAAGGCAACTACTATATAGGTAGAACGCAATACAGTTCGCCTGAAGTGGATCCAGAAGTGCTGATCCCAGTATCTGATGGCCGACTGAGGGTGGGATCGTTTTATAATGTTCAAATAACAGATTCGGACGAATTTGACTTAATGGGTAAAAGAGTTTGATATGAATAATAAGGAATTTATAGCAAGCCTTGCCAGCAGGACGGGTTATTCGCAAGAAGCAACCCAAAAGATGGTCAAGACCGTAATAGAAGTGATGGCTACCAACTTTGAAGCTGGTGACCCTGTGCAGATTACGGGCTTTGGCTCTTTTGAGGTTAAGAAACGTTTGGAACGCGTAATGAAGAACCCATCGACGGGCAACACGATGCTTATTCCACCTAAGTTGGTATTAAACTTTAAGCCTACCTTGTCCGTGAAAGCCCAATTCAAGAAAGGAGGAACCGAGTAATGGCAAAGAATGCAGTGCAGATATTAGGCTCTTTCTTGGTGAAACGCTATGGCCTAACGTCGGAAGAGGCGACCAGCTTTGTGATGGCGATCTTCGAGGTGATACGTAGCGGATTGGAGCGCGATAAGCAAGTGAAGGTCAAAGGACTTGGAACTTTCAAGGTTTCGACGGTCAAGGCACGCGAGAGCGTTAACGTGAATACAGGCGAACGTGTGGTGATCGAGGAACATGAGAAGGTGACGTTCACTCCGGACAATACGATGAAAGAACTGGTCAATCGACCTTTCTCGCAGTTTGAAACAGTCATCGTCAACGAAGGTGTGTCATTTGACGAGATAGACGAGACTACCTCAGAAGATCAGCAGCCTTCCGAGGCCACCGAGCCAACGCAAGACGAATCTTCTTCAGAAGAGCCTCTTAAAGATGTTGCGACAGAAAGTGAAGAGCAACCTAAGGCCCAAGAAACTGCAGCCCTGGAGGACGAACAGGAAGAGAAAGCGGCCGATGAGGAACCCGTTAGTAACGTAGGCCAAAGCAAAGAAGAGCCAACTAACTCACGAACACTTAGTGCCAAGGAACGATTTGCGAAATTGATGGATGAGTCGGAGCCGATAACTCACTCTCAGCCAGAGCAACAACCAACGCCGAACCAAACCGAGAAGGTTGAAAAGCAAGCGGAGCCAGCAACCGAACATGAGACGCCCGTAGCCATAGAACCGCAGAAGGTTGAAGCCGAGGTAAAGGAACCGGCAATGTGTAGCGAGCCTACAGAAACGGATATAAACCATAACGAGAAGATAGAACAGCTCGAAGCCAAACTTCGTCGAAGCAAATGCCGCACCATCTGTTGCGTCGTGGCATCTATTGTGGCTATCGTTCTATGCTCTGTCATTGGTTTCCTTTATGGCAAAAGCTATCTGAATGAGTCTGCACAACCAAGTGCGGCAACAACGACACAAGCAAAGGATACATCTAGCACCCTGAACGTTAAGGCAGCCACTGCTCCAGAAGCAACATCTGCCCCCGCTACTCCTTCAGATACGACGGCGCAAGCATCTGCATCCACGCCATTCCTAGAAGCCATCGATCTAGAAACGGCTAATCAGTATCCCGCCATCCGTTACGGCGCGTATAAGATTGTAGGCGTAGAAAAGGACGTGCTGAAGCCTAACGAGACGATGAGCAGTTATTGTCATCGACACTTAGGTCGAGATATGATGGGCTATTTTGAAGCCGTCAATAGCGATATGAACAAACAAGGAGGCGATACGATTATCGTTCCGAAACTCAAACTGAAATAAACGGTTACGCCTTCTTCGACAACACGCTGAATCCTATCCCATCGCACGGATTAGCCCTTTCTTCTTAACAGAACAAAAGGGAATCAAAATCGATACATAAAGTTTCTTAAAATGTAGGTTTTAGGAAACTTTTTTAATATTATTTAGATAGCCACATTCGCCATAATCATATATAAGTTATACCTTTGCGTTTAATTTTAAGAACAAGAAGATTAAACAAAACAATAACGCAAATGGCAGAATCTATTGATATTCGCGAACTGAATATGCGAATAGAGCAACAAAGTGCATTCGTTACGAATATAACTACAGGAATGTCTCAGGTGATTGTGGGACAGAAACATCTTGTTGACTCGTTACTGATCGGTTTGCTTAGTGATGGTCACATCCTGTTGGAAGGTGTGCCAGGTTTGGCAAAGACATTAGCCATCAAGACCTTGTCGCAATTGATTGATGCGCATTACAACCGTATTCAGTTTACTCCCGACTTGCTACCTGCCGACGTGGTAGGAACGATGATATACTCGCAGAAAGAAGAGCAGTTTCAGGTAAAGAAAGGCCCTGTCTTCGCTAACTTTGTATTGGCAGACGAGATCAACCGTGCGCCAGCTAAGGTGCAGAGTGCTTTGCTTGAAGCTATGCAGGAACATCAAGTGACCATTGGTGAGGAAACGTTTACTCTCCCTAACCCATTCTTGGTGATGGCTACGCAGAATCCTATCGAGCAAGAAGGTACTTATCCGTTGCCCGAAGCGCAGGTAGACCGTTTCATGCTTAAGGTGATTATCGATTATCCAACGATAGAAGAGGAGAAGAAGATTATCCGTGAGAACCTTGCGGGAACATCAGTAAAGGTTTTGCCTGTTACAACGGCAGACGAGATCTTGCATGCTCGTGAGGTGGTAAACGACGTTTATCTAGACGAAAAGATTGAGCAGTATATCGCCGACATCGTTTTCGCAACTCGTTATCCTGAACGTTATCGCTTGTCAGACCTCAGTCAGTACATCGACTTTGGCGGTAGTCCACGTGCAAGCATCAATCTTGCTAAGGCTTGTAAGGCTTATGCCTTCATCAAGCGTCGCGGTTATGTGGTGCCTGAGGATGTTCGTGCCATCGTACATGATGTGTTGCGCCATCGTATTGGTCTTACTTATGAGGCTGAGGCTGCTAACGTAACAACAGAAGAGATTATCTCGCAGATAATCAATAAGGTTGAGGTGCCATAATAACGGAGCAAATGGATACAACTGAAATCCTTAAAAAGGTAAGGAAGATCGAAATCAAGAGTCGCGGCTTGAGTCAAGACATCTTCGCAGGTCAATACCATTCGGCATTCAAAGGAAGAGGTATGACCTTCGCAGAGGTGCGCGAGTATCAGTACGGAGACGATATTCGTGATATCGACTGGAACGTGACGGCGCGTTTTCATCGTCCTTATGTCAAGTTGTATGAAGAAGAACGCGAACTCACCGTGATGTTACTTGTTGACGTGAGTGGCTCGCTCGATTTTGGTACGGTACATCAAACCAAGCGTGACATGGTGACGGAGATTACCGCAACATTGGCATTCAGTGCTATGCAGAACAATGACAAGGTGGGTGTGGTGTTCTTCTCCGATCATATAGAGAAATACATTCCGCCTAAAAGCGGCAGAAAACATATCTTGACGATCATTCGTGAGCTACTCGACTTTAAGCCAGCAAGCCGCCGAACCAATATCACGCAAGCGTTAGAGTTTCTTACTCGGGTGATGAAGCACCGATGCATCTCTTTTGTAATCAGTGATTTCTATACCGAAAAGAGCAAAGACGATTTCGAACAGAATCTCAATATCGCTAATCGGAAGCACGATGTGGTAGCTATCAAGGTGTACGATCCTTTCCTGAAGCGTCTCCCCAATGTGGGCATCTTGAACGTTGTGGATGCAGAGACCGGTCATGAGATGTACATCGATACGAGCGATCGGCACTTCAGAGAGTTGCATGAAGAACATTGGCGCACCCAGCAAGCCCAACTAGATAAGACGTTTGCCCGCTGCAATGTAGACAGTGTGGCTGTTGCAACCAACGAAGACTACGTACAAGCCCTATTGAGGCTGTTTGACAAAAGAAAATAAATATGAAGCGATATCTCTCAGTTTTATTTTTCATTTGGTTTACGCTACACTTGGCAGCACAAGTGCAAGTGAAGGCGCAGGTCGATTCGGCACAGATATTAGTAGGCGGACAGACTTGGGTTTCTATCAATGTGCTTGCCGATAAAGATAGTAAGGTCACTTTCCCGACCATTCAGAACCACCAACTCACAAAGAGTATTGAGGTGGTTAAGGAACAAAACAACAACTCTGAGGGTAATGATGGAAAGATAAACTATCAACGCCGCTATCTGATTACGGCATGGGATGCTGGCAAATGCGAAATACCATCAATGAAAGTAAAGGTCAATGGAAAGGATTACGCAACGCTTCCTATTCCTCTAGAGGTGTTGACCGTTCCTGTAGATACGCTCCATCCCAATAACCTCAAGCAACAAGCAGATGTGGAAGAACCCACTCTTACTTGGGATGATTGGTCTACCTCGTTCTGGCTCTTTGTCTTGATGGCGTTGTTGGTGGCTCTCGAAGTTTATTTGTATAAGCGTTTGAAGAAAACCCCAACCACCCAAGTGGTTCCTGCAATAACCAAGACGGTCTACCCCCATCAGCAAGCATTGGAACGAATCCAAAAGCTTAAGGAGGCGTTTGAGCATGCCGATATCACACAAAAAGATTATTATACGCACCTTACAGAGATTCTACGCAGTTATCTCTCGGTTCGTTTCGGCATCAATGCCAAAGAACAAACGTCAAGCGAAATCATCGAATGTCTTGCAAAGAGCAAAGATAGCGAAGGACAAGGCCAACTCAGAGAACTGCTACAAACTGCGGACCTCGTGAAGTTTGCTAAGTTCTCTACGCCTAGAAACGAAGACGAGCTATATCTAGACCAGCTTACAACGTTTATCAATCAGTCGAAAGAGGGCGAGACGCCAATCGTTGTCAACCCTGTCGAAGACAATACCAAAGTACTGAATCGCCAAAAGCAGTTGCGCCGAATACTTAAAGGTGTTCTGATTGTGGTTGCTCTCATTGTTGTATCAATCCTTATCTGTATCGCCTATCAGGTGTATGGACTCTTAGTTTAGAAGAAATGGAATTTGCAAATAAAGAATACTTGTTTCTGCTGCTATTGCTAATACCTTATATCCTTTGGTATTTTCTTGGCAGAAAAGGACGTATCGCCACGCTACGGATGAGCAGCACCCGGGCTTATGAGGGTGCTCGCAAAAGCCGAAAGCTCAGGTGGATTCATCTGCCGATGTTCTTGCGTTGCTTCACTTACATCCTTATCGTATTGATCCTTGCAAGACCACAAACCTATAATGCCTTAAATAATAAGGAGGTGGAAGGCATTGACATCATGCTAGCAATGGATGTGTCCACCAGTATGTTGGCAGAAGATGTCTCACCTAACCGAATAGAAGCGGCTAAGGATGTGGCTTCGGAGTTTATCTCTGGACGTCCTAATGACAATATCGGCCTTACCATCTTTGCCGGAGAGGCTTTCACCCAATGTCCAATGACCACCGATCACACGTCATTGCTGAACCTTTTGCACAATGTGCGTCCCGACTTGGCTGCCAATGGCCTCATTGAGGATGGAACCGCTTTGGGTATGGGATTGGCTAATGCCGTGGGACGATTGAAGAACCAAAAGGAAAAGAGTAAGGTGGTGATCCTGTTGACAGATGGAAGCAACAATATGGGCGACATCTCACCCATGACTGCGGCTGCCATCGCAAAGCAGTTTGGCATCAGAGTATACACCATCGGTCTTGGAACCAATGGCATTGTCAGATATCCCGTCAAGATGGGAGGAACAACACAGTATCTGCAAGGGAAAGGCGAGATAGATTATCAAACCTTAAAGAATATAGCTGCCGAGACAAACGGCAACTTCTACCGAGCAGAGAGTCGTTCAGAGTTGTCCAAGATCTACCAAGACATAGACAAACTCGAGAAGACCAAGCTCCTATCGTCCTCGTATGCGAAACGCTACGAAGCTTATTCAATCTTTGCCATCCTCGCATTGTGCAGTTTGTTGTTTGAGATTGTTCTGCGTCTGACGGTCTATCGTCGTTTGCCGTAGACCTTGCGTTAATAAAAAGAAAGAGAGATTATGTTCAGATTTGAATATCCAGAATATCTTTGGTTGTTGGTCCTAGTGCCCCTTGTCTTGGTGCTATGGCAATATAGCCGTCGGAAGAAAAAGAAACTGATTGCGAGGTTGGGTGATCCGCAACTGATTAAGAACCTATCACCAGGGACGTCCCCTAAGCGCCTCGAGATCAAGTTTTGGCTTTGTTTAGCGGCGCTGACCCTTTGCGTCTTGATGTTGGCGCGGCCGCAGATGGGCGCAAAGATCTCCCGCGAGAAACGTCAAGGCATCCAAACCATGATTTGCATGGATATCAGCAACTCTATGCTGTGCAAAGATGTGGCGCCTTCTAGATTGGATAAGAGCAAACTTCTTGTTGAAGACCTAATCGATCATTTCTCAAACGACCAAATCGGTTTGGTGGTTTTTGCAGGAGATGCGTTTATCCAGTTGCCTATCACAAGCGATTATGTCTCGGCTAAGATGTTTCTCCAAAATATAGATCCATCTTTGATAGGTAGTCAAGGCACTGATATCGGTGAAGCTATCCAGTTGTCATTGCAGTGCTTTGATCCGCAGAGCAAGGCTGGCAAAGCTATCGTTATCATTACGGATGGAGAGGACCATGAAGGCAATGCGGAGCAGATGGCCCAACAAGCGCAGAAGCAAGGCGTCAACGTATTTGTCTTAGGTATCGGCTCCACTGCTGGCGCACCTATTCCTATGGATGATGGCAACTATCTCAAGGATCGTAGTGGCGAAGTGGTGATGACCAAGCTCAATGAACAGATGTGTAAGCAAATCGCCCAAGCCGGCAAGGGTCTGTATATCCATGTCGACAACACGGGGTTGGCGGAGACGCAGCTCAATAATGAGATAAAGAAAATACAACAAGGTGACATCAACAGTATCGTTTACAGCGACTATGACGAACAGTTCCAAGCGGTAGCTCTGATTATTCTGTTGTTGTTAATAGCCGAAACGATTTTACAAGAGAAGCATAATCCATTGTTGCACAAGTGGAATCTATTTGATAAGAAATGATGAAACAACTGATCATATTATGTCTGATGAGCTTCTGCGTAGCCCTTACGAGTTATGCACAAACTGGTAATGCAAATATAAAGGGAGGTAATCGCCATTATCGTCAGCAGAAATATGCTTCGGCAGAGACCGAATACCATAAAGCAATAGACAAGAATGCTGACAACGCCATTGCCAATTACAACTTGGGATGTACCCTTCAGCGACAAAAGAAATACCCCCAAGCGCTGAAGCAATATCAAACCACGCTGCAAAAGAATGCTTCTGCTGAAACCAAGTCCAATACCTATTATAATATGGGTATCATTTATCAGCAGCAACAACAATATGACAAAGCCATAGATGCATACAAGAATGCGTTGAAACAAAACCCACAAAATGCCAATGCGCGTTACAATTATCTGTTGTGCAAGCGTCAGCAACAACAGCAACAACGTCAGCAACAGCAAAACAAGAACAAACAGCAACAACAGAAGAACAATAATAAGCAACAAAATAAAGACAAGCAACAAAAGCAGAAACCTCAGGATAAGCAACAACAACAGCAACAACCTAAGGAACAAATGAGCAAACAGAATGCTGAACAGATGCTTAATGCTGCTATGCAAGAGGAGAAAGCCACGCAACAACGCTTGAAGCAAGCGATGAAGCAGGCCAATCGTAGAAACTTAGACAAAAATTGGTAATACCCGCATTATGATAATAAAACGATTATCCATCACAATATTGCTGATAACAATACTCACTTTCTCCATGTGGGCACAGCGTGTACAAGTCGTTTCACCGCGTCATGTATCGGTTGGAGAAGAGTTTGAGGTGCAATATATTATCAATACACAAGATGTGCGCGACTTCCGAATGGGAAACCTTCCGCATGGTGTGGAGAAACTTTGCGGACCTTACACCGCTCAGCAGTCCAGCTATCAGATGGTCAATGGTCACGTTACTAGTTCCTCGTTTATCTCGTTCTCTTATGTGTTGAGGGCTAGCAAGAGCGGAACGTTCTCCATTCCACCCGCTCGGTTTGTTGCCAATGGAATGAACTTGGCTTCTACGCCGGTAAAGTTTACTGCTTCAGGCAATAGCAGTTATCGTGCCGCTTCATCTGCAGGCTCCAGTTATGAAGAACCAGAGGAAAGCAATCATAAGCCCCAAGCTAACGGCAAAGACCTCTTCATCCGTGTCATTGCTAGCAAGACCCACGTTCATGAGCAGGAACCTATCATGTTGACGTATAAGGTTTATACCACAACCAACCTTGTGCAGCTATATGATGTCAAGATGCCCGACCTCACAGGGTTCCATGTTCAAGAAGTGAAGCTCCCTCAACAGAAGACGTTCCACACCGAGCGCCTGGGTAACAAGACTTATAAATGTGTGGTATGGAGCCAGTATATGATGTATCCGCAGATGACCGGAAAGCTCCAGATACCTAGCATCATGTTCCATGGCGTGGTCAAAGAACAAAACCGCGATATTGATCCCTTTGAAGCTTTCTTTGATGGCGGTGGATATAAAGAGGTCAAACGTGACATCTCTGCCAATGGTGTGACCATCCAGGTAGACCCCTTACCACAAAAACCTGCTGATTTCTCGGGTGGAGTAGGGACGTTTAATATCTCAGCCCAACTCAATAAGAAGACCGTGAAGGTAGGCGATCCGCTCAATCTGCGTGTGGTAGTGGGTGGCTCAGGCAACTTAAAGTTGATCAAGCAACCTGTGCTCAATGTGCCTAAAGGCTTTGATCGCTATGATGCCAAGGTTACGGACAAGACCAAGCTCACCGCCAATGGCGTGGAAGGCAACGTGGTGTACGACTTCGTAGTAGTGCCACGCAGCCAAGGCGCATATATCATCCCATCCGTTACATTTACCTATTATGATGTGAAGACCAATTCTTACCGCACCCTTCGCACCCAATCGTTCCAGGTTCAAGTGGAAAAAGGTGATGGAAGCAATAGCTCCGTGTCCGATTATTCGGATGCGCAGGAAGACATCTTGCCTCTCAAACTAGGTAAAGCCGATTCGCAGACTTTGCACAATTTCTTCTTCAACTCCCTACCTTATTGGATCATATTCATCCTGATGATCGTTGCTTATGCGTATGCGCTTTATCGTTTGCGCAATCGGTTGGCTGAAAGAGCAGACGTCCTCGGTATGCAACGCAAGAAAGCCAGTCGCACAGCCTTAGAGCGTCTCCATCATGCAGATACCTTCAAACTTAAAGGACAGACGCAACAGTTCTACGAAGAGGTGTTGCAAGCATTGTGGGGATATGCCAGCGATAGCATGAATCTGCCACGCGAGACCCTTAATCGTGAGACCGTTAAGGAGCAGATGGCTCTGAAGAACATTCCTACCGAAACCATCGATAGCTTCATTGGCATCGTTGACGACTGTGAGTATGCTCGATATGCACCTAGTGAAGCACAAGGTAATATGACTCAAATCATAGAAAACGCGATGAACATCATCTCGAAGATTGAAACCAAACTGCAAGAAATGTCCGGTTGTTCTAGCAAGAAGAAGTCGACCTTTGTTCTCTTGCTACTCCTAGCAGCCACAATGTTCCCATTGTCATCATCTGCTATCACCAAGCAAAATGCCGATGCCGAATATCAGAAAGGCAACTATGCCCAAGCGGTCAAAGATTATAAGGAGATCCTCGAAGGCGGTGTGTCCTCTTCGGTTTACTATAATCTAGGCAACGCCTATTACCGTTTGGACAATATTCCACAAGCTATTCTAGCTTATGAACGTGCTTTGCAATTGTCTCCAAGCGATGGCGATATCCGGTTCAACTTACAGATGGCGCAGGCGAAGACCATTGACAAGATCACCCCGGACGGTGAGATGTTCTTCGTTACTTGGTATAAGGCGTTGGTCAACCTCTTCGGCGTGGACACTTGGGCAGTGGTAGGCCTGCTTTGTCTGTTGCTATCCATGGTCTTGTCGTGTGTCTATTTCTTAGCCAACACACCTATACGACGTAAGTGGGGATTCTTTGCCGGCTTGTTCTTCTTGCTCGTGTTCCTATTCTCCATCGTCTTTGCCCATCAGCAGAAGTCAGAACTCTGTCAGAAGAACGGTGCAATAATCATTACGCCCACCGTATCCGTGAAGAAGACTCCATCCGAATCGGGAACCGAAACGTTTGTGATACATGAGGGTACCAAGGTTTTTGTCACCGACCACTCCATGCGCTCATGGTACAACGTGAAGCTCGAAGATGGTAGAGAAGGCTGGATCAAATCCAATCAATTAGAACTCATTTAATGCTTTTAGACATCCAATCATTCATAGATATTGATAAGGCATTGCTATCATTCTTTAATGGTAGCAATTCCGTGTTTATAGATAGTTTAGCTCTTACCCTCACCAACGGCTACACTTGGATTCCCTTTTATCTAGGGTTTGCTTATCTGATTATCAAGAACAACGAGAAGGCGGGTCAGATCTTTCTCACCATCATGGCAGCAGCGGTATGCGTATTGATTACTGACGGGTTATCAGATGGTTTGGTCAAACCCTTTGTAGCTCGCTTACGACCTTCGTTAGATCCCTCAATGGCTGGTGTGGTAAGGCTTGTCAATGGCTATACCGGTACAGGTTATAGCTTCTTCTCTGCCCATGCAGCCAACCTCTCTGGTCTCGCCGTGTTCTTCTCGTTCCTCATACGCCGCAGGACCATTACCATCACTTTGTTTACATGGACCTTGGTGGGATGCTGGACGCGCTTATACCTTGGCGTCCATTATCCATCAGATGTCTTGGTGGGTCTATTGGTGGGTTGTCTGACAGGCGTGATAGTCTATGCTTGTTATCTCAAATTCTACTATCGCATCAGCCAACGTTTCCATTTTATCTCTTCCCAATACACCTCTACAGGATATAGCTTGAGCGACCTTGATGTCTTCATGACCATTGTCGTTCTTGTTAGTGGTTATGTCCTGCTGCATTCCGTCGTGTCTGCCTCTACATTATATTAAATAAAGAAATTTAAAAATCTTATGGATACAAAACATATACGTATAGCCGATTACAATTACGATCTTCCCGATGAACGTATAGCCAAGTTTCCTTTGGCAGAGCGCGACCAGTCCAAGTTGTTGCTCTATCGCCATGGCAACGTGTCGGAAGATGTCTTTTGTCATTTGTCCGATTATATTCCCGAAGGCAGTTTGATGGTGTTCAACAACACCCGCGTGATACAAGCGCGTATGCATTTCCGCAAGACCACAGGCTCATTGATCGAAGTGTTCTTGATGGAACCAGCTGCGCCAACCGATTACGAGTTGATGTTCCAGACCACAGGCCACTGCGCTTGGTTGTGTATGATAGGCAACCTGAAGAAGTGGAAGGAAGGATCGCTGTCCCGAACCATTGATGTGAAGGGCGTACAGGTTACGCTCTCGGTGACGCTTGACCGCGGACACATCGTAGAACGTAGCGGAGGAACCAACTATTGGGTCGATTTCTCATGGGACAATGAAACCATTTCTTTTGCCGAACTGCTTGATGCGGTGGGCGAGCTGCCCATTCCGCCTTACCTCAATCGCAAAACGCAAGAGAGCGACAAGACCACCTATCAGACGGTTTATTCTAAGATCAAGGGTTCTGTTGCTGCGCCCACAGCCGGACTTCACTTTACCGATAAGGTGCTAGCCAGCCTAGATGAGCATGGCGTGGACCGTGAAGAACTGACCTTGCACGTCGGAGCCGGAACGTTCAAGCCGGTTAAGTCGGAAGAGATCGAAGGCCATCCGATGCATACCGAGTACATCGTGGTTAAGAAACAAACCTTCCAGAAGCTCCTTGCCCATCAGTGCCATGCCGTTGCGGTAGGTACAACAAGCGTGCGCACCCTAGAAAGCCTATATTATATAGGTGTAAAGCTGGTTCAGAATCCAGCAACCGCTGAGGCTGACCTGCATGTCAACCAATGGGAACCATACGATCTGCCACACAATGAGGACGGATTGGTTATCGTTGACGGTAAGGTGGTCACGGTTGCCGATGCTATATCAGCCATCCTTACCTATCTAGAGCAAGGCCAACTCTCCGTGTTGCATTCTTCTACACAGATCATTATCGCCCCAGGATACAAGTACAAGATTGTGGATAAGCTGATTACCAATTTCCATCAACCCCAATCCACGCTACTGCTATTGGTATCGGCTTTTGTCTCAGGCGATTGGCGTAAGATCTATCAATACGCCCTTGAGCACGATTTCCGTTTCCTAAGCTATGGTGATAGTAGCTTGTTGATACCCTAATGTAGAACCCATAAAATATTCAAACGATTATGAAGATAGGAGATAAGGTTAGATTTTTAAGCGAGACAGGTGGTGGCCGAGTGTCTGGTTTCAAGGGCAGCAACATCGTGCTTGTACAGGACGAAGATGGCTTTGAGATCCCCACACCCATCAATGAGGTAGTTGTGGTGACCAATGAGGATTATAGTAGCGCTCACCAGGTGTCCGTAGCCAGTCAAAAGACAGATACCTCCACCCAACAATCTATCAAACAACAACTCTCAGCCAGTGTTCCCGACGATCTCGCCGAAGAAGAGGATGAGGAGATGGACGACCCTTCTGTCCACTTCGTACCCAAACCCAAAGAGCGTACGGGAGGCGATAAGCTATCGGTGTGCTTGGCTTTTGTGCCTGTGGATGAGCGCGATTTCCAGAACACAACCTTTGAAACCTATCTGGTTAACGACTCCAACTATTTGGTGGCATACGCCTATTTCACGATAGAAGGAACCAACTGCCGACTGCGTTTTGCAGGCGAGGTGGAACCAAACACCAAACTCTTCTTGGAAGAAATCCATCGCAACGATCTCAACAGCATGTTACACCTAGGTGTGCAACTGATTGCCTACAAAGAGGACAAATCCTTCCTCCGACAGCCTATGGTGGATGTGCAGTTCCGTTTGGATGCTATCAAGTTTTATAAGTCGAACACCTTCGTCGCCAACGAGTTCTTTGAGCAACACGCCTTGCTCTATCGATTGGTAGATAACGGCAAGGTGATGCGCCAGTTTACCCTTTCGGCACGCGACTTCAAGTCGGAGCTCTATGCCGAATCAGCCCCCTCTCAGCCCACAACGCAACCCCAATCCGAGCAACCGCTTAAGCCTAAGGCCGAAGATAAACCCAAGCCAGCGCCCATCAAGCGTACCAAGCGGATCCTCAAGGACGAGAAGATCGTCGTAGATCTGCATGCTACCGAGATCCTAGATACCACCGCCGGAATGTCTAGCGCAGATATCTTAGAGTATCAGCTCGAAGTGTTCCGTCGCACCTTGGAGGAGTATAAGAAGAACAAAGGACAGAAGCTGATCTTCATTCATGGCAAAGGCGAGGGCGTACTGCGCCGTGCCATTGTGCATGAACTCAACTATCGCTACAAGCAATATCCTTACCAAGACGCTTCGTTCCGCGAGTATGGTTACGGAGCCACCCAGGTCACCATCAAGTAATCACCCATCCATCCTAGAACTATGCAACAAGGTTTTATAACAGTGGCAGCAGCCATCCCACAAGTGCGTGTGGCTGACGTCGATTTTAACATAAAAGAGATAGCACGTCAGGTTGACGAGGCTGAACAACAAGGCGTTGAGATCCTTACTTTCCCCGAATTGGCGGTTACAGGATATACCTGCCAAGACCTGTTTCGGCAACAACTCTTGTTGCAAAAGGCTGAGACGGCTATCGAGTGGTTGCTTCATGAGACCCAACACAAGGATCTGATATACATCATCGGTGCGCCCATCGCTGCAGCCAATCTGCTTCTCAACTGTGCCGTGGTCATTCAGCATGGCGCCATCTTGGGCGTGGTGGTGAAAGAGTATCTGCCCAATTATGCTGAGTTTTATGAGAAACGATGGTTTGCTTCCTCACGTGACATCCGCGAACCGATGTCGCTTGAGTATGCCCATCAGACGGTGACGCTCAGCGCTACGGCTCCTTTGTTTGTTACCGCAGAGGGCGTGCGGTTCGGTATCGAACTCTGCGAGGATGTATGGTCACCTTGCCCACCGAGCAACTATCTGACCCTCCGTGGTGCCGACCTCGTTTTTAACCTCTCAGCTAGCGACGATCTGATAGGAAAGCACGCCTACCTCAAGAGCCTCTTGTCACAGCAGAGCGCCCGCACGATCTCTGGTTATGTCTATTGCAGCTGCGGTTTTGGGGAGAGCACACAGGATGTGGTCTATGGTGGCAATGCCTTTATCTATGAGAATGGTCAACTCCTTGCTGAGGCTAAACGATTCTCGCCAAACGCACAGATGGTAGTGTCGCAGATTGATATCGATCGCTTACGGGCAGACCGACAGGCTAGCACAACCTTTGCTTCCGCCCAAGCATCTGCCTCCTTGTGCCCTAATGTCTTGATCTATGCTCGTTCCGCACAGTATCGCAAAGCCACTGCGCACCCCTTCCTCCGTACCGTCAACCCCCATCCATTTATCCCATCGTCGGGCGAGATGTCTGCAACGTGTGAAGAGATCCTCTCAATACAAACAGCCGGACTGGCTAAGCGCTTGGCTCATACCCATGCCACCCACGTCATCATCGGTATCAGTGGCGGTCTCGACTCCACCCTTGCACTGCTTGTCTGCGTGCGTACGTTCGACTATCTCGGTCTTGATCGCAAGGGAATCATTGGTGTGACCATGCCCGGATTTGGCACCACTGACCGTACATACCAGAACGCCTTGGGACTGATGGAGGAACTAGGCATCACCATTCGTGAGATCAACATCGCCCAGTCGGTACGTCAGCACTTCAGCGACATAGGCCAAGACGAGACCATACATGACGTTACGTATGAGAACTCGCAAGCGCGTGAACGCACCCAGATCCTCATGGACCTAAGCAACTGGTACAAAGGACTGGTCATAGGAACGGGTGACCTGAGCGAGCTAGCCTTAGGCTGGTGCACATACAATGGCGATCACATGAGCATGTACGGCGTTAATGTCAGCATACCTAAGACGCTCATCCGTTACCTGGTAGAGTATTATGCCCAGGAGAGCAATGCCCAGCTCGCAGCGTTCCTACGCGACGTGATCGACACGCCTGTCTCGCCAGAGCTGACGCCTGCTGATGAGAACGGCAACATCGCTCAGAAGACCGAAGACCTTGTCGGCCCTTATGAGCTACACGACTTCTTCTTGTATTATCATCTACGTTTTGGCTTCCGTCCAGCCAAGGTGTTCTTCTTGGCGCAGCAAGCCTACAAGGACAAATATGCTCCCGAGGTCATCGTCCATTGGCTCCACACGTTCTATTGGCGCTTCTTCTCTCAGCAGTTTAAGCGCAGTTGTCTTCCCGATGGACCCAAGGTAGGCTCTGTGAGCCTGTCTCCTCGCGGTGATTGGCGTATGCCTTCAGATGCGATAGCACAACTATGGATTGACGAGACCGACCATCTGCTCGACTGATCCCTTCGTCCTTACCCTTCACTTGTATGCCCATGCTTCGATGTATCCTAGCCTCGTTGGCACTCGTCGTTTGCTTGGCAAGCCCAACAATCACCCTTGCAGGCTTGCCCAACGATACATGGAGCATGGGCACACCCTTGTTGCCGTTGTCCCTATCTGACCTGTTGCAGTATCAACGCACCAAGATGCGAGCCGGAGATGCCTATGCTCCGTTCCGCAAGGCGGGTATGCATCGTCAACGTATCACACAAGCTTTCTCCGGTAGCGATAGCTTGCGTATCTGGACCTACCGGGTTACACCCAACGAAACGTATCAGAACAACGCCCCTTCATATAAGTTGTTCAAACCCCAATCGTTGTCTTCGTTGGTTGTTTATGACGCTCCACATGGCATTACCCAAATCTATTTCTGGGATAAGCACTATTATCGCAGTTTTGCGGAGCAATTACAACGACTCAATTTTCAGCTACAAGCTAGTTCGTCTCAGCCCAACCGCTTGATGTTTCGCAACGCCCAACATTCCGTCTGGGTAGATATCATCGTTTGGCAAGATATTTACATCATGGAGATAGGCCGATAATCCGATTTATTTGATTATCTTTGCAACCAAACTTACATAGACTATATATAATGCAAACTAAGCCCAAGTTGTTAAGACTTACCACCGCTGACATCTCGCTCAACGGTTTGCTTAAAGGACAATTACATTTTCTCAACCAATATTATGACGTCGTAGGTGTAGCCAAAGACACTGGCGAGCTACAGCAATGCGCTCAACGTGAGGGCATTCGCGTCATTAATGCGCCTATCGAACGCCCCATCTCCTTGCTCAAAGATCTCAAAGCGCTCTTCTTCCTATATCGTTTGTTCAAGAAGGAGCGTCCCGATATCCTTCACGCCAATACCCCGAAGGGCTCGTTGCTCGCCATGATTGCTGGAAAACTAGCTGGTGTGCCACGTCGCATCTACCTCGTTACAGGATTGCGCTATCAAGGTGCAAGCGGCGTCTTCCGCTTTATTCTCAAATCCATGGAGCAGCTCACATGTCTCTTTGCTACCCAGGTGATACCCGAAGGACAAGGTGTGATGCATTGCCTACAGGCTGACCATATCACGAGAAAACCGCTGCGTGTGTTGCATTATGGTAATATCAACGGCAAAGATACCCAATACTTGTCTTGCAAACAGTGGACACGTGAGCAGTTGCAGCTCCCCGCCGATGCCGCTATCACTGACGAACAGGTCGCAACGGAGCGAGCACATGTGCGCCAAAAGCTGGGTTTCACGGACGATCAGTTTGTCTTCGTCTTCGTGGGTCGCATCAACCGCGACAAGGGCATGGTGGAACTGGCTCATAGCATGCAGAAGCTAGACAATCGCTATTCGCACGTACGCCTCTTGCTTGTGGGCAGAATGGAAGATGTGGGCAACGCCATTCCAGAGGAGGTAAATCGTTATTTCAGAGAGTCGCCCGAGGTGGTGTATGCTGGAGAGCAACATGATATACGTCCCTATCTGCTTGCAGCCGATGCGTTGGTGTTCCCAAGCTATCGTGAGGGCTTCCCCAATGTGCCAATGGAGGCGGGATGTATGGAGCTAGCATCTATCGTGACAGATATCAATGGTTGCAACGAGATTGTGAAAGATGGGCTCAATGGAAAGATTATTCAGCCACGTAACGAGTCATCGCTCTTTGCCACGATGTCCTGGTTTGTGGAGCATCCGGCTGAGGTGAAGCGCATGGGACACAATGCCCGCGGCATCATCCATGAGCGTTATGAGCAGAAAGATGTGTGGAAAGCCTTGCTCGAGTTCTATCGTGCAGAGCCTTAGACATGTGCATGCGCTCTGTTTTATGGACGTATAGTATAGCGAGGCACGTGTCATCGATGTGCTTTTAGCTCCTAAAACCTTATCCGATATCTACCAAGATAGCCTTGCTTATCATGCAAAAGCTACTCGTTTAAAGATAAAAACAATTTATTTTTCCGAACAAATTAAATTAATTTTCTTGGAAAAATAAATTGTTTTTCTTTTTTATATCTCCTCCAAGGGATGATAGGAGGAATGGTTTGGGCTTATAAAAGAAACGCTTTGATAATCCAAACTCTTATCATGGCACATTTCATAGACACATTATTTTTTACTACCTTTGCAGTGGAATTAGATTGAGTATGTTTTCTTTGAGATGAAGAGACGTCTCCTCTGGTATATGAGGAGATTAAAACTAAAGTAATCGAATGATATCAATAGAGAATCTGACCGTGGAGTTTGGTGTTAAACCATTGTTCCATGATGTGAGTTTTGTGGTAAATGATCATGATCGTATAGCCCTCGTTGGTAAGAACGGCGCAGGCAAGTCGACGATGTTAAAGATAATATGCGGGCTGCAACAACCCACGTCGGGTGTGGTGGCCGTTCCTAGCGACACCACCATCGGTTATCTGCCACAGGTCATGAAGCTATCTGATGACACCACGGTCAAGGAAGAAGCACGCAAGGCATTTGCCGACACCACTAAGATGCAGCATCAGCTGGAGAACATGCAGCAAGAGATGGCTGACCGAACCGACTATGAAAGCGAGTCGTATGCCCAGCTGGTAGAACGATTTACCCAACTGCATGACAGCTATATGATGATCGGTGGGGACAATTGCGAAGCAGAGATAGAACGCACCCTTGTAGGATTGGGATTCAGTAGAACCGACTTTGATCGTCCCACTAAAGAGTTTTCGGGTGGATGGCGTATGCGCGTGGAGCTCGCTAAGATATTGCTTCGCAACCCCGATGTGTTGTTGCTCGATGAGCCCACTAACCACCTAGATATCGAATCGATACAGTGGCTGGAGCAGTTTATCAAGCAAAGCGCCAAAGCCCTTGTGCTGGTGAGCCACGATAGGGCGTTTATCAATAACGTGACCAATCGTACCCTTGAGATCACTTGTGCACATGTGGAGGATTACCGCGTGAAGTATGACCAGTATGTGGTGCTCCGCAAAGAACGCCGTGAGCAACAGAAGCGTGCTTGGGAAAACCAGCAGAAGGAGATAGCTGATACACGCGCCTTCATAGAACGCTTCCGCTATCAAGCCACCAAAGCCGTACAGGTGCAACAACGCATTCGCCAACTGGAAAAGATTCAGCCCATCGAGATAGATGAAGTGGACAATGCGGCGATGCATCTGAAGTTTCCCCCCTGTCTACGCTCGGGCGATTATCCTGTGATATGCCAAGATGTGAGCAAGACCTACGGCGAGCACAACGTGTTCCATGATGTCAATCTCACCATCAAGCGAGGCGAGAAGGTGGCATTTGTGGGGCGCAATGGAGAAGGAAAGTCAACGCTTGTCAAGTGTATCATGAACGAGATACCCTTTGATGGCAACCTCAAGATAGCACACAACGTGCAGATAGGCTACTTTGCCCAGAACCAAGCCCAACTGCTAGACGAGTCGCTCTCGGTGCGTGACACCATCGATCAGGTGGCAACGGGTGAGATGCGTCTTCGTATCAACGACCTTCTAGGTGCTTTCATGTTTGGCGGTGAGACCGCTGACAAGAAGGTGAAGGTGCTCTCGGGTGGCGAACGTTCTCGCTTGGCGATGATACGTCTGTTGCTGGATCCGGTCAATCTGCTTATCCTCGATGAGCCCACCAACCACCTCGATATGCCCTCTAAGGATGTACTCAAGGAAGCCATTCGCGCTTTTGATGGCACAGCGATCATCGTGAGCCATGACCGTGAGTTCCTTGACGGATTGGTGACCAAGGTCTATGAGTTTGGTGGCGGCATCGTGCGCGAGCATTTAGGCGGTATCTATGATTGGCTGCGTAGCTGTCATGGTGTGACAGGAGATAGCTTAGGAAGCCAGCGTGACATCGACTTGGCTTTGCAAGCCAGTGCGCAAACACAAAAGGCCACAACCACATCGTCTAGCCCATCGAAAGAGACCACTGACGCCGCAGGCAAGCAATCGTATCTGGAACGCAAGGAACAGCAGAAGAAGATACGCAAGGCACAGCGCGCGGTGGAAGAGTGTGAGAAGCGTATCGCAGCGATGGAGAAACGCATCAAGGAGCTAGACCAGTTGTTTATGGATCCCGAGAAAGCATCGGACATGCAGCTTGTTACCGAGTACACCTCCACACGGCAAGCACTTGATGAGGCCAACAACGAATGGATGGAGCTATCCGAGAAACTAGAAACAGAACAAGAACAATTATAATAATTCTACATATTGACAATAACAAGGGCACTGTCTGCGTTATAGAGATATGTAACTTTAAAGATAATAGAATATGAATTTAAAACAAATCATTCCCATGGTGATGATTGCATCAACTCCAATCGTAGGAATGGCACAGAACAAAGCGGGCATTCTAGAGGAGAATCTCGACCGCACAGTGAATCCTACAGAGGACTTTTTCCAGTTTGCCACTGGTGGTTGGCAGAAGCTTCACCCCTTACCAGCTGCTTATTCGCGTTATGGTAGCTTTGACCAATTGCAAGAAGATAACAACAAGCGCATCAATCAGATACTTAGCGAACTGCTTAAGAAGAAGTACGCTGCTGGTTCTACAGAACAGAAACTGAGCGATCTGTATAAGCTCGCCATGGACTCTGTGCGTAGAAACAAGGAAGGGGTAGCTCCTGTGAAGCCTTTGCTCAGCGAGATAGAGAGCGCTAAGACCGTGGCTGACCTGCAAGCCATCCAGCGCAAGTATGCTTGCTACGGATATGGCGTGCCTATGGGAATGGGGTTCGGATCGGACGAGAAGAATGCAAAGCAGAATATCTTGAACATCTATCAAGGCGGTCTAACCCTCGGACAGAAGGACTACTATCTTGACAACGACCCCTCTACGGCAGAGATCCGTTCGGCTTATTGCCAGCACATCGTCAATATGTTCAAGCTCTATGGCTTCAGTGAGGCACAGGCACAGCAGAAACGCGATTATATCATCCGTTTTGAAACAGCGCTCTCATTTGTCTCTAAGAGCAGCACCGAGCTTCGTGATGTAGAGGCCAACTATAATAAGATGACCCTCAAGGAGTTTGCAGAGAAATATCCTAATCTACAACTGGAGAAATATTGCAACGCTGAAGGTATCGACTCTAAGTACATCCAAGAGATGGTAGTGGGTCAACCCACATTCTTGGCAGGTCTAGACAAGCTCATCGCAACCCAGACGGCAGACGAACTGCGTGCTCGCATGGAATGGAACGTGATCCTCTCGTCAGCTAGCTACCTGAGTGACGATGTGCGTGCCGAATACTTCAACTTCTTCTCTAAGACCATGCGCGGTACGAAGGAAGACTATCCATTGTGGAAGCGCGCCACTTCACAGGTGGAAGGACAGATGGGCGAGACGCTTGGTAAGATGTACTGTGAGAAGTATTTCCCTGCTTCAAGCAAGAAGCGCATGGAGACTCTCGTGGCCAATCTGCAAAAGAGTCTTGCTGAGCGCATCGAGGCACAGACCTGGATGAGCGACACCACCAAAGCCGCAGCACAGGCTAAGCTTGCCGCTTTCTATGTGAAGGTGGGTTATCCTAACAAGTGGAAGGATCTGAGCAATCTGACAATCAATCCCGAACTGTCTTATTATGAGAACATCCAGGCTTGTCGTAAGTTCTGGGATCAATATGATATCCAGCACAAAGCAGGCAAACCCGTAGATCGTGACGACTGGTTCATGTCTCCTCAGACGGTCAACGCTTATTACAATCCTACCACCAACGAGATCTGTTTCCCCGCTGGTATCCTCCAGTATCCATTCTTTGACGCCAAGGCTGATGACGCATTCAACTATGGTGCCATCGGTGTGGTTATCGGTCATGAGATGACTCACGGCTTTGATGACCAAGGTCGCCACTATGATAAGGATGGTAACATGACCGACTGGTGGACCGCTAATGATGCTAAGGGCTTCAACGAACGTGCCGACTTGTACGCAGCGTTCTTCAGCAACATCAAGGTGCTCCCCGATCTCAATGCCGATGGCCGTCACACCTTAGGTGAAAACCTAGCTGACCACGGTGGTCTTCAGGTGGCTTACGTAGCATTCAAGGAAGCTACTAAGGGACAGAAAGAAAAGAATCTTCTAGGTTTCACTCCTGATCAGCGCTTCTTCATCGCTTATTCGGGCGTTTGGGCAGCCAACATCACCGAGAAGGAGATACGCAGCCGTACCAAGAGCGATCCTCACTCACTGGGCAAGTGGCGTGTCAATGGTGCCCTGCCTCACGTGCAAGCATGGTATGACGCTTTCGGCGTGAAGCAGAATGACAAGATGTTCTTGCCCGAAAACCAACGTCTCCAGCTTTGGTAGAATAAACCATAACATACACCTTTACCCTCAATCGGTCATCTGATTATGGGTAAGCCTAAGCCACCGAATCTCTACGGGCGTAGACATTCGGTGGCTTTTTGCGTTTTTTATAGAAACGGAAACCTTAACACAACGGAAAAATATGTAACTTTGCAGAAACTAATTAGTACATTATGCCTTTACGATTGCCCGACCTATTGCCGGCTATAGAAATACTGAAAAGGGAGAATATCTTCGTGATGGACGAGACTAGGGCGCATAGTCAAGATATACGTCCGTTGCGTATCGTTATCCTCAACCTGATGCCATTAAAGATAACTACCGAAACCGACCTTGTGCGTTTGCTCTCAAACACACCGCTTCAGATAGATATCAGCTTTATGAAACTCAAGGGGCACACGCCAAAGAATACACCCATTGAGCACATGATGATGTTCTATAAGGACTTTGACACGCTCAGCAAGCAGAAGTTTGATGGGATGATAGTGACTGGTGCGCCCGTGGAAGGACTCCCCTTTGAGGAGGTCACTTACTGGGATGAGGTCAAACCCATCTTTGACTGGGCACGTACGCACGTCACATCGACGCTCTATATCTGTTGGGCAGCACAGGCCGCGCTATACCACTTCTATGGTGTTCCCAAATATCCATTGCCTAAGAAGCTCTTCGGCATCTTCCCACAACACACAGTGCCTGATAGATGGCCCATCTTCCGAGGCTTTGATGACGTGTTCTACATGCCCCATAGTCGACACAGCGAGATACGCAGAGCCGACCTGGAAGGCATTCGCGATCTGAAAATCATTGCTAGTGGCGATGAGAGCGGTATCTCCATGGTCATGGGCAGAAAGGGTAGAGAGTTTTATGTGACGGGCCATTTAGAGTATGCCGCTGACACCTTGGATAAGGAATACCGTCGCGACTTTGGCAAACGAGATGATGTGGAGATGCCACGTCATTACTATAAGGACGATGATCCTAATAATCCGCCATTGGTACGATGGCGTGCGCATGCCAATTTGTTGTTCAACAATTGGATCAACTATTACGTATATCAAGCTACTCCATATAATATTGACGCAATCCGATAAAGAAACAGAATGGTGCAGACTATCGAACTATTGGCTCCTGCCAAGAATCTAGAATGTGGTAAGGCTGCCATCGATCATGGGGCAGATGCCGTGTATATCGGTGCTCGACGCTTTGGCGCTCGTCAACAAGCCGGCAACAGCGTTGAGGACATCGCGGCTCTGTGCCAGTATGCGCATCGTTTTGGTGTGCGTGTCCATGTGACGGTCAACACCATCATCTATGAGCAAGAGATGCAGGACACGCTTCAGCTCATTCGTGAACTGGTAGCTGCTGGCGTGGATGCTCTCCTTATTCAGGATATGGGTCTGCTTCAGCGCGTCAAGGCTGAGGGGATAGACAGGGAAGTGGCGTTGCATGCCAGCACACAGTGTGACTCGCGTAGCGCCGCTAAGGTGGCTTGGCTTCATCAGCAAGGGTTCAGTAGGGTAGTGCTAGCCCGCGAGATGTCGGTAGAGGAAATCACCGAGATACATCAGCAGAACCCCGATGTGCAGTTAGAGACCTTTGTTCACGGCGCTCTGTGCGTCAGCTTTAGTGGCGTGTGTTATGCTTCACAATATTGCTTTGGACGATCAGCCAACCGTGGCGAATGTGCGCAGTTTTGCCGTTTGCCCTTCAATCTAGTCGATTCAGCCGAAAAGACCATTCTTTCACAAAGTCATCTGCTATCGTTGAAAGACCTTTGTCAGATTGATCATTTAGATGAACTGGCTCAAGCCGGTGCATGCTCCTTTAAGATCGAGGGGCGTCTGAAGGACATCAATTATGTCAAGAACGTGGTGGCAGCCTATAACAAAGCACTCAATCAGCTGGTTGAGCAACACCCTGACCGCTATTGCCGTGCCAGTTTGGGACGTAGCGTACCCACGTTTGAACCCAATCTGAAGAAGACTTTCAATCGTGGCTATACCCATTACTTCCTCAAAGGAAGACAACCCGACATCTTTTCGCCTCATACGCCCAAAGCGCTTGGCGAGTATGTGGGCAAGGTGAAAGAGCTACGCCGTGATAGTTTCAATGTGGCTGGAACGGCTTCGTTTGCCAATGGAGACGGATTGTGCTATCTCAACGACCAGAACCAACTCGAAGGTTTCCGCGTCAATAAGGTTGTGGGTAACCGACTGTATCCGTTCAAGATGCATCAGGATTTGCATCCCGGGCAAGCATTGTATCGCAATCAAGACCAGATGTTTGAGCATCAACTGCAAGGCGAGACGGCCAAGCGCAAGATTCCTATCCGTATCCGTTGGTCAGCAGATGCCGAAGGGGTGCGATGCTGTGTCACCATCCATTCGGATGCGATGCCGAAATTGCTAGAAACGATATGTGAGAGGACGTTGAAGCTAGAGAAAGCCCAAAAGCCCCAGGAAGAGAACGTTCGCCGCCAATTGTCCAAGTTGGGTGCATCGATCTTTACCATCGCTGGTATCACGTTTGTGGATGATGCTACAAGCTTCTTTGTACCCAATAGCGTCATATCAGATATCCGTCAATCGATCTGTGATACGTTGCCACAGATGATAGCGGATCAGACCTTAAAGACCCGTGCCGAGCAATCGCAGTCGGTGGTAGGGGATAAAGCACCTGCCATTTCCCCCTTAGAGGCTAACGCTCCTCTATATGCAGCTACGCCCTACCTATTTAATATTGCCAATACGGATGCCGTGGCGTTCTATTGTTCGTGTGGTACGTCGGCAGAGTTATCCGCATTTGAGTTAACAGCGCCTAAGCGAACGACCCAACCGCTCTTAGTGATGCAATGTCGGCATTGCTTGAGATATAGCTTAGGTTACTGCGTGAAACGTGGAGGGAAGAAACCCCAATGGAAAGAACCATTGTTCCTAGAACTGAATGAACGAGGACGATTCAAGCTAGAGTTTGATTGTAAACACTGTCAAATGAATGTTTATGCGATATAGTAGACTGATTTCTATATTGTTGATGGTCTTGATCTTATGTGGTTGCTACCACAAGAAGACGCCCAGTCGTTTTCGTTTGCAAGACAGTACGATAGCTATCAAGCCCGATACGATAGCTGCGCTCGACTCTTTACAGCTCGATTCGCTCTACTTCGCTTATAAGCACCATTACCATGTGGGGTTCAACTTCGTGGTAAAGTCGGACTCCTTCGGACTGATTAGGCAACTACCTGAAGAGAAAGTGTTCTCGTTCCCTGTAGATTCGTTCCAGGTAAAGAAGAACGAAGCGCTGGTAGTGGCAGACATACGCATCCTTCCTTCCGATTCGGTCGACTCGGTTTGGGTGCAGGTGGCTACCGAGAACAGTCAGTTTGGTTGGGTACATGAGCATCGACTTCTGCAACAAGTGGACCCGGACGACTCCATCTCTATGTTTATCTCCGTCTTCTCGGATGTCCACTTGATGATATTCCTCATCGTCATCACGCTGATAGCCATAGCTTATATTGTGGTGAAGCAGATGCGCGGTAGAGGTAAGATCGTGCATTTCAACGATATTGATTCGTTCTATCCTACGTTGTTGGCGCTGGTTGTGGCGATGAGCGCCACCTTCTATGCTAGTATCCAACTGTTTGCGCCCGAGCAGTGGCGTGAGTTCTATTTCCATCCATCGCTCAATCCGTTTACGCAGCCCCTATTGCTACAAGCGTTCCTGATCTTTGTTTGGGCGATTCCTATCTCTGGTATTGCCGCTGTGGATGATATCTTAAGGAAACTCAATGCGCGTGAAGCCCTCTTGTATATGGCGGGACTTGGTGCGGTGTGCGCTTTCAACTACATATTGTTCTCCGTGTCAACGCTTTATTATGTAGGCTATGTGATATTGGTGATGTACATGTGGTTTGCCTTGAAACGATATTTCAGCCATCTGCGTGTGAAATATTATTGCGGCAACTGCGGTGCAGAGCTTCGCCGTAAAGGACGTTGTCCTAAGTGTGGGACGCTGAATGAATAAAGCGGTCTTGATATTAGTCATTAAATAATTTGAAAACCATTAATATCAAGACCTTACGAAGGTGGTCACAAATGGTATTTCTACCTTTGTACCTTGGAATGATAGCTAAATAAGTAAACAAACTCATAAAATATAAAGTATATAACACAATGATTAATCGTTATAACTCGCTGTTCTTTTGCTCCTTGTTGACGTTGTCAGCTGTGGCAACGCCTGACGGAAAGAAAGAAAACCAGCCAGTGATGAGTGACTCTGCCCGTGTGTATGATATCGACGAAGTGGTAGTGGTCGAACAACCTAAGGAGACATTCAGGTTACGTCAGCAACCGCTGAGCAGCACATCGTTCTCGTTAGATCAGTTGACAGGGCTTCATGTGCAAGATTTGCGTCAGTTGTCTTCGTTCGTTCCTTCCTTTTCGATGCCCGAATATGGTAGCCGCATCACATCTGCGATGTACGTGCGTGGCATCGGTTCGCGAATCAGTTCGCCTGCGGTAGGCGTTTACCTTGACGGCATGCCTCTTCAGAGCAAGAGCGCTTTCAACTTTCATACCTACGACCTCAATCGTGTGGACGTGTTACATGGTCCCCAAGGAACGCTTTATGGTATGAATACGGAGGGCGGATTGATACGTATGTATAGCAAGAATCCGTTTGCTTATCAAGGCACAGACGTCTCGCTGTCAGTGGGAACAAAGTTTTGGCGCAAGGCAGAGGTCAGCCATTATCAGAAGTTGAGCGATAAGGTGGCTTACGCTTTATCGGGTTTCTATGATGGTTCAAATGGTTTCTTGGTCAATCAATACAATGGCGAACGTGCCGATAGCTATGATGAGTTTGGCGGTAGAGGCCGATTGCTATGGAAACCAACTGACCGCTGGCAGATCGACTTCATTGCCGACTATCAATATACGCACCAAAATGGTTTTGCCTATGGACAGGTGGTAACCAAAGACATGATAGGTTCGGCTTCAATCACTTCGCCCTATTATGCGCTGAAAGCCGGTACGCAAGATCCTAACACCAACCGTCAGGGTACTTATCGCAGAAACATGCTGAACACGGGTATCGGTGCCAAATACGTGGGCAAGAGGTTTGAGTTTAATAGTATGACTACCTATCAGCTTCTTGACGATGATATGCTGATGGATATCGACTATATGCCCAAAGATTATATGTATATGCAAGAGAAGCAATTGCAAAACTCGCTTACGCAGGAGCTATCCATCAAGAGTCGTGGTGAGGGCTTTTGGCATTGGACCTTTGGCGGATTTGCCTCTTACTCTTGGCTTCGCACAGAAGCGCCGGTAACCTTTGGTAGTGAGATGAACTCTTATCTGTCAAACCAAACCTCTTCCTACATCTACAATGCAATCTTAGGCAGCATGACGCAGACCATCTATCAGAAGCTGATTGCCACTGGTATGGATGCAGAGAAGGCGCAAACAGCTGCTGCAGCCTCTGCTAAGATGGCTATCCTCGCTGCTGGTGGCGCACAGGTGGATATGACGATGGGCGCCGTTCCTGGATTGTTCCACACGCCTACATACAACCTAGGTCTCTATCATGAGAGCAATATCGAACTAGGCAAATCGTGGGTAGCTACTTTGGGCGCACGTTACGACTTCAGTCATGTAGCTGTCGATTATGCTACGCAAAGCACGTTGCAGATGGATGAAAAGGTGATGGGACAAGAGGTGAAAGCTTCATTGCTCTCTACGCTCAACCATTCGGAGAAGAACCACTTCAACCAGTTCCTTCCCAAGGTGGGCCTCACGTATAAGTTGGCCAATGGTGGCAATGTCTATGCGTTGTTTACCAAGGGATATCGTGCAGGAGGATATAACATTCAGATGTTCTCGGACATTCTTCAGAACGAGTTAGCTGCTGCGGCAATGAGCGTAAAGCAAGGCGGTGATGTCACCATTGAGCATGATGACGCTACATATGATAACATCCGAAACACGATTTCGTATAAGCCAGAAACATCATGGAACTATGAGCTAGGTACACACCTTAATCTATTAGGTGGTAGTTTGAAACTCGATGTGGCTACATTCTTCATGCAGATACGCAACCAACAACTCTCTGTGATGTCGGGAGTCTATGGCTTTGGCCGAATGATGACCAATGCAGGAAAGAGCCATTCGTGTGGTTTGGAGGCTACCTTGCGTGGTGCAGCGCTGAATGACCGACTCTCTTATAGTTTGAGTTATGGATTCACCTCTTCTCGCTTCGATGAGTATAGCGACTCGGTGCGTAGTGGCAAGGGATACGAGGTGGTAGATTATAAAGACAAGAAGGTACCTTATGTACCTCAACACACTTTCTCAGCTACTGCCGATTATACTGTAGCTATCGATCCTAATGCCCTCCTTGATCCCACCAATCGTTTTCATCTTCGTGATGTGACGTTCGGGGTGAACGTGGCAGGACAAGGCCAAACCTATTGGGATGAGGCTAATACGATCAGCCAAAACTTCTATGCAACCCTTGGTGCACACGTGTTAGGCAACTTTGGACCTATGACCATCAATCTTTGGGCGCGCAATATCACCGATACCAAATACAACACATTCGTAGTGCAAAGTTCGGCAACGGGTGAAAAACTTACTTTCGCTCAACTTGGGCATCCGTTCCAGATGGGAGTTGACGTGAAGTTCCACTTTTAGCTTATTCAGAACGCTCTGTAAGTCCTATAAAGACTTAGGTGAGAATACAGAAAAGACTGATGCTTCTTGCGAGGTGTCAGTCTTTTCTGTTTTCTTGCTGATTATGAATCACCTTCCTGAATTAGCGTTTTCTTCTTGCGTACTTGTTCAGAAATGAATACCCAGCTGATACGTCAGTTCGGGATAACAATGCCTTGAAGCCTCCAGACAAGAGCATTATACGTCTGCAGCACTTATTCTTTCATGTGCTCATATCCCCATTCTTATCCTCTGAAAACGCCTGTTGCTAAACAAAAAATAAATTGATTTCTGTCGAGAAATAATTTATTTTCTTTTATTGCTGTCCGGTAAAACTCAAAAGGGCATAAGAGTTCGGTCCGAAGCCCT
>CAVJZR010000015.1:0-51692 GCA_963654235.1 Bacteroidaceae bacterium | reverse complement strand
GATTTCTGAAAGAAAATAAATTATTTCTCAGCAGAAATCAATTTATTTTTTGTTCAGCTTCAGGCGTTTTCAGAGGATAAGGAAGGGAATATGAGCACTAGAAAGAATATGTACTGCAGACATATAATGCTCTTGTCTAGAGGCTTCAAGGCATTCTTATCCCGAACTGAGGTATAAAGTATTCCGATGAAACGATTTATCCAACAGAGTGTATGGGTATCCATTCTATCAAGATAATATATGATGGGAAGAATACGACCATAGCACCATTGAATTAAGAGTGTCATCATATAACATAGTATTTATCCGCAACCATTTCGTCTAGATAGCCGTAAGCATTAGTTTGCTTGCGGCTTTTCTTCGCTCTAAACCTCGTTGGCAGGCCTCCATACCAACCGTGTGATAGACAGTATGTATCTTCGGCGGCTTAACTCTTGTCTTTTTGCAGAAAAAAGTTTACCTTTGCCATATAATCAAAACTATTACCAACCAAACGATGAAGAAACTATTATTATTCGCCTTCTTCCTTCTAAGTGTTTTAGGCATCAGCGCCACCACACCCGTGAAGCAGTGGGGGCAGTTGCAAGTGAAAGGAACGCAGCTCTGTGATCAGCAAGGCAACCCTGTGACGCTGCGTGGTGTGAGCTTCGGGTGGCACAATCTTTGGCCTCGATTCTATAATGCCAAAGCGGTGAAGTGGCTTGTGAACGACTGGCATGCTACCGTGTTGCGTGCAGCGATGGGCGTCAAGATTGACGACAACTACCTTGAGAATCCGCAGTTTGCCCTCAAGTGCATCGAGCCCGTGGTGCAAGCAGCTATCAAGAACGGCGTGTATGTCATTATCGACTGGCATGCACATGATATGTACATCGACCAAGCAAAGGCATTCTTCGGTAAGATGGCACAGAAGTATGGCAAGTATCCCAATGTGATCTATGAGCTATACAATGAGCCTGTAGAAGATACTTGGCAGTCGCTCAAGCAATATCACAAGACCGTGATAGACGAGATACGTCGTTATGACCCCGATAACATCATCCTTTGCGGTTGTCCTCACTGGGATCAGGATATCGATCAGGTAGCTGCTAGTCCTATCCAGGGCGTTAGCAACGTGATGTACACCGTCCATTTCTATGCAGCCACGCACAAGCAGTATCTGCGCGATCGCACTGAAGCTGCCGTGAAGAGCGGTTTGCCCGTGTTCGTGTCAGAGTGTGGCGGTTGTGAAGCCAGTGGCAATGGCGAACTCAGTGAGACCGAATGGAACAACTGGGTGGAGATGATGAACCGACTTCAGATCAGTTGGGCTGCATGGTCGCTGAGCGATAAGGACGAGACCTGTTCTATGCTCTTGCCCCGATCTAAGGCCACAGGTGATTGGACACCCGACCTCATCAAACCTTGGGGTAAGTTGGTACGCAACACCTTGCACCGCTACAACAAGTGATACCATGCTAACAAGACATTTAGAAAGCTCCAATAAGCTATTTCTGATAATCTAAATATAAAACGACCCGAGGCTGATGAGGCTTCGGGTCGTTTTATATATAATAAGGTGAAGAGTCAAGGTTGCTGTTCTCGTCGCAACTGCCGGACGAAACAGATGTAATAGAACGTGCCGGCAAAGGTCAAACCAATAGGGAATGCCCACCATATACCTTCCAATCCCCATTCTAGCACCATACTGAATAGGTAGCTGCAAGGCAGAGAAAGCACAAAGTAGGAAACGAAGGCGATGAGCATCAAGGGCTTCACGTGGGATATGCCACGCAAGGCATTGGCGTAGGTATACTGCAATGTGTCGCCAAACTGATAGACAATCATTGGCAACACCAACGTGCTGACCTGCGCCACAACCTCCGTATCCGATGTGAAAAGGTATCCTATGGAGTGGCGGAACGCAAACACACCCAGCGTTACGATTGCTGCAAACGCCATCAAGAGATGCCAACCTGCCGCCGCCGTGCTACGCACCTCACCCCAATCGTGCTGTCCGTGGAAGTAGCTCACCCTCACTGCCACCGCTGCCGCCATACCGCTATGCACCATATAGAGCAGTTGGGAGATGGTGAGCATCACCTGATGGGCTGCAAGGGCAATGGTTCCGAGCCATCCCACGAATATCACCGCCAGCGAGAACGAAGCCGACTCCATCCCCAGTTGTAACGCTACGGGCCATCCCAGGACGCTCTGCTTTCGTAGCGAAGCCTTGTCGAAGCGGCTCTGCAGCATGTATCCACGGTATAACCTGTACTTCCGATGGAAGAAAAAGATGCCCGTGCATGCAGCAAACATGATGATGCGCGAGCACATCGTGGAGATTCCTGCGCCTAAAAGCCCCAACTCAGGCAGACCGCAGACGCCATAAATGAGCAGATAATTGCCCATGATGTTCAGCAGATTGCCCGCAAGGATGACAAACATCGGTGTGCGCGTGTCCGTGATGCCGTCAAAAAACTGCTTGAAAGCGTTGAACCAGCATAGGAAAGGCAACGAGATGATGTTCACCAAGAGATAGGGACGTATCAAGGAAAGCAGTTCGGTGGGTTGCCCCATGCGGTCCACAAACGCATAAAACGTCATTGTGACCACCAACAACAATGCTGCCATGAGCGTGTTGGCTAGTAGGCTGTTCTTCAGACTGCTTCCTATCTTCTGCGTCTCACCCTTACCGAAGAGGCTACCCACGATGGGCGTCAATCCGTATGAGAAGCCCATAGCAAACACTACCACCAGCGTGAAGAGCGTGTTGACGAAGCTTGCCGCCGCTAGCTCCTTCATACCATAATGCCCAATCATAAAGGTGTCGGCAAATCCGAGCACCACCGTGCCTATCTGCCCCACCACAATGGGTAGCCCCAGCTTGAGCAAGTCATGGTAATGACGCTGGTATGCTCTTATGTTATAGGTCATCTCGCTCAGTCAGATTATTCGTCCCACACCAGATAGGCGGATACCAACCAGTGGTTCATCTCATCGCCGTTGATGGGTTGAGCCTTCGGAATGTCAATGCTGAAGGTGTGTTTGCCTGCTGCGAGGTTGCCGAGGTTGACCACTTCTGGCCAAACGTCAGTACCCGGACACCAGTTGGAGCGAGAGAGATCAGACGAAGCGATGGGTTCCTCGATCTTCTTCTCTGCATATCGACCGTCGTCATTGATATACGCCGTGGTGCGCTCGATGAGCCATACACCCGTAGCGGGATTGAAACGGCGGAACGCAGCGCAGTCGTCTCTCCAAGGAGTGAAGCGATACACCACATTGTTGTCCACACGGAGGATATTCTCGTTGGGTGTAAACTCGTCACCGCCATCATGACCGCCATGTCCTGTGACGATGTATTTCAGGCGAACGTTCTTCGCTTGCTTAGGCAGATCAAACGTTGTGGTGAGCGGTTTGCGTGCAAAGATATCAGGATATTCCTGTCCGATATAGTACACCGTGTTGACCAACGGCTCTACATGGGTGCGTTGTAAGGCGTCGCAAGTGACCGGACTCTCCTTAAACTGCAGTTTCACCGAAGCCAGATAACCTTGCGGTGTCCATGTATCAATGAACACACCCACATAAGCCTCGTCCTCTAACGTGCTGTAAAGGTCGGTCACGTCTTGTTGCCATTCCACCTGTTGTTCCCATTTGGGGATGTACACAGGGCGGCGCTTCGAGGTGAGCGTATCATCGTTGGCACTATAGTGTCCCACACCGAACGGCGTCATGAAGCGCATCAACTCGATGGTAGGTTTATAGTCCTTGCCTGCTACCACACCCACTAGGCGTTCATACTGTGTCGAGTCCACTGCGGGGAAGCGTTTCTCACCCTTCGCAATGCTCATCAGGTTGATGGCCGACTGCTTTGGCAGCACGAAGCACGAGCCCGACTTGTCCCAACGGTCACCATTGGATGACACCGTGACTTGGATGTTTACCTTCACGTTGCGTAGGTAGTGGGGTACATGAATCTTCTTCAGCAAGATACGACCGTTGACCAGACGGATGATGCCATCGGCGTCCGCATCGGCAAAGTTGGCTATTGCATCTGGTGCAAAGCGTACGTTGGCTTTGTCAAACACCACGATGCTCGTGTCTCCACAGGCAGCTAGCTCCTTGTGCTTCGCCCCTTGCATTGGCAGCGAACATAGGCATAGCAACGCAGTGGCGATAGATAGTAATGTCTTATGTCTCATTGTCAGTTGTCTTGTTTATACGTTTTTACTGTTTGGTATAAGGTGTGCGTGTAAACTTACCCAGCTCATCCACCACATAATCCACCTTCTCTTCGGGTACGCGAATGCTTGCCTTGAAAGTTTGCGCAGTGGCTTCTAGCTGTACGTTACATCCTTTGGGAAGCGTAGCCATGTCGGCATCGGTGAGGTTGAGGTCGTTCAGGTTCTGTGCATAGCGTCCGTTAGCTGCGTGCTGAGCCATCTCTTCATAGAACATTGCCCATACCAATCGATACGCATCACGCTGGTAAGGATAGCGGAACGCCTCCGTTTGTGTGCCCACCACCTGGTCAGAGAACTGTACGAAGCCCCAACGATCAGGCATGTGCATGTTTATCTCGCCTGTGGGTGACCAAACCCAGTTCTCTTCCGGGCCGCCCTTCTTGAGCCATTCCACACGTGAGAAGTTCAGACGCCATGTGTTACCAGCCTTGAGCGGATTGGTAAAGTCGATCATCAACGCCTTATAAGGGATAGCCATCTCCACCGTCCAACTCTTATCTGTGTCCTTATCGTTGTTCAGTGTGCCGTTTTGTGTCACAGCGAGCTTCAGACCGGGGCAGTCCCACTGCACGAGAAAGTTGCCCCCGCAGCGATAGGCGCGCGTGAGCATCAAGTCGAACACCACGCCGCGCGCATTGTTCTCAATCTCGAAATAAGTCTGTCCGTCACCATCAGGGTCAATAAACACCTCAAAGTCGTTGTCGTGATAGATGATCGTGTCACGCTTTGTGAGGTTGGCTACGATGTTGGGCTCCTCTAGCACCGCTGCCACATATAGATATTGGTTGTCCCAAAGCATACGCGCCTTGGTGTCATAGAGCGGTTTGGCAAAACCTTCTCCACTGATATCTTCGAACGACTCGGTCTCTTGCGCTTGCTTCCAAGCCTCTTCGTTGAGTTTCCCGTCAATCTTGATAGGCGTTGACGTGCGGTAGCACACATAGTGACGAGGGTCAGTCAGCTTTCGTGCATATTTCTCCAACAAGCTGTTTTGTGCCATAGCAGGCAATAAGGTGATGAGCAGCAATCCCAAGGCTGCTATACGATGGATTCTCATTATCGGTATTGTTTAAGTTGTGTTTATGATATTAATTACTAGAAATCACTTGTCCTACGCCGCGATAGAGCTTGATAGGGCCATCGAGCAACACAGCCACCACGGTGATTTGCGGGTCGAGCGCCTTCTCGGGCACATCGATGTAAAGGTTGCCTGGTACCTCACTCCAGTAGTTTTTGTTGTAGACCTTGTACGGAATGATCTCTCCACTGCCTACCACCCAGACGCGGTTGACCTTGTTCATCAGTCCTTTCACCTCCACTGGGCCGTTTGGTCTGTAAGGTAGATAGAGATAAAGCACGTCACCAGCCTTGTTGAGCGTGGTGTAACCTTGGAAGTGCTCGGTAGGGATGCCGGCGCGGGTGTCATAGATTGCTTCTTTGTGCTTCTTGGTCCAGCGTCCAAACTCCTTCAGTGTGGCAACCTGTTCTTCGGGGATGGTGCCATCCTCCTTGGGCCCGATGTCTAGCAAGAGGTTCCCACCCATACTCAGACAGTCGACAAAGGTACGCAGCAAGATGAATGGCGACTTATAGTTGGTGTCCACATACTGGTATCCCCATGAGTCGTTCATGGTCATGCACAGTTCCCAGTACTTGTCCTGAGGGCGCACGATGGGTATACCTTGCTCAGGTGTAGCATAGTCGCCGTAGCCTTGTATGCGCGAGTTGATGATGGTCTTGGGGTTTGTGGAACGCAGCAGGTTCACGATGCCCTTGGCGTTCCATGCTTCAGCCGTTTGCTCCCAGTCACCATCAAACCAGTATAAGTCGGGCTTAAACTGCGTGTTCAGTTCCTTGAGTTGGGCAAAGTCAAAGTCGACAAAACGCTGCCATCTCGCTGGATCGTCCTTATATCGGGTCTCGGTGCGTGTCATGTTGGGGTAGTCGGGGTGTGACCAGTCCAGCAAAGAGAAGTAGAGTCCCACCTTCAGTCCGTGCTTGCGAGCCTCCTTGACGAACGGTGTGATCAGGTCGCGCTTAGCGGGTGTGCTCTTTACCGTGCTCAGATCGCCAGCCTTCGTGTCCCAAAGCGCCACACCATCGTGATGCTTCGTGGTGATCACCGTGTATCGTGCGCCACTCTCCTTGATCAGGTCGAGCCAAGCCTTCGGGTCATATTTGGAAGCCGTGAACCCTTCGCATTGTTTCATATACTCGTCATAAGGCAGATACTTGTTATAGAACGACCAACTCTCTGACACCCCATTGACGGCATAGATGCCCCAATGGATGAAGATGCCGAGCTTGGCATTGGCAAACCATTCCATGTTCTCGTCAGTCTGCTTTGCAGGTTCTTGTCCCTGTGCGGGAATCGCTGATGCCCCTATCAAGGCGAGCATTCCGCAGATAAGTAGTGCTAATCGGTTTTGTTTCATGATATATTGGATTTATGTCTGATGTTCGGGATGGTGCTATTACGCATAGATTAGGATGTACAAAGATACGTTATCTTTTTCGAATAACGTCCTTTCTATTTGGGCTTTTTGCATTTTCTGTTTGTTTTTATACACACATTTATTAAAAATAATAAAATAATGGGATTTTATCTAAGAAGATATTAAAATACCTTTTCGTATCCATGTAAAAGTTCTAACTTTGCAATTGTGAAAGTATTAGTGCTCTATTAAGGTATTTAAAGTAATCATGAAGGCTCACATAGAGATGTTAGCCTTATAGTAAAAAGATTAATTCAACGTATAATTATGAAACATGTTTTACTCACGGCGGCTCTTGTCGCTGCGTGTGCTTCGGCTTCAGCTCAAAGCTTGCACACCCTTTCTACATCTGTAGATCCCACCATGATGGCTCTTGGCATCTCTGCCAATGGTAAGTATGTAACCGGTTCTACCTATGACGGCTATATGTTTGTGGCTGATTGGGAGGCTGGAAAGATTCAGTTTTCTGAAAACAAAGACGAGCTCGGTGCTCAGGGTCGTGCCGTTTCTGACGAAGGTGTGGCTTACGGCTTCAACATCAACGCTTTCTCTTTGAGCATTGAGGGCGACACTGCTACCATTTGGGGACAGAACTCTATGGCTGACGGCGTTACTCGCGATGGCGAAGTGGTTGTTGGTAATCTCGATACCGATGGCGACTACTATACCAATGCATGCTATTGGAAGGATGGTCAGCTTTACCGATTGCCTGAGCCAACAGAGAGTTGGGTAGGATATGAGTTGAGCGGTACAGCTGCTAAGTATGTCAGCGATGATGCTTCTACGATTGTAGGTTACTACATTGACAACTTCGCCACTTATCCAGCAGTAGCTTGGCATCGCAATGCAGGCGACTCTACTTACTCAGTAGTACCTTTCTGCAAGCGTTGGTATGATGGCTCATATGATTTGGATACAGGTCATCCATACCAGATGTTTACTCCAAGTGGTGTGAGCAGCGATGGAAAGTGGATTGCTATGACTGTGCAGACTACTGATTCTTATTTCCCAGTGATGGCTCGCTATAACCTTGAGGAAGATACTTTGGAGGTGATTGCAGCACCTTCTGAGGATTACGATGAACAGACTATCTATGCCACAGGCATTGCTAATGATGGTACACTGATTGGTTTTGCTGAGACTGACAACAACGATCGTGTAGCTCTCTATTGCAAGGCAGGCGAGAGCACGTTCCAGAAGCTCTCTGAAGCATTCCCCTCTCTTGAGAAGCTTCAGACCTATGACACCAATGGTTGGTGCGTTCCTACAGGTATCACACCTAACGGTAAGTATATCACAGGTTACTCATCAGTGCAGATCGATGGCGCATCTGACGACGACGGTGGCTTCGGCTATGAGACCTTTGTTCTCGATACAGATAGCGACAACGGCTTGGATGGCATCAATGGCGTGAATGGTGAAGAGGCTAAGGCTAAGACCGTAGCAACCTACAGCACCGATGGTCGTCGTGTAAACGCTAACCAATATCACGGTTTGGTAATCACCAAGACCGCTAACGGCAAGGCTTCTAAGAGCGTAAAGCGCTAATATAAATTTAGATAATACAAAGAGAAAGCCCTTCAGCATCATTGTTGAAGGGCTTTTTTAGACTCATTGGTTAAATGCGTAGATAGATATTAATTGCTGACATGGTAGGGGGTACGCTACTCACCGCATGTTCCCTTTGCATCTGATCAACCGCGTTGTCAGCTGAAACCACTAAGCTTGTGCGCAGAGTGCTTCGAGCTGACTGACAAACTCACGGTGAAACTTCCCGAAGAGCGTCAATGTCTCTTGTCGCTGCTCCTCGTCGCGTGTCCACATAGACACCTCTTGGCGCTGGTGCGCCAAGATATATTTGGCACAACGTGCTATCTTTCGTTTGTTGTTACGAGCTTGCAGTTGGTCACCTTGTATCGCATCGCAACGATCAAACGATGTGGTGGTGAGCTTCTTCATGAACCTTTCGTATCGGTTGTAAAGCAAAGCCATCTCCATCATCTTTTCTGGTTGTGAGGCAAGGTTGTCCATGTTGAGGAGATCCGCAATGTGTTCATGACTCCAGTCTTGCTCCGTGAGCCAATGCCACTGAAACCATAGCACCTTTTCCATCGCCATCAGTTGATCCATCAGCAGGTCAACGCCCTCCTCAGTTGTGTCCCTAAAATGCTCAAACGCATATCGTGTCAGCGCCACCGGTTCACATTCGGGCATCGACTCTTGGTCCAATGAACACCCCGTGATGCGGATATTCCAACGATGGTTGTGATATTTGACCAGCACCTCAGTACCCTTTTGCATGAGCAGGTCCAATGTGCCTTGTGCAGGAATCTCCCCGATATATTCTAGGTTCTCCTTGTGATCGCGCAAGGTCAGTGTGCCGTCGTCATGCCAGATGCATAAGATCTCTTGCTGGCTGTCCTTGATTGATAGGCTGAAGCGGTCATCGTTGGGTTGGCCTTTGAAGGCATAGGTGTACTGATGAAGCTCCTCAGGGGTGAGCAGCAAGTCGTTGTCAGCCTTGTTGCCCTCCTTATCTGTCACACCAAAGCCAAACTCAGGCATGCAAAGCGCAATATCAAAGGGTTTTCCTTCGTTTCGAGGTGTAAGATGAAGGTTGATGGTCTGTCCATCCGTAAAGCTACTTTTAGCAAACACCCATCCTTTCTCCGTCTTTTGTCCTTTGCCACAAGCGATGTCACCATGACGCCAATGCAGTTTGAGTGTGATCTTCTCGCGATCCTCCTCCACACACTTCACAAAGTCGTTGGGCGCCATCCCTAGGTTGATAGCCCTACAAGGCTTCACATCCTCATCGTCTTCGCCTAGCACGGCAACGTCTATGTCGCCTAGCTGAGGGTCGTCCTCCCAGTCCTCAGCGCCGTGCTGGCTGAACACCACGAAGGTCAGTCTACTTTGTTGGCGAAGGTCTGGGTTCTTACATAACCAGTAAGTCACCTCGTTGCTTACCAAAACGGGTGAAGCTAAATAGGGAGATTGGCATGTCAACGGATACTCGATGTCCGTCCATGCCTCTGTGCAAGCGAGTGCGTTGTTATCCATCTTGTCGTGTTGTGTTATCGTTAGAATGTGCTTTAAAGCGTTGATCGCCAATCGTGAATGCCCTTTCCCTCCGGCATCTTTGGCGAAACGGAATGCAAAGTTACTAAAATTTACTTGAATAATCGCCCTCTCTTAAGCATCGTTCGATGACGTTTTGGGGATTTTCCCTAGTCAAATAGGGAAATAGCCTAGTGGGTGTTGGGAAAAAGTTTTTACCTTTGCACATTATAATCAATAGATTAAAGTCATGAAACAGAGCGTTGCAGTATTGATGGGTTCAGCCCTGATATTGTCAGGATGCGGAACATATACAGGTTCGGGTGCTTTTGCAGGTGCTCAGTTTGGTACAATCTTGGGAAGCGCCATCGGTGGTCTCTCAGGCGGTCCGCGTGGTTCAGACGTGGGTACCATCGTCGGTATGGTAGGTGGCGGCGTCATCGGTGCAGCTATCGGCAGTGCTGCTGATAAGCAAGATGCTCAAGATGTGCACGACCATTATGCTCGCGTGCAAGAGAATAAGGCTCGCGGCGTCAATCCTTATGCGTCCCAATCGACCACACAGGAGGCTACACGCAACTATAATCCAGACCCCGAATATAACAATCAGCTCACCGGAACAGAGGTCTCTTCAGCTGACCTGAGTGGCTTCGACTCCACCAACTCTGGCGATGACCGCATTTATGATTTCCAAGGAAGCGACTACACCGGTACGTATAGCGCCGCCACGCCATCCACCACATTGCCATCCGAATCGAGCGTAGAGGATCTCACGTCCCACCTCGACTATACCCCGAACATCGAGATCAGCAATGCCCGCTTTGTAGACGATAACGAAGATGGTGTCTTGAGCCGTGGCGAGACAGGTAAAGTGATCTTTGAGGTGCGCAACAAAGGCAACCAAACCCTTTATGATGTGATACCTTCAGTTATCGAGGTCAATGACAACCGCCACCTATACATCAGTCCAAGCATCCATGTGGAGAGCATTGCGCCGGGTAGAGGCATCCGTTATACGGCTCTTGTCAAGGCCGATAAGAAGTTAGCTAACGGCACAGCACGATTTGCCGTAACCGTTCTTCAAGGCAAGAAGAGTATCAGTAAGGTGACCGAATTTGATATTACGACACGCAAGTAAGTCATGCCAGCGCATGAAGACGACCTAATATAGAACCTATATATTAAAAGATCGGGCAACAATGAGGAGACTTTCCATTGTTGCCCGAATTCTTTTTGGTTGTGTCTTCTAGTGGACTGAGGTATGATAAGTGCTCAACATCTATTTCAACCTATATCGGTTGCTTAACGCAAGTTATGCTCAGGTGTGCAGAGTAAAGCATCTATTTATCTACTGTCGTAATGTTCTCTTTGATTGTGTAGCCCGCGTATTGCTTGCTGATGATCATCATCACCATTGGTGTCATGCTGTAGCTCATCTCCTGTCCACGTGTGATGGTGTATGAGAGGGTGAGCTCGTTCTTACCCGTGACGCTTACCTTGGGTGACGAGGTCTCTGTGTAACGATTGGTAGAGGGGAGAATCTTCGCGATGACCATCTGTTTGCTGAAATCGATCTCAGTGGGTTTGCCATCCTTGCCCATCACGGTGGCGTAGCCGAAATAGCGCTCTAGCTCACTCTGTGAGGTTGCCTTTACCAGCACGTTATTGGGTGCGGTGTTGTTGACAAAGTAATGCTTCGCTTCTACGGCTTTGATACTGTCTTTGCTTGTGGCACAACTGCTGATTGCCATTGCACCACCTAGCAGGAGTGCGAGGGTCATTAGTTTTGTTTTCATCGTCATTCTTTATTAGCTTTGTTTCTTGTTTTCGTTCTATAGGTTAAATACATGAACGAGCGAAACATTGCCTCCGAATCAGAAAATTATTTTCTTTAGTATAGCAAAACGTCACAGGCACGTCCTCATCTGAGAACGTGCCTGTGCCGTATGTTGTTGTTTGAAGGCCTATGTGTATAGGGGCGGGACGCTTATAACACGCCGTTGCTACCTTGCTTGAGGTGGTTGAAGAAGCTCGACCATGAGTTGCCACCTTGCGTCCTGCCATGCTTGGCATTGCTGTTGTCGTTTCGGCTTGTGGCGTTACGCGCTTTCTCTATCTTCTTCTCAGCTATCTGTCGTGCTTCCTTCTTATCGGTTGAGGTGCTAGCCTTGCGCTTGGCTGCGCTTGGCTTGTCCTCCGTCTTACCCCAGTGAGGCATGAACGCGTAGCACACACCAGCCATACCATATTCGATCTCGGGCGCCTGTAACGGTGATTCGGGCTCGCTAGAGTAGGGGATGTTGTCCTCTGGCTTGAGCATCTCGATACGCATGTACGCCACACCCGAGTTGAGCATATGCAGCTCACGTGCTGCTGCGTATGAGAGGTCTATCACTCTGCCCTTCACAAAGGGACCTCTGTCTGATACCCTCACCACCACTGAACGTCCGTTGGTGGGGTTGGTCACCTTCAGTCGTGTACCAAAGGGCAGACTACGGTGTGCGCAGGTGAGGCTGTCGCGGTTATATCGCTCGCCGTTGCTCATCTTTCTGCCGTGAAGGGAGTTGCTATAATAGGATGCTTTACCGCTGTGGTCGCTTTGCGCCATGCTATCCAAGCTGAACGCCAAGCATGCTATTGTGACTAAAACTAGTATATATCGATATGCGTGATGTATCTGTTGCATGATGCAAAGATACGAAAAAATCCTGAAACCACGAAGCTAACCCGTTGATGATTAGCATTATATGTAATCAATTTAGATTTCTTTACAATCGCCAAACCGCTCCTTTTGCCTTATTGTGACCCTCGTTTGGCGAGCCAAGAAAGGCGGTTTGACATCCTTGTTTAGGCTCTTTGACGCCTATGCCGATAAGGTTTGAGGATGAAAATCAATTTATTTTTCAACAAAGAATAAATTAAAAGTGGATGAAAAATAATTTATTTCTCATCCACTTCCCTATTTTGTTTTCTTAACATTCAGCCCCTTTTGGTTTGTGAAAGCATCGTGGCTATGATGTTATGAAGCTGGTATGGTTCTTACACGATGCCCTGATCGAGCATAGCCTTAGCCACCTTCATGAAGCCAGCGATGTTAGCACCCTTGACATAGTCAACGTATCCGTCAGCCTGTGTGCCGTACTTGACGCACTGTTCGTGAATTGACTGCATGATGTAATGTAGCTTCTGATCCACTTCCTCTGCGCTCCAGTGTAGACGGATAGAGTTTTGGGTCATCTCTAGGCCTGATGTTGCCACGCCACCAGCGTTGACAGCCTTGCCAGGAGCAAAGAGCTGATGAGCAGCTACAAACTTATCCACAGCCTCTGCGGTGCAACCCATGTTGCTCACCTCAGCTACGCAGTCAGGATGGTTAGCCAGGATCATGTCGGCATCCTCGCCGTTGAGCTCGTTCTGTGTGGCACATGTGAGATAGATGTCGGCCTTCTGCTCCCATGGTTTGCGACCGGCGATAAACTGAGATCCTGCAAACTTCTCTGCGTAAGGTGCGCAGATGTCGTTGCCGCTAGCACGTAGCTCAAGCATGTACTCGTTCTTCTCGCCGCTGATACCTGCTGGGTCATAGATGTATCCGTCAGGACCGCTAATCGTAATCACCTTTGCACCGAGCTGGGTAGCCTTCTGCACAGCGCCCCAAGCTACGTTACCGAAGCCTGATACCACGATGGTCTTACCCTTGAGGCTGAGACCCTTCTTCTCCAACATATGGTTGACAAAGTAGAGAGCGCCGTAACCCGTAGCTTCTGGACGAAGGATAGAACCGCCATACTCATAGCCCTTACCCGTGAGAGTGCCTCCGTGGAACTGGCTGGTGAGCTTCTTATACTGACCGAAGAGGTAGCCTATCTCACGACCACCTACACCGATGTCACCTGCTGGGCAGTCTTCGTCTGGACCGATATATTTGTAAAGCTCTGACATGAACGCCTGGCAGAAACGCATAATCTCAGCGTCGCTCTTGCCGCGAGGTGAGAAGTCTGATCCACCCTTGCCACCGCCCATAGGCAATGTGGTGAGTGCGTTCTTAAAGGTCTGCTCAAAGCCTAAGAATTTCAGGATAGAAAGGTTTACTGAAGCGTGGAAGCGCAAACCGCCTTTGTATGGGCCTATGGCGCTATTAAACTGTACGCGGTAACCGATGTTAACCTGTACGTTGCCTTGATCGTCCACCCATGGCACACGGAACGTGATGATACGTTCAGGTTCCACCATGCGCTCGATGATCTTTGCCTTCTCAAACTCAGGATGCTGGTTGTAAACGTCCTGTACAGAGATTAGCACTTCACGCACTGCTTGAAGAAATTCTGATTCGCCTGGATGCTTTTGTTCCAAGCTCTGCATGATTTTCTCGACTTCCATAGTAATGAAAATTTAAATGGTTTTGGTTATGTTGTGTATTGTATTGTCTACAAGGCAAAAGTAAGTATTAACCTTGAAATAACCAAGCAAACAAAAGCTTTTTTTTTCAACAAAGATTTTGCCAAAATATCCTCTCGGCGCCGTTATCTTGAGATTAGGTTGCAAAAAAATAGTGATACCTTTACTTTTGCTACTAAAAGTTAGGCAAGTAACGTTGATTTTCGTATTTTTGCCTAAAATATAATAAATGCAAATGAACAATCAATTGCCCGAGAAATGGGATAAGTTTTATCTCAAGGATGTCACGTTTGTCAACCTGATGATGCGCCGTATCTATAACGTGCTCATCGTTGCTAACCCCTATGACGCCTTCATGCTGGAGGATGACGGACGTGTGGAAGAGAAGATCTATAACGAATATATGGAGCTGGGCTTGCGTTATCCGCCTACGTTCACCCAGGTATCTACCATCGAGGAAGCCGAAAAGGTGCTCAACACGGTGGAGGTGGACCTTGTCATCTGTATGCCAGGTAATGCGGACAACGACGCCTTTGACGTGGCGCGTGCCATCAAAGCCCGCTTCCCTGAGATCCACTGTGTGGTGCTCACCCCATTCAGCCACGGTATCACACGCCGCATGGAACATGAGGACCTCAGCATCTTCGATTATGTGTTCTGCTGGTTGGGCAATACCAACCTCATCATGTCCATCATCAAACTGATGGAAGACCAACTCAACATCGAGAACGATATCCTTGAGGGTGGGGTGCAGATGATTATGCTGGTCGAGGACAGCATCCGCTTCTATTCGTCCATCCTACCTTATTTATATAGTTATATCCTCAAGCAGAGTCAGAACTTCGCCACTGAAGCCCTCAACCCCCATGCTGCCACGATGCGTATGCGTGGACGCCCCAAGGTGGTGCTGGCGCGCAACTATGAAGAAGCTTGGGAGATGTATACCAAGTATAAGGACAACTGCCTCGGTGTGATCTCCGATGCCCGCTTCCCACTCACGCCGCCACATCTGCAAGGAGGTACCAGCGCCGAGGTTAAGGATCCTCTGGCAGGTCTGAAGCTCCTCCGTGCTATCCGTCAGGAAGACGAGTATGTGCCACTGATTATGGAGAGCTCAGAGAGTAGCAACCGTGCCTTGGCTGAAGCTGAGGGATTCAGGTTCGTGGACAAGAACTCTAAGAAGATGAGTGTGGACCTGCGCCATCTGATAGAAGAGCATATGGGCTTTGGCGACTTTATCTTCCGCGACCCCAAGACGGGGCGGAAGGTGATGCGCATACACAATCTGAAAGAGCTACAAGACAATATCTTCAAGATCCCTCGTGACTCGATGCTCTATCACATCAGTCGTAACCACATGAGTCGTTGGCTCTCGGCACGTGCCATCTTCCCCGTGTCGGCTTTCCTTCGCAACATCACGTGGCATAAGCTACAAGACGTAGACCTCCACCGCAAGATCATCTTTGATGCCATCGTGGAATATCGACGGATGAAGAACCTAGGTATCGTGGCTGTGTTTGACCGTAATAAGTTTGACCGCTATGCCCACTTTGCCCGTATCGGCGATGGATCCCTCGGTGGCAAAGGACGTGGACTGGCGTTCCTGGACAACATCATCAAGATGCACCCAGAGCTCAACCATTATGACCACGCGTCTGTTCAGATTCCTAAGACCGTGGTGCTCTGTACGGATATCTTTGACGAGTTTATGGAGAACAACGACCTCTATCAGATAGCTCTCAGCGATGCCACAGACGAAGAGATTCTCAAAGCGTTCCTTGCCGCCCAACTGCCAGATAAGTATATGGACGACTTCCTAGCATTCTTTGAAGCGACCCACTCGCCGATAGCCGTGCGCTCGAGTTCGTTGTTGGAAGATTCCCACTACCAACCCTTTGCTGGCATCTACTCGACCTATATGATTCCGTGCCTACAGGACAAGTATCAGATGCTCAGTATGCTCGCTTGCGCCGTCAAGGGCGTCTATGCCTCGGTGTTCTATCACGACTCTAAGGCTTACATGACAGCCACTAGCAATGTCATTGACCAAGAGAAGATGGCGGTGATCCTACAGGAAGTGGTGGGCAGTCAGCATGGCGGGCGCTACTATCCCAACATGTCGGGCGTGTTGCGGTCGCTCAATTTCTATCCCATAGGTGACGAGAAGAGCGAGGAAGGCATCGTGTCGCTTGCTCTTGGATTGGGCAAATATATCGTGGATGGTGGGCAAACGTTGCGTTTCTCGCCTTATCATCCTCATCAGATACTGCAACTCAGCGAACTGCGTACCGCGCTCCGGCAGACGCAGACACAGTTTTATGCGCTTGACACGCACAATGTGACTGAGAGCTTTAAGGTTGATGATGGGTTCAACCTGCTGAAACTCACCATCAAGGATGCCGAAAAGGATCACACCCTGCAGTATATCGCCTCCACGTATGACCCTCATGACGATGTGATACGTGACGGTATCTATGATGGTGGACGCAAGCTCATCACCTTCTGCGGGGTGTTGCAGCATGATGTGTTCCCCCTGTCCGAACTGCTGCAGATGGTGATGCGTATGGGGTCGGAGGCTATGCGCCGTCCCGTCGAGATTGAGTTTGCTTGTAATCTGGACGAGCATCGTGTGGGATCGTTGTATCTGCTGCAGATACGACCTATCGTTGACGATAAGCAGATGCTCAAGGAAGATCTTCAGACCATCCCCGATGACCAGTGCTTGCTACGCAGCGATCTGTCCTTAGGGCATGGCGTCATGGAAGATCTTTGCGATGTGGTGTATGTGAAAACCAGTGATGCGTTCTCAGCAGCGGACAATCCACGCATTGCCGAAGAGATTGAGAAGATCAATAGGGAGTTTCTTGCCAGTGGGCGCAACTATATCCTCATAGGCCCAGGACGCTGGGGATCTAGCGATCCGTGGCTCGGCATACCGGTGAAGTGGCCGCATATATCGGCTGCCCGATTGATTGTGGAACTAGGATTGAAGCAATATCAGGTGGACCCCAGCCAGGGTACGCACTTCTTCCAGAACCTCACCTCCTTCGGCGTGGGCTATTTCACAATCAATCCGTTCCGTCATGATGGATTGTTCTGTAAGGAAGTGCTGGATCAGATGCCCGCCGTCAGCGAGACCGAGCATGTGCGCCATGTGCGGTTTGGCAGTTCGCTACGTGTGATGATGGACGGCAAGAAGCAACAAGGTGTGGTGCTATTGCCTGAGAAACAATAAAACGTGAAGGCCTGCCGTGTGTTTGCGACAGGCCTTCACGTTTAGTGAGGTGATCCTTGAGTTAGTATCTGGCTGAGCAGGTAAGTGGCGTTCTGATTTTGCGCCACACCCTTGCTGATGGTATATGAGTAGGTCACGTCTGTGCCAAGGGCTATCTCGAAGCAATAGTTGTGGAAGCGTTGTGAGGCATCCTCGGAGAGACGAGATAGCTCTAGGTCGTGTGTGGCAATGATGCCAGTGACGTTCTTGGTGGCTATATGCTCTAGGAATAGGCGTGAACCATTCAGTTTGTCTAGCGAGTTGGTTCCTTTGAGTATCTCATCCAGGATCACCATCGTTGCCATTGGTTGCGGAGCGGCAGAAGCTTTGTCCACTTGCTCAATGAGTTGGCGCAGTCGGAGAAGCTCTGCATTAAAGTAAGAGATGCCTTGTGAGAGGTCATCGGTGGTGCGCATACTGGTGAACAACTGGAACAACGATACCCGCAACGAGTCCGCAAAGACCGGCATGCCACAGCAGGCCAACACGTAATTGATGCCCACGGCACGCAGGAACGTACTCTTACCCGCCATGTTCGCCCCCGTGATGATATAATAATGGTGGTCGGTCACGCTGAAATCGTTCTTCACTGCATCTGCGCCGATAAACGGATGGTAGAGCTTTTGCGCGTCATACACCACCTCGGTGCTATCCATCCATTGTGCATCGGTGGCTTGGGGCTCGTTCTTACGGAAGGTCGCCATTGACACCATTGCATCAAAACCACTGATGAGGTCAAGCCATTGTGCAAAGCGTGCGTTGTAATGGCGTTGCCATTGGGCGTAATGGCGAACGATACGCAGGTCGATCAACGAAAAAGCATTGAACAGCAAGATGCCTATCTCGTTGCTGCGGTTGACGATGCTCTGCAGCAAACGGTCGATCAGATCGAGTGAGGTGGCGCTTTGGAGCAGATTGTTCTGCCATGACTGAAGCAGTGGGGAACTGAACTGGGTGCGGCGGACTAAGGCGATGAGGCGCGCATATCCATTGAGGTGTTGTTGCAAAGGCTCCATCACGTTCATGATGCGTTTCACCTTTCCACCCGCCAAGGACGATGCTACGAGCACATTGATGATGCCCCATGCTATCGGAAGCGCCACGGGGACGATATGACCAAACGAAAGGAACACGCTGATATAGAATCCCACGAGGTTAGCGTTGCACAGAAGACGAAACGCTGGGGCGGTCATCCAATGGGGAACGCAGACGAGGTTGCTCTCGGATAAGACTTGCTTGACCTGTGCCGTGTCGATGAGTGATGCGCGGCGCTGGGCTTTAAACGCCATAAGGAAGTCATCATGGGTTGCCAGTTCCTTACAAGCTTCGGTATGTGCGTGTATGGTCTGGAGCGTCTCGGCGCGGTCTTGGCTGAGGAGTGCACCTTGCAAGATGTGCGCTAAGGTGTCACTTCCGCCCGTGGTGACGGTGCGGTTGATGCGCTGAAAGAGCGAGTGGTCACCAAAGATGTCTAGATCATAGCTGTAACTATGTTTGGCGTCAACATATTGGGAACCATCATCGAAGGCATGATAGTCGCCCTTGAGGTAAGCCATCTCATGCTCGTAAGTGGTAAGCAAGGCTTTCTCTTCCTCAATCAGCTTGTCGTTGCGCTGGTCACATCGACGGATGTACCAATAAATCACAAACACGATGGCCGCTGCAAGGACATATCCCAGTGAGGCGGAATGGAAGACATACACGCCAAGCAGGATCAGACCGAGAACGAAAGTAAGCATCTCGGCTATGATAAACGTGCGGTTTCGGCTTTGGCGTGAGCGTAACGAATCTTTCAGAAGGGTGGCTTCTGAGAGGTAATGGGTGTATAGTGAAGAGGAGGATGTCATCATATAACTTCTGATTTAGCACGGGCAAAGGTATTCAAATCCGTGTAAAAGCTATATGACATAGTTGTTAATAATGGTTGTAATGCTTTATTTTTTCTTGTCAACTATAAATATTCTTTCTATCTTTGCATAAATTAAGGAAGTAGGCGGAATACTTGTTTTCGTATAATAATCACTTTATAATCGACAAAATAATGAAAAAATCGTTATGGGCAGCACTGGTGTTGCTCTGCTTGGGAACGGTAGTTCCTTCACATGCTATTGACCGTAAGTCGCTTGCGGCATATGCTGCGTCGCTCAAAGGAAAGAAGAAAGCTGACCTGAAAGCCGCGCTTGAGGAGCTTATGAAGCCCTCTAAGGTGTTGAGCTATGGAAGCGGAAGTAACAAAACATGGTGGGGATTCTATCAGACCGATCGCAATCCACAGACCAACGAGTGTTACAACCGATATAGTTCACAGAAGTTCTACTTTGGCTCAAGCAATAATGGCGCCGCCATCTCGGGTATGAACATCGAACATTCGTTCCCTAAGAGCTGGTGGGGTAGTACAAAGAACAATGCTTACCAAGACCTTTATAACCTTTATCCTAGTGACTCAAAGGCTAATTCGTCTAAGAGCAACTATGCTATGGGTAAGGTAGAGAATGTAAGCTCGGAAGATGAAGGCTACGACAAGGTGGGTACCGGAACCATCAACGGGCAGAGTGGTGTGAAATGCTGGGAGCCTGGTGATCAGTATAAAGGTGATTTCTCTCGTGGATACATGTATATGGCAGTGGTGTATGGCTCGCTTACCTATGTCAAGACGGGTCTTCAGACCATGACCAACGAGGATTATCCCGGACTGAATGAGTGGGCTTCCAAACTATATATCGAATGGCAGAAGGCTGATAAGGTGGATAGCTTGGAGTGTGCGCGTAACAATGCCGTGGCTAAGATACAAGGCAACCGCAACCTCTTCGTGGATTATCCTAACCTGGCGCAGTATGTTTGGGGTGATAGTGTGGATGTAGCGTTTGACCCAACAACCGCTCTGACCACCGCAAGTGACGACAAGCGTTACCTTGACTATAACCCTTCACCTGATCCAGAACCCGATCCTGATGGTGATGAGATACGGTTTGTTAAGACCGACGAGGTCATCGCTGGACATCCTTATCTGTTGGTGATAGACAATGGAGCATCGTTGCGCTTCATCAAACCTTATTCAAGCAATACAGGTTATCTGTATACCGCCACGGTGGAGTATGCTAACGACACCATCTATGCTGAAAATCTTGACAATGCGTTTACCTTTACAGCACAAGGAGAGGGTTTTAGCATCAAGGATAGCAAAGGCAACTACTATAACGCCAATACCGCTGATGCAACGTTCACTCTGACTACCGATCCTTCGGAAGCAGACGCTTGGACCTTTACACCAGCAGGTGATGGGACGTTCTATATCGAGTCGTGTGAGAAAGCAATACAATATAGCTCGGTCTACTATCACGTTGGATGCTACGATTCAGACCAAGAAGCGCGACCAATGCTCTTCGCACAGTATCGTCCTGTGACCGCTATTCATACCGTTGCAACAACGTCAAAGGTTGATAACGCCACTATCTATACCATTCAAGGCCAAACTGTGGGAACAGATGCTACGCGTCTGCCACATGGATTGTATGTTAAAGGTGGAAAGAAGTTTGTGATTAGATAAGGTCTAAAAACGAAAAAAGGACTACCGCTGTAGTCCAACCTTTGTTAACCTTAAATCTAATACTATGAAAAACACGTTGCAAATGTACGGCGTTTATATGGAACGCGCAAACATTTTGTAATGTATTTTATGCAAAAAGTAAACTTCTTGATATATGTCAAGAATATAACAAACTGTAAGCGATAGGTTAATCAAGATAAAGATGAATATCAATGTACAGAAGAAATGGCAGTTTCAGTTGGGATCGTTGCTAGTTGTGATCATTCTGTTGGCAACGGCAGCCGTGAGCAGAGATGGCAAACTGATGGGCAGAAAGATAGCTCAGAGAGGTGAAGTCAAAGCTGACACCACGGCCCAAGTGAAGCAAGCGATGACCAGGGAGGCTGATGGCAGCGTTGTGGTCAATACCATAGATCTAGGAAAGGATATCACTGGATATGGCGGTGTGGTGCCTCTCCGCATCACGCTCAAGGATGATAAGGTGGTGAAGGTAGAGGCGCTTCGCAATGATGAGACACCGGAGTTCTTCGGTCAAGCACGCCAACTGCTTTCGCGTTGGAACGGAAAGACCGTGGATGAGGCGCTAGAGATGGAGGTGGATGGCGTTTCGGGGGCAACCTATTCGTCCAAAGCCATCATCGGGAATATGCATGCCGGTCTAGCTTATGCCAAGAACCAGATTGAGACATCTGCTCCACAGATGGGATTGGATCTCTCAGCCAAATCGTTAGTAGGTCTATTGGTAGCGATTATGGCTGCTGTGCTTCCCCTCTTCATCCGCAACAAGGTGTATCGCATCTGCCAACAAGTGCTCAATGTGGCAGTGCTCGGATTTTGGTGTGGTAGCTTCTTGTCCTATTCGGCTATCCTCGGATATATGAGCAATGGCATGAATGTGTTAGCTTTGCTAGTTCCTGTGATCTTATTGATTACCGCATTCGTCTATCCATTGTTTGGTAAGAAATCCTATTACTGCACCCATGTATGTCCCTTTGGCTCGCTACAAGAGCTAGCGGGCAGATGTTCGAAGCACAAGATGCGCATCAGTGCTGACACCATTAAGAAGCTTGACACCTTCCGTGAGCTGTTGTGGGCGGCGTTGATGTTGCTTTTGCTCATTGGCGTGTGGGCTGATTGGGTCAACTACGAGCCTTTCTCGGCTTTCGTGTTCCAAAATGCACATTGGGCGGTAATAGTCATCGCGGTGTTCTTCGTGCTCTTATCCTTCGTGGTGATGCGCCCCTATTGTCGTTTTGTCTGCCCCATGGGAACTCTATTGAAAGTGGCACAAGGCGGTTGGGTAAAACGCAAGTAGTCTGAATAAATATATCTCTGAAGCCACCTTGGTATCCATCAAGGTGGCTTTTATATATAATAAGGTGTAAAGAAACGTTTAAAACAACTCTATCGTACCCTAGATAAGAGTAAAATGCAATCAAATATTTTGATGAGTTCAGATTAATAACTAACTTTGCAACTTGCTAATATGGGCTCAGCTCACAGATTCGCTGCTTGTTCAACATCGTCGAAATGTTGTCTAGATAATGCTTTTAAGGCTACATGCGGCATCAACCAAGCGTCCTGAGCGCGTAGCTATAGATAAGAAAAGATGAAGTTTTCAGAATCGTTACAATCCCGATATACCCAAGAACAATATTCGGCACGTGAGGCACAACGCCTTGCCGAGTTTATTGCGTGGGGTCCAGAGGTGTTCCAAGTGGCGCGTATCATGCTTAAGCACGGCGTGTTGCAGTTGTTGCGCGATAATGATGGCGGACTGACTGTGGACGAAGTGGCTGCGCAGACCGTGTTCTCGCCTTATGCGGCTAAGTGTTTGCTGGAGGCTTCCTTGAGCATTTCGCTGGTGCTGATCGATCCCACGACGGGACGTTATCGCCTGGCTAAGACGGGATGGTTTCTGATCAACGACCCCGCGACACGTGTCAATATCGACTTCAATCATGATGTCAACTACCAAGGGATGTTTGCCTTAGAACAATCGCTGCTTCAAGGGAAACCCGAAGGGCTGCGTAGCTTTGGCAATTGGCCCACGATCTATGAGGGATTGTCGCAGTTGCCCGCAGAAGCGCAGAAGAGTTGGATGGCTTTTGACCACTTCTATAGCGACTCCTCGTTTGGCGATGCCCTGCGTATTGTCTATGATGAGCATGGCGTACGTACCCTCTACGATGTTGGGGGTAATACGGGGAAGTGGGCTTTGGCTAGTGTCGCCCATAACGACGAGGCGCAAGTGACGGTCATCGACCTACCGCAACAGATAGAGATGATGCAACGCAACATCGCAGGGAAGACTGGCGCAGAGCGTATCAAAGGCGTAGGGATGAACCTGCTGAACCCCGAAAACGCTTTCCCACAATCGGTCCAACCGCTTGACGCCATCTGGATGAGTCAGTTTCTAGACTGCTTCAGTATGCCACAGATTGTGAGTATCCTTAATAGGGCGGTGGCTGTGATGGGTGACGATACGCGTCTGTTCATCATGGAAACCCTTTGGGATAGACAGAAATATGAGCCTGCGGCATTGTGTCTGACCATGACAAGCCTCTACTTTACGGCTATGGCCAATGGCAACTCGAAGATGTATCACACCGATGACCTTATGGACTGCGTGCGAAAGGCAGGACTTGAGGTCGAAAAGATATATGACCATTTGGGTCAAGGCCACTCTATATTGGTCTGCAAGAAACGATAACCCATGGCAGCAGAACGACAGTGGGCAGGTAGCACCTTTGGTAGCAGATGGATGCATGAACGCCTTATCTCCATGCTGAAGTATGTAGATGTGCGCGTCTTCTATCTGTTTGCAGCCGTGTGCGTGATTCCTTTCTGCTGCATCTTCTCACCGAGCAGACGTGTTATCTACCGATATCTGCGTCAAAGGCATCACATGGGTAGGTGGCGCTCGGCTTGGCTGACGTATGTCAACCACTGCTTGTTTGCCCAAGTGGTGATTGATCGCTTTGCGCTCTATGCGGGTAAGCGCATGAAACTGGTCATCAAAGGATACGAACACTATGAACGCTGCGCCACGAAAGCAAAGGGATTTGTCATCCTCAGTTCGCACATCGGTTGTTACGAGATGGCCGGATATGAGTTGAATGCCGCTGATAAGACGTTCAATGCTTTGGTCTTCGATGGTGAGAAAGCCACCGTGATGCACAACAGGCAACGTGTCTTTGACGCCAATCACATCAAGATGATACCTGTGAAGGCTGATGGCAGTCACCTCTTTGAGATACATCGTGCATTGGCAGATGGCGAAGTGGTGAGCATTCCGGCGGATAGAGTGCTGGGATCGCCCCGCGTGGTGGGTGTTAGCATGCTTGGCGCAACAGCCCAACTGCCCTTGGGCTCGTTCAGTGTGCCCGCTATGCAAGGTGTGGATGTGCTCAGCATCAATGTGATGAAGACACGCACAAAAGAATATACGGTGTATGTGGCACCACTGCCGTATGACCATGACGCACCGCGCAAGCAACAAGTGAAGCAACTCGCCAATGGGTATGCAGCTCAACTGGAGCGTTTGCTCAAGCAGTATCCTACCCAGTGGTACAATTATTTTGAATTTTGGAAATGAACACGATAGACGTACACAACCCAACGGAGCGTTTTCTGAGTGACATAGACATCCATTCGCTCTTACCGCAGCAAGAGCCTTTTGTGATGATAGGTCAACTCACACATTACGACAGCAAGCGCACGGTCACTCAGACCACACTGAGTGCCGACAACTTGTTGATGAATGGGGACACCTTCAGTGGGGCAGGAATGATAGAAAACATCGCACAGACCTGTGCGGCACGCATTGGCTACCACAACAAATATGTCCTTCAGAAAGGTGTGCAGGTAGGTGTGATAGGCGAGGTAAAGAAGCTCCAGATCATCAAACACCCAAAAGCAGGCGATACCATCACCACCACGGTGGATGAGCAGATGCAACTCATGGGTATGACACTGGCCTCGGCAACGATAGAGAGCAACGGCGAAGTGCTGGCAACGGTGCAGATTAAGATTGCCGTACGCGACAATGCATAGCAAATAAAAAGATCAAATATGGTTCAGGTAATAGGAAGCAACATTCTCTCACCGTTAGGAGATAGCACTGAAGCCAACTATCTTGCTGTCAAGGAAGGCAAGAGTGGCTTGGCGCATTATCCTCAATGGGGAGGTATGCCCTTTGATATCACGGCTTCACTCTTTACCAAAGACCAAGAAACAGCATTCTGCCTTGATGGTTATACACGCTTTGAATCGATGGCGATCACATCCATTAGGAAGGCGCTCGCTATGACAAAGGTGGATGTAACCACTTCCCGTGTCTTGCTGGTACTGAGCACCACCAAGGCTAATGTGGCTTGTGCTACTGAAGAGACCGCTCTTGCTGACATGCCGTTGCCTTCAGATGCAGCACAGCGGATAGCAAATGCCATTGGCGTCACTACCGTACCGCTTGTCGTTTGCAATGCTTGTATATCTGGATTGTCGGCGCTGATCGTAGCCAAACGACTGTTAGAACAAGACGCTTACGATACCGCTATCGTGTGCGGAGCAGACGAGCAGAGCGCATTTATCGTGTCAGGGTTTCAAGCTTTTCATGCTTTGTCACCCTCACCATGTCGCCCCTTTGATATAGAACGAAACGGATTGAACCTCGGTGAGGCTGCCGCCACGCTGATTCTCTCTGCCGATGACACATCGGAGAAAACCTGGCACCTCACGCATGCAGCCGTTCGCAATGATGCCTACCATATCAGTGCACCCTCAAAGACTGGCGATGGCGCTTACAAAGCTATCTGCACAGTCATGGATGAGGCTGATGACGCATCACTCGCGTTTGTCAATGCACATGGCACGGCAACGCTCTTCAATGATCAGATGGAGTCGGTGGCACTGCAAAGAGCCGAACTTCAAGATGTGCCGGTGAATGCTTATAAAGGTATCTATGGTCATACGATGGGAGCTGCGGGCGTGCTGGAAACCATTCTCAGTATGCGTGCCGCTGACGAAGGTGTGGTGTTGCCTACTAAGGGATACGACACCTTGGGTGTGTCGGGGCATATCCACGTGGCAAAAGAGACAGAAATGACGGAGGAAACAGCCTTCCTTAAGATACTATCGGGCTTTGGCGGTTGCAATGCCGCTTTGCTCGTGAGCAAGGAAAATGTGCTTTCGCCTGATGCATCATCGTTGATGGCAATGCAAAAGACGCATGAGGTGATACTGACTCCGGCACAGGTGGTAGCAGATGGGAACGTCCTTGAGAGCGCTACGGACCGTCAATCCTTCTTAACCCAACTATACAAGCGGTATGTCAATGACTATCCGAAGTTTTATAAGATGGATCAACTGTCACGATTGGGCTTCATCGCTTCTGAGATCTTGCTGCAGGCAGAAGGGAAGACGCGCTTCACGGCGTGTGACAATCGTGCCGTGATTCTCTTTAATCGATCTTCCAGTAAGGTGACGGACGCTCACTATCTGCAATCAATAGCCGATAAGGCGGCATTCTTTCCTAGTCCTGCGCTATTTGTCTACACCTTGCCAAACATCGTTACAGGCGAGATTGCCATCCGCAACCTTTACCACGGCGAAACGGCGCTATACATTCTGCCCACGGCGGATACTTCTTTGCAAAACGAAGTGGTCAAAGCTACGTTTGCTGACAAGACCACTGACAGTATGATAACGGGATGGATCAATTATGATGCACCCGATTCGTATGAAGCGCACCTTTATATATATAATAAGGTAAAGCCTTCGTCCAATCATTGAATAGATAATAAGAACCTTTCAAAAACAGATAAGCTCTTTATGAACGAACTGATACAAGAACTGAAAGAAGAGATCATCAAGGCGCTGAACCTTGAGGATCTGACCCCAGAAGATATCGATACAGATGCTCCTCTCTTCGGAGAAGGACTGGGACTAGACTCCATTGACACGCTCGAACTGATCGTGTTGTTGGAAAAGAAATATGGAATCAAACTGGCTAACCCTGCTGAAGGAAAGCAAATCTTTAGTTCGGTGCGTTCCATTGCTACCTATGTAAATCAACATCGCACCAAGTAATAGGTTGTCGTCAAGTACCAAGCAATGACTCATCACGACATAGCCATATCCGGTCAAGGCATCATCTGTGCGATAGGAAACAACGCACAAGAGGTGCTCGCCGCTCTCAAGGAAGGCAAGAGTGGAATAGGGGAGATGCAGTATCTTCCCTCCGTTCACCAAGAACTGCCTGTGGGAGAGGTCAAATGCTCTAATGCTGAGATGAAGCAAAGGCTGGACCTAGATGTGGAAAGTCCCGTGAGTCGTACTACCTTGATGGGGATTATTGCCGTGAAGCAAGCCCTTGAGCAGGCGAAGGTTACCTCCGCATCTGGCAAGCGCATCTTGCTTGTGTCGGGAACAACCGTCGCTGGGATGGATATGACGGAAGCGTTCTTTGCCGAGATGCAACGTTCGGATAAGCACCTGGATGTGTTTAGACATCATGACGCAGGCAGTTGTACTGAGGATATTGCTCGTTATTTCGATTTGTTTACCGATTTCACCACGCTATCTACGGCGTGTTCGTCAGCTCATAACGCACTGATTTTAGCTTGTCAGATGCTCCAACAGGGTGAGGCAGATATCGTTGTGGCAGGTGGAACGGAAGCTTTGTCACGCTTTCATCTCAATGGATTCAATGCGTTGATGATTCTTGACCATGCTCCCTGTCGTCCTTTCGATGCGGAAAGGGCTGGTCTGAACCTCGGTGAAGGTGCGGCTTATCTTGTCTTGGAGCGCGTTTCGCATGCTTATGGACGGGGTGTCACGCCCTTGGCATATATCTCTGGTTGCGGCAATGCGTGTGATGCATTTCACCAAACGGCCTCTTCACCCAATGGGGAGGGCGCTTACCTTGCTATGTGCGAGGCTATCAAGCAAGCCCAACTCGCCCCAACTGACATTCAATATGTCAATGCACATGGTACAGGTACGCCCAATAATGATGAAAGTGAGGGCGTTGCGTTACGTCGACTCTTTGGCAATCAATTGCCCGAAGTGTCCAGTACGAAAGGTTTCACGGGTCATACCACAAGCGCATCGGGTAGCATTGATGCGGTGATATGTATCTTGGCGATGCGTCACCAGTTTGTTCCTGCCAATGTGGGATGGGCTCACCCCATGCCCGATGGTATCGTTCCTTCTCTTGGATGTGAACATATCGCATTGGAACACGTCCTCTGCAACTCGTTTGGATTTGGTGGAAACGACTCGTCTATCGTGCTCTCGCTTCATTCGGATGAGCCTTTGGAAGAATCAATGAGTCCGTCTGATGAGACTTCGACTTTGCCAGAGATAAAAGAACTGGCACGTGTGGAAATCACAGACGTATCTGAGCTCGCTCTGCTCAAGCAGTATGTCAAGCCGATGGCTACTCGACGAATGGGCAAACTGCTTAAGAGTTCGCTGCTGTCGTCGTTTCAAGCGTTGCAGCAAGCAGGTGTAACGCAACCCGATGCCATCATTACGGCAACGGCGTGGGGCTGCATTGAGAATAGCGAACGATTGCTTACCGAACTACAAGAGGGGGAAGAGATGCTCTCGCCCACGTATTTCATGCAGAGTACTCATAACACCATCAGTGGCAATATTGCCATCTCGCTTCACAATCATGGTTATAACGTGACCTTTACGCAGAAGGAACAGTCGCTCAGATGGGCGTTGTGCCAAGCACGATTGCTACTCCAGAGTGGACAATGTCGCACCGTCTTGGTGGGTTGCCACGATGAGAATGCTCCTCTCTTTGCCGATATCATGCGTCGATTAGGTCATGATGATATATCCGAAGTACATTCTCTATCAATCGTCTTGTCATGTTAAAGATTATACCATACGCCCTTCTGCAAAGCATCTTGTTAGTAGCGACGCAAGTGCTGCTTAAGTTTGCCTTGGCACGAATGCTGCCAGTGGGGTGGAATATGGCTTTTGTCAAGAGCGTGTTGGTCAATCTGCCTTTCGCGTTGTGCGGTATCTGCTTTGCGGGAAGTGCCTTGCTATGGACGTATATGCTCAAGACGTTTCCCTTCAGCGTGGCTTATCCGATGATCTCGCTTAGTTATGTGCTGGGCATGGTGGCTGCTATGGTGTTCTTTCATGAGTCGGTCTCAATGACCAAATGGGCTGGCGTAGCACTCATCATTGCAGGTTGTTGTTTGATAGCAAAATAATATTGTAAGATATGAAAAGACTTTTTATCATATGGCTGATGTTTTTGGGATTGCTTACTATGGCTTCCGCCCAAAACTATACAGCAGCTCAAGTGAAGCAGAAACTTAAGGCTGTGGCCACTTCCACTAAGACGATGCAGTGCGACTTTGTTCAGACCAAGTATGTGAAGATGCTCAATGATAAGGTGGTATCGCGTGGAAAGATGTATTATGCACGTGATAACAAACTGCGTTGGGAGTACACCTCGCCTTATCAATACACCTTTGTGCTCAATGGGCAGAAGGTTTGGATGAAGAACGGCAAGCGCAGTAGCACCTTGGACGTCAAGAACAACAAGATGTTCACGCAGATTACTCAGATCATGGTGAGCACGATGGTAGGACAGTGTGTATCCGATAATCGCGATTTTAAGGTCAGTCTGCAAGGTAGCGGCACCCAATGGAAAGCCGTGATGACCCCACTTCGCAGTGAGATGAAGAAGATGTTTCGTTCCATTGTGGTAGGTTTCAACATGAAATCGTGTGTGGTATCCAGTGTAGAGATGGTCGAAAAGAATGGCGACAAAACCTTAATCAACATCCAAAATGCCAAAATCAATCAGTCAATCAGTCAGTCATTGTTTAGCGTGCGTTAGTCTGTTGCTTTGCCTTCTGACCGTAACACCCGTGCAAGCGCAGAGCCTTTTGCCTATGGAAGAAGGCTCAATTATGCGTTATACGGCTAATGTGGATATGCCGAAAGGATACATTAGCGGTATATGCACGTTGATGCGACAAGATCAGACCATCCTTGGGAGCATCTTCAATGAGTTTGGTGTTACGATGATTAGCTTTGTATATTATCCTTCTAAAGACAAAGTGAAGCTTTTAGGCCTCAATGACAAGCTCGACAAATGGTACATCCGGCGTGTGATGAAAGCCGATATTTGCCAACTGATGCATGCCTTAGAGCAAGGCCAACTCACTTGTCAAGACTCCAAATATCATATTACGTTCAACCTCTCGCTCTTGAACGACTCACCATCCCCATTCATTGAAGACGATGAAACTCAACAATAACCTTTATCATATCATCGAGAAGCAAGTCACCCCCGAGGGTGTTAGCTTCCGTATAGCCCTTCATGCCGATTGCGTCATCTATCGCGCCCACTTCCCTGGTGAACCGATCACTCCGGGCGTGTGCATCATTCAGATGGCAGAAGAGCTGCTTAGTGAGCATCTTCAAGCTACTTATGAACTGTCAAAGGTGAAGACCGTTCGCTTCCATAACGTCCTGTCACCCGACCAAACCACAGAGGTGACATACGGTTTTCGCAAGATCAGTGTTGATGCCGAGCTTCATCAAGTCACCGCCACCATTGATGTGCACAACGAAGACCAAGAATATGCTAGTCTGATAATGACCTGTAATGAATCTGTCTGACTCCCAACAAGCCACTCGCCAAACCCTTCGCGCACGACGGATATGCGTGATTATCCCCACCTTTAACAATGTGGGGACCATTGCTCATGTCGTTTCGGATGCACAGCAGTGGTGCGACGATGTGATTGTGGTCAACGATGGAAGCAATGATGGCACCGAAACGATTCTTCAGTCGTGCACCGGCATCACGCTCGTATCCTATCCCTCTAATCGCGGCAAAGGCTATGCGCTCAAGCAAGGTATCCGTAAAGCCCTTGCCATGGGATTTGCCTATGCCATCACGATGGATGCCGATGGACAACATTTTGCTTCCGACATTCCTCTGTTACTTAAAGCCAATCAGGAACATCCGGGCAGTTTGATTGTTGGAAGTCGTCAGATGGACCATGTGAAACGATCCAAAGGAAGCGTCTTTGCCAATCATTTCTCCAACTTCTGGTTCTTTGTTCAGACCCTCAAACCGCTTCCCGATACCCAAACTGGCTTCCGTCTTTATCCCCTGAAGAAGCTCCGCGGCTATTCCTTACTTACCTCGCGGTTTGAAGCCGAACTCGAGTTGCTTGTTTTCCCCGCATGGCATGGTGTTCCTATCGTGCCCATCAGCGTTCATGTTTATTATCCCCCAAAGGAGCAGCGCGTCAGTCATTTCCGACCCGCAGCCGACTTTGCACGCATCAGTGTGCTCAATACGGTGCTCTGCTTATTGGCCATTGTTTACGGCTTGCCGCTCTTCTTGTGGCGCACCTTAGGCACAGCAGCCCGTAATCTCTTTGCTTTTTGTTTTGTATTCTTTGCTATGTTGTTTTACGCCACGCCTTATACATGGTTGTATATCAAGTGTGGTAAGATGACCGAACATAAGAAATGGCATCTTCATCTCTTTATTTTTAATGTGGCAAAGTTTATCATGCAACGTATGGGTGTTCCTGGAGTAAAGTTTGAAACCCATACTTCTGATCAGGTCAACTTCGACCGCCCCTCCCTTATTATTTGTAATCACCAGTCCCAACTGGACCTTCTCAGTTTGCTAACCCTTACCCCGAAGATGGTGTTCCTTACCAACGACTGGGTATGGCACAATCCCCTGTATGGCAACCTGATACGTCATGCCGAGTATTACCCGGCTTCTATGGGCATCGATGTGCTTCTGCCGCGTTTCCAATCATTGGTGGAACGAGGTTATAGCATTGCGATCTTCCCCGAAGGCACGCGCTCACAAGATTGTCAAGTGGCTCCTTTCCATCGTGGCGCCGCCTATATCGCCCAGCAGTTGGGCCTTGGCATCACCCCAGTGTGCCTCTATGGTACAGGCAAAGTGCTACGCAAGAAGAGCTGGCACCTACGTCGTGGCACCATTCGAATGGAAGTTGCCGACCCCTTGACACGCCAACAACTCGATGCAATGGGCACTGTGAAACAACAAACTTCAGCTTTACACCACCGATATCAGCAGTGGTATGCCGATCTCTGTAACCAGATGGAACAAGATGCTTGACAAGATGAATCCTCCCAGACGCATCCTCCTTTCTCTGTTATGGCTCTTTGCCACGACTCTTCCCACATTAGCGCAAGTGAATATATGGGCAGGAACCAACACGTCAGCACGCGTCATGATGACGCCCTACCTTGCTTCGGGAGACAACAACCCCGCCGTTGTGGTGTGTCCAGGCGGTAGCTACTTCTGGCACGACACCCAGGCAGAAGGCGAGATGGTAGGGCAGTGGTTGCAATCACAAGGCATCTCAGCCTTTGTCTTGCGTTATCGCACCGGTTATGTGCCCGCTTTCATCACCCACTTCCGTCTCTTTCTGCGCGGCAATCGTTATCCCGACCCGCTCAACGACCTACAGCGTGCGTTGCAATATGTGCGTAGCCACGCCAACACCTTAGGTGTGGATGCGTCCCAAGTGGGCGCGATGGGATTCTCGGCAGGTGGTCATCTGGTGATGCTCGCCGCCGAACAGTTGTCCCTCGCTGACCGTCCTCGCTTCGTTGTGCCTGTTTACCCCGTTGTCACAATGACTAAGCCCTGTGTGCACAAGCGCTCTCGCCGCGGATTGTTAGGTGACAGTCGCACAGGCAACAAGGCGCTACGTGACCTTCTTTCCTTGGAGGAACATGTTCCCGACGATTGTCCCCCCGTGTTTCTTGTCAACTGTAAGGATGACCCTATCGTACACTATCATAATGCCGAACTGCTCGATTCTGCTCTCACTGCCCGTTCCGTTCCCCACCAATACATCCAGTATGCTACGGGCGGACATGGCTTTGGCGCATCGCCCACAAAGGGAACGCTCGAGTGCAGAGCCTGGAAAGAACGTTTCATCCAGTGGTTCAGACAACTCAAACTGTAGTTAAGGTATGACAACCATCATCATTCGCATCTATGAGTACATGCAAAGACATCATCGCAGCTGTCTTGCCCTGATCGTCCTTACCACCCTTTTGTTTGTCAGTGCGCTCTTCCGTATGCATTATCAGGAGAACATCACCGACTTCTTACCCCTTAGCGGCACCCATCAGAAAGCCATGAACGTCTATCAATCGGTTTCGGGTGCCAATCGTATCTTTGTGTTTATTCGTTCGCCCAAAGGTGCAACATCTAACCCCGACTTGCTTATTCAGAAGGTAGACCAGTTTGTTCAGCAAGCCACTCGGGCCTCAGGTCTACCCACACAAGCTTTTACCAAACAGATAGACGAAGACCGCATCACCGCCGTCACGCAGTTTGTCTATAGCCATATCCCTTATTTCTTGACCCCATCCGACTATCAGCGCATGGAGCGCATCCTCGATAGTAGCGAAGCTATGGCCACCCAACTGGATGAAGATCGGCAGATGCTTCTCTTTCCGTCCGGCGGATTGCTGTCCGATAATATCCAGCGCGACCCGCTCAACCTCTTTACGCCCGTGGTGCAACGCCTTCAGCAACAATCCTCCGCCGTCAACTATGAGCTCTATGATGGATATATCTTCACACCTGACCTCTCCGCCGCCATCGTGATGATACAGTCGCCGTACGGTTCAAGCGAAACCGCCAACAATGGGCGATTGCTTGACCAGCTACGCCAAGTGGCACAAACCATTAGTGCCAAGCACGATGTCAGTATCCATTTCACCGGTGGTCCCGTCATTGCCGTGGAGAATGCGGCACAGATTAAGGCCGATAGCATCCTATCCGTATCGCTCTCCGTGGTGCTCATCCTGCTGTTGCTCTACTTCTCTTTCCGCAATCTGCGCAACATGGCATTGGTTGCCGTGTCCATCATCTGGGGGTGGCTGTTTGCTATGGCGTGTCTATATTGCGTCCATGACCATGTCTCAGTGATCGTGATTGGTATCTCGTCCGTCATCATCGGTATCGCCGTCAACTATCCCCTTCACCTCATCTCCCATCTCTCCCACACGCCGAATGTGCACAAGGCGCTTCGCGAGATAGTTCTTCCGCTGACCATTGGCAATGTCACCACCGTGGGCGCATTCCTCGCTTTGGTGCCGCTGAAGTCGGTAGCTCTGCGTGACCTCGGTCTTTTTGCCGCCTTCTTGTTGATCGGTACCATCTTCTTTGTGTTGGTGTTCTTGCCCCATCTGGTTAAGATCAAGGCAGCACTGTCCCACCATTTCTTTACTCGTCTGGGCAACGTGCAGCTCGATAACAAACGTCCCTTGGTGTGGCTGGTCATCATTCTCACCGCGGTGCTGGCCGTGTTCAGCTTCCGCACCAGTTTTGATACCAACTTCTCTCATATCAACTATATGAGCTCCGAACAACAAACCGAGATGACACGTCTGCAGAAGATGGTCCAAGAGGATACCACCATGCAGACGCTGTATGTTGTGACCGATGCTCCCACGCTTAGCGAAGCCCTTAACCGAGATGGCGCCGTGCAGCAACAGCTCCAGTCGATAGCCCATCAGTTTGGCGTCCAAGGTATATCCTCCAGTTACCCATTCCTTTGTAGCCAAACCGAACAGCATCAACGCCTCCAACGCTGGCACGCCTTCGTGTCACGTTACGAGGCAACCCTCACGCAGACCCTTCCCACCTTGATGCAAGAGAAAGGCTTTGCCACGCAGTCGTTTGGCGATTTCTTCCAAACCATCCATGCTTCTTATCCAGCGTTGAAGCCCCAAAGCTTCGACCCACTTCTCTCCGCCGTTTTTTCCAACAACCTCTCCGTTGACAGCACCGAGAACGTTTGCCACCTCATCACCACCCTCAAGGTCCCCAATGCGCAGGTTGACAGCGTGCAACACCATCTGCAACGCGCCATCGCCTCTTCTTCCTCACAGGCAGAAACCTCGTATGTGTTCCACATCAAGGAACTCAATAGCGAGGTGGCCAATAACCTTTCAGACAATTTCAATTATATTGGCTTTGCCTGCGGATGCATCGTGTTCTTCTTCCTATGGTTCTCTATGGGTAACCTCGAGCTCGCCGCGCTATCCTTCCTCCCGATGGCGGTGAGCTGGATCTGGATCTTAGGTTTGATGGGAATAGGCGGTATACAGTTTAATATCGTCAATGTCATCCTCGCCACGTTCATCTTTGGACAAGGAGACGACTACACCATCTTCATCACCGAAGGTTGTCAATACGAATATACGTATGGCAAAAAGCTCTTGGCATCCTATAAGAACAGCATCATCCTCTCAGCCTTGGTGATGTTTATCGGTATGGGCACCCTCATCTTTGCCCAGCATCAAGCCCTGCGCTCACTGGCTCATGTCACCATTGTAGGCATGTTCTCCGTGGTGCTGATGGCTTATCTCTTGCCGCCCCTTGTGTTCCGATGGCTCGTCTATGGCTCGCACGGCTATCGCAAGCGCCCCATCACCCTCCGCACACTTTTCCATCGGCATCGCGATGAACTCCCCACAGAGCTTGACGCCATCTGCGCCTTTGTTGCGGATGCCTATTATTACAAGGGCCGCAGTATGCTCCGAGCCGTCAAACGCACCCTTGCCGATAAGATGGCCCTTCTTCAATCCATCCCCACGCCACCCTCCGCCTCTGCCCGTTCCATCACCATCGCTGACCATGGCTATGGCGAAACAGCGCTTGTGGCAGCCTTGCTTTATCCCCAAGCCACCATCCGTGTAGAGGTGGACAACGATGAATGTAAATCCATTGTGGAGAATTGTGGCATGAAAATTGTTCAAAATATCAGTGTATATACACACCAAAATCCTATCAACGAATGATGATAACAACTCAGCAAATACGTGAAAAGATAGAACCCTTGCTTCCGTTGGTTGACATTGAGAGCGATTTCCTCTTTGCAGACCTCGATTCCTTGGGTGTCACCACGATTCTGATGACCCTTTCGGATGCTTATGGCATCGTCCTTGAAGCTGTAGACGCTACGCCCAAGAACCTCCGCAACCTACAGAGCATCACCGATATGGTCAATGAGAAACTCTCAGCCAAGCATTGATATGTTGCGCCTTGAAGATTATCTGTTTGCCTACGCCACTCGCTTTCCAGACAAGGTAGCCGTGAGCGATGCTGAGAATAGCCTCACCTATGCGGCTCTTGCTGCTGCCGTGAAGCGCAAAGCCCTACGCCTGCAAGACTTAGGTGTGCGGCCACATAGCGCTGTGGTGTTCCGTGCCAGTCAGACCGTCGACTTCCTTGTCACCTATATGGCTATCCACTGGATATGCGCCGTGGCGGTACCGGTGGAGCATGACCTGCCCGAAGACCGCCTGCTCGCCATTGAGGATCAGTGTGATGGCTATCAGTTTGGTGCCGATATAGCCGATGTGCTCTTTACCACTGGCAGCACCGGACAGCCCAAAGGTGTGATGATCTCTTATCAAGCATGGATGGCAGATACCGATAACCTTATCCAGGCGCAGCGCTACCATGCTGACACCATCTTTGTCTTGGCGGCTCCCCTCAATCATTTTGGTGCGCTGTCTAAGATCTATCCCACCATCATACGGGGCGGTTCGGTTCGCATCACGTCCGGTCTGAAGGATATGTCGGCTTTCTTTGCCACCTTTGAAGGCGAACGACGGGTGTTTGCATCTTTCCTTGTGCCATCGGCGCTGCACTTGTTGCTGCAGATGGGACGAGCCCAACTGGAAGCCATCTCCCCTCTAATCGATTTCATTGAGACGGGCGCAGCCCCGATGTCGCTCACCGATATGCAAGCTTTATGCGACATTTTGCCTAACACCCGCCTTTATAACACCTATGCTTCCACCGAAACCGGCATCATTGCCACGTACGATTTTCAGACCGAAGGTTGTCGGGCTGGTTGCGTGGGACGACCGATGTTCCATTCGCAAGTGGCCATCACACCCGAGCATCTGATTGTCTGCATGGGACGCACGCTTATGAGTGGGTACATAGGCGACGAGATCCTCACCCAACAGGTGCTCTTTGACGGCCAGCTGTTTACCAACGATCAGGGAATGGTGGATGACCAACAACACCTTTATATCACAGGCCGTGCCGATGATGTGATCAATCTTGGCGGCTATAAAGTCTCCCCCGAGGAGGTTGAGGCGCAAGTGCTGACTCTTGAAGGCATCAGTGAGTGTATCTGTACGCACACCACCACTGCCGCGGGAGATGCCTTGCGCCTTTATTATGTCTTGCAACCAGATGCGCCAGCGGTCACACCACGTGACATCGCGCGTCACCTATCTACCCGCTTGGAACGTTACAAGATACCTCAACTCTATGAACAGACCGATTACATCCGCCGAACCTATAACGGCAAACTGGATCGGCGCTATTATCAATGACACGATATCAACCTATAAACACTGCATTCACAAATAACAAATAAGAACAATGACACATTCACAAACCCGTTACACTGGACTTACCTCTGCACAGGTGGAACAAAGCCGAGCGCAACATGGCTGCAACATCCTCACTCCGCCCAAGCGCCGCCCCTTGTTGTTGCAACTGCTCGACCATTTTCGTGATCCACTGATTATCATCCTCTTGGTGGCTGGTGTGCTCTCTATCGGTATCTCATGTTACGAGTATTGGGGACTGGGCAAGAGCGCAGAGACGTTCTTTGAACCTGTAGGAATCTTTGTTGCCATCTTCCTTGCCACGGTGATAGGCTTCTTCTTTGAGATGCAAGCCGATAAGGAGTTTGCCGTACTCAATCAGGTTAATGACGATGAACCCGTCGAGGTGATACGCAATGGCACCGCCACATCCATCCCCAAGAAAGATGTGGTGGTGGGCGACCTCGTCATTCTGAACACCGGACAGGAGATTCCGGCCGATGGCGACTTGCTGGAGGCGGTGTGTCTGAACATAGACGAGAGTACGCTTACGGGCGAACCGCTCTGTCATAAGAGTGTCGACCCCGCTGATATGGATCCAGCCGCTACCTATCCCACCAATCACGTGCTCCGTGGAACGAAGGTGATGGAAGGTCATGGCGTGTTCCAGGTAACGGCTGTGGGTGACCACACTGAGAACGGAAAGGTGTTTGTGGCGGCGCAGATTGACAACAGTGTGCGCACACCGCTCAACGAGCAACTGGACGGACTGGGATCGCTCATCAGCAAAGTGAGCTATACGGTGGCTGCATGCGTCATCGTTGTCAAGCTGATCTTCTACTTTCACTGGGCGCTTGCGGCTTTCTCGCTCATCATCCCCACTGCGGTGTTCTTCTGGATGGTGATTTGCCGGTTTAAGGATTGGCATTGGCATCATATCTTGTCGGCTATCGTGGGCTACTTTGTGGTGCTCCTCGCGATGCTGTTTGGTTTGCATGAGCTGCTCATGCCACAAGCGGAGATAGCCGAACTGGTCACCTACGCCCTTGAAACCCTGATGATAGCCGTGACGCTCATCGTCGTTGCGGTGCCCGAGGGACTGCCTATGACCGTGACGTTGAGCCTTGCTTACAGTATGCGCCGTATGCTTAAGTCGAACAATCTCGTCCGAAAGATGCACGCTTGCGAGACGATGGGAGCCACCACCGTCATCTGTACGGACAAGACGGGCACGCTCACGCAGAACCAGATGCAGGTGCATCAGACGTGCTTCTATGGGCTGAATGATCAGACTTTAGGTGATGATGATCTGAGCAAAATGATCATTGAGGGTATGGCGGTCAATGCCACTGCCTCGCTCGATTATACCGATGCCGCTCACCCCACCGTGCTAGGTAACCCCACCGAGGGCGCTTTGCTCCTATGGTTGGAGGCACATGGACAACGCTATCAGCAGTTGCGTGCCGATGCGCATGTAGAACAGGAGATTCCGTTCTCCACCGAACGCAAGTACATGGCTACGCTGGTGCGCTCAGGATTGCTCTCTGGCAAGCGTGTGCTCTATGTGAAGGGCGCTCCCGAGATAGTCTATGGGCTCTGCCAAACCATGCCTGAGGGTGTCAGCTATGACGAAATCACACAGCAGCTATTGGCTTATCAATCACAAGCGATGCGCACATTGGGCTTTGCTTATTGTGTACTCAATGAGGGTGAAGAACCGATTGTGGATGGCCAGCTCGCCGCTACCCACTTGTCGTTCTTGGGCTTTGTGGCTATCAGCGACCCCGTGCGTCCCGACGTACCCGCAGCGGTGGCTGAGTGTATGGGTGCGGGCATCAAGGTGAAGATAGTCACCGGTGACACCCCCGCCACGGCTAAGGAGATAGGACGGCAGATCGGATTGTGGACCGATGCAGACGATGCGTCATGCGCCATCACTGGACCTGAGTTTGCTGCGCTCACGGATGACCAACTGGATCAGCGTGTACAGCAACTGAAGATCATCTCCCGTGCGCGTCCAATGGATAAGAAACGCTTGGTAGAATCGCTCCAGCGCTGCAACGAAGTGGTGGCTGTGACAGGCGACGGTACCAATGACGCCCCTGCACTCAAGTCGGCTCATGTGGGCCTGTCCATGGGTGACGGCACCTCGGTAGCCAAGGAAGCATCTGACATTACCATCATTGACAACTCGTTTAGCAGTATCGGTAAAGCCGTGATGTGGGGACGCTCACTCTATAAGAATATTCAACGCTTCCTCTTGTTCCAGCTCACCGTCAACGTAGCTGCTTGCCTGATAGTCCTCTCGGGCGCTTTCATGGGCACGCAGAGTCCGCTCACGGTGACGCAGATGCTTTGGGTCAACCTCATTATGGACACCTTTGCAGCGATGGCGCTGGCATCCCTGCCTCCATCAGAGAGCGTGATGCATGCCAAACCACGTTCGCGCAAGGCGTTTATCCTTACCCATAATATGTTAGGCAACATCCTTGGTGTGGGCGGATTCTTCTTCGTGTTGCTCTTGGTGATGCTATACATCTTTGAACACGCATCCATTACCCAGCTCACCGACTTGCTTCATGTGCACCTTGGTGCTGCCGATGGACTCACACCCTATGAGCTCACGCTGTTCTTTACCATCTTTGTGATGACCCACTTCTTCTATCTGTTCAATGCCCGCGCCTTCGAGTCGGGTGGTAGCGGATTGGCTTTCAAGGGCTGTCGCGGGCTGCTCTTCATCTGCGTGCTGATCTTCTTGGGTCAGATCGCCATGGTGGAGATCCCCGGTATGCAGCGGTTCTTCAATGTGGTATCGCTCCGCATGACCGATTGGGTCATCATTATCGTTGGCTCATCGTTCGTCCTTTGGGTGCGCGAAGGCTGGCATCTGCTCAAGCAATGCCGCTAATCCGCCGTTCTTAGTACCCCTCATAACCTATCTACAAAGCCCTATCGTTCTCGCGGACGATAGGGCTTTGTTGTTAGTGGTGGCTCTATCACGATGCGATAGGACTTTTCTCGCAAGATGATAAAGCCTTTCTGACGATGCAATAGAACTCGTTTCAGAGCAAAAAATAAATTGATTCTCACAGAAGAATAAATTATTTTTCGGTGAAAATTAATTTATTCTTACCCCTCGCAACCTACAATTTGGGTGGTAAGATATCTGCTTATGATTTGGGATATGGGCTTTTTCGGCTTTATATTTATATTATGCAATTCGTGAGGTAAATAGCTCAGAATATCAGAGAAAAACTATATATTTGCATCCTAATACAATTCTTTGTAAAGAATGGAAGAACGGAAGCTTAATAGAACCAAAGTTGTGCTTATAGAAAAGGGTTTGCAATTCAAATCATACGAAAGGGTATAGATATGTTGGATTTCTTATTGTGGAATAAAATAGCTCGCATCATAAAGCAGTTGGCTGATACCTTGCATATATCAACTGACAGGGCATTACAGATATTTTACGATTCAGATGTTTGTCGTATGCTGCATGACAAAGGACTTGGGCTTCATCTGATGAGTGATACGTATATCGTGAATGACCTGATTGAAGAGTTGAGAGCAAAGCAATAGCCATATAGTGGGCAATCAATTTTTTAAGGCTCAAGCGTCTAATGCGTAGATAGATCCATCTACGCATTAGACGCTTGAGCCTTAAATGCGCTCTTCTATGAGATATTCCTCCGAAAGGAATGCTCTCCTCTGATTTCCGTTTTAGAACGGATAGAGGAGTGGAAGGACCAGCACCATCACCACACCGATGATGATTTGGAGTGGCAAACCTACCTTCACATAATCCATAAACTTATATTGGCCAGCTTGCATCACCAACGCATTGGGTGGGGTAGAGAAGGGGGAAGCAAAACACATGCTTGCTCCGAGCGTCACGGCAAAGAGGAAGGGGTACGGACTGGCGTCTATACCCGATGCCGCTGCCATGGCGATGGGCGCCATCAGTACGGCGGTGGCGGTGTTGCTGATAAACATTGTGAGTAGGGAGGTGGTGAAGTAGATGCCACCTAGCAGCGCCATGGGCCCCATCGAACCTAACGAGCTTACCAAGGTGTGGGACAACCATGCCGATGCACCAGTCTTCTCCAGCGCTACGGACATAGGCATCATGGCGGCAATGAGGACGATGCTCTCCCAGTTGATGGTCTTGTAGGCTGCCTCCACGCTGCGCACGCATCCCGTGATAACCATCAGCAGACCGGCGATGATCACCGCTGTGACGGGTTCTACGGGGATAAAATCGAACACCATCATACAGATCATCGCAAGCATGATCACGGCTGCGAGAGGCGCTTTGTAGTCGAGCGTGACGCGTTCGGCCTCTTCGAGAGGTTGGCCCAGCACTACCCAGTTTTCCTCCTCACGTCCCAGTCGGGCGATATTGGCCCATGTTCCTTGTACTAGGAGCACATCGCCAGCATGCAGCTTGGTGTTAGCTAGGTGATCCATGATATAGTTGCCATTGCGACGGATACCCATCACGTTGGTGTTGTAACGCTCACGGAAGTTGGAGTGGCGCACCTCTTGCCCCTCAAGATGACTGCCCGGCATGAGCAGGATTTCCGCTATGCCGATATCATAGAAAGCCAGCGAGCCGCCCGCCTTACGGTTACGACCTTTGGCGGCGTAGCTCTTGAGCTGATAGGCAGTGGCAAAGGCTTTGACCTGGGTGCGCTCACCGGTGAGATAGATGATGTCGCCCTCTTCTAGCACGGTGTCGGGACCAGCGAGGCGCTGCTCTACGTTCTTGATGAGCGTCTTCTGTCGTTTGCTCTCACGGCGTACCTCAAGCACGTTGAGCAGGTAACGACCATAGATATCCAGTTGGGCGATGGTCTTGCCGATGGCTTCGCTATCCTTGGGGATGGTCAGACGGAAGAGGTTGTCAGCCAGATGATATTCCTTGACCAGCTCTTCCAGCGTCTTGCCCTTGTGCTTACGCTTCTTGTTGTTGCTCTTTGTGAGCAACCATCGGCTCAGAGGCAGCAACACCACGATACCCACCACGATGCAGATGATGCCGATGGGGGAGAATGAGAAGAACGAGAGCGGTTTGTATCCAGCCGCCGTCAGCGCGTCTTGAATCACAAGGTTGGGTGGCGTACCGATGAGGGTGAGCATGCCGCCCATACTGCTGGCAAACGCAAGGGGCATCAGCAGCCTGCTAGCCTTGATGTCAGCCTTAGCTGCTAGGCTCACCACGATGGGCATCATCAGTGCCACGGTGCCAGTGTTGCTTACGAAGGCGCCGATGACCGCAGTCACCACCATGATGAGGATGAATAGTTTCAGTTCGTTGTTGCCTGCTGTCTTCATGATTTTACCGCTGATCATCTTGGCCAGTCCGGTCTGGAAGATGCCGCCACCGACGACAAACAGTCCTACCATCATGATCACTACCGAGTTGGAAAATCCCGATAATGCCTCTTGTGGCGTAAGGATGCCAAAGAGCAGGAGCAACACCAAGGCGCATAGAGCAACAAGATCAGAGCGCACTTTGCCCACGGCAAAGAAACATGCTGACAGTGCAAGGATAATAAGGGTGATAATCATATCTACATAATTGGTTGAGAGTAGCACTTCAGGAGAGTGCTAAAGTGTAAAACTACTACAAAGATAAAACATCGTTTGGATAGAAACGACTTTCCAAACGATGTTTAACAACTTTTATTTTAATTGTCTTTATTAAATGCGCACGTCGCTTAGACCATTGCGACGTGAGACACGTCGTCCACTACTGACGCTGATTGGCTTATCTTGACTCGTTTGCTGATGCGGCGAGCCTGAACCCAAGGCGACTATAGGTGTTAGTAGGTTCATAGTTGCAACGATAAGTGACGCGGCAGTTCTCCGCTGGACTCCATGAGCATCCACCACGTGCTACACGAAATTTTCCACTTGAAGGTCCTAGTGGATTGTACTCCTCAGCGCTCGTATATGCGCCATAGTAGTCAAAGCACCATTCAAGGACGTTTCCTGACATATCATAAAGCCCCAGTTCGTTAGCTTTTTTCATACCCACGTTGTGTGTGTTGTCATCGCTGTGATCACCATACCATGCATAGTCGTCAAGGTTGTCACTAGTTCCAGCGTATAGGTTGCCCTCGCTGTTCTGTCCTCCGCAAGCGGCATACTCCCATTCAGCCTCAGTGGGTAGGCGAAATTCTATTCCGGTCAATTGTTGTAGACGCTCAATAAACTTTTGACAATCATCCCAACTAACGTTAGTCACAGGACGCTCGTCACCGATAAAACTGGAAGGGTTGTTACCCATCACCGCTTTCCATTGAGCTTGTGTTACAGGGAAAGCACTTATAAAGAAGGCATCCAGTGTTACTTGGTGGCTAGGATATTCGTCTTCCTCTGCATCTTTCTCATACTTTCCTACTGCTCCCATCTTGAAAGAGCCGCCCTCAACCTCTACCATACATTGAATGATCTCGTCAATGTAATCGGTTTCGGCAGTGTCAGCCACTGCCTCATCAGCTGCAGCTGTGTCCCAATCTAGATAATCATAATTATCGTATTGATTGGAATAAGTGTAGGTTTGTCTTCTCCTTTGTTTATTGGTGGTTTTACCTTTCGCTTTCTTTGTCGTGGTGGCGGTAGTTTTCTTCTTAGTAACCCCTACCGAGCTATTCTTCTTTATAGTGCTCGTTGGGCGTCTTACTTGGCCACCTCTCGATTGTGCCGATAGCGTAACGCAACAAAGCGAGAGAAATAGGAAAAAGATAAATCGTTTCATAGATGTTGTTACTTTATAAGAAGTTCAAGAGAAGCGGGCTGCTGGCCCGCTTTATTTAGGCACATGAGTCAGCATAAGCATAATCATAGTCAGCATAATCATAGCTGTTGGTCTTGCTGCTGCTTTGCTTTTGCGTTGACGTGTTGCTGTTCTGGCTCTTGACGGTTTCGAGGATCTGACCGTTCTTGTTATACCATGTACCCACTTGAGGTTGACCGTTCTGATTGAATGACCCTACAAAGTAAGAGCCATCTTGTTTTATGGTGTACTTGCCGGTATCAAAATGGTCATTGACGAAACTACCTGAGAAGGTATCGCCATTGTCATATACGAAGTAGCCATTGCCTTGCAATTTGCCATCAGCAAACGTGCCTTTATAGACGCGTCCATCTTTGAAGTGCGCTTCGCCTTCACCATCAGGCATCCCTTTCTCATTCAGTTCGCCTGTATAGAAGCACGTTCCTTGTGGGATGGTGATGGTATCATTGTTAGCCGTCCTGATAGAGGTGGTGTCAACAGAGGTGCTGTCGGTAGATGTTGCTCCTTTCGTGCCCTTGCATGTACCTAATGCAAGCAGTCCTATAAGTAAAGCGCAAAGATTAATAATCACACCGGTTAAGATAGATATACCATTTCTTTTATCCTTATGATATGGAGCTGGATTTGGTTTTGGAGGGGTAGGAACTGGTTTCTTGATGGTGTCACCACCGTGAGAATCTCGTCTGATGGTAACATCCTCGTTAGTATGGTTGTCCTTGTTGGTGTTCTGTTTTAAGTATTTATAGATATCATCTATCGACTGAGGACGATGTAGACGGTTCATGTTGAGCAACCATAACACAAGGCCCTTCATTCCTTGGCTGATATTGGCGGGAAGAGGCAGACTGACGTGCTTGTCAGGTGTTTCGTCTTCAGAGATATCCGTAGGCAGAGGGGGCGTTTTGGTAGTAAGCAATGTATAGAGCGTTGCCCCTAAAGCATAGAAATCGGTCCAAGGACCAAACTTGTCAAGGTTGCCTTCCATCTGCTCTGTTGGTGCGTAGCCGTTGGTGTAGCTCACACCTGTCGAGGTACTGGCTCCATCAGATGAACACTGCTTGCTAGCACCAAAGTCGATGAGCTTGATCTGTCCTTGCTTGTCCATCATGATGTTAGCAGGTTTCAGATCCAGATGTAGCAGTTGGGCTTGATGAACATCCTTCAGAGCATCAATCACCTGAACGAAGATATCCCAAACCTTTCTCTCGCGGAAAGGCTTCTTTGTGCGTTTGAGTACCTCGGAGAGGTTCTCGCCATCGACAAAGTCCATGGCATAGTAGGCGGTGCCGTTCTCTTCGAACAGATCATGAACGGTGATGATGTGTGGGTTATTGAGCTTTCTCAGTCGCTGTGCTTCTTTCTTGAATTTGGCCAATTGCTTGTTGAACACCTCTCGGCTCTCCTCTACGCTGATGCTGACATTGGTAGTGCCGTTCTCGCGCTTGGATGTTCCCTTCATAAAAAACTCCTTGATGGCAACCACCTCGTCTAGTTGGAAATTGGTAGCAACGTAGGTGTTACCAAATCCGCCAGAGGACAGATAGCTACCGATACGGTAGGTGCCATGTAACACTGCTCCCACACGGAGCATCGATGATTTATTGATATTGCCCATGCTTTCTTTACACTGGTTTGATTAATTGTGGATTTTCCTTCTCTTCCTTTTTCTCAGAAGGTTTCTGCCCTGTTTGGTCTTGAGCACCATTGCCTGGTTTAGAAACGTTCTCTTTGTCGCCAGGCTTGGTGGTAGGCTTCTCGGTAGGTTTCGTTTCGTTCTTTATATCCTTTTTGTCTTTCTTGTTATTTGCATCCTTGGAAACAGAAGCGTCTTTGGGGTTCTTCTGCTCGCGATCTACAGAGCGGGTGATGACCTCTATGGGTTTAGAACGCTCCACCTTGCGCGCATCGACGTTGGGCGCATCTTGCTGACTGGAGGAAGTTGGGACGGCGGTCTCTTGCGGCTTGGTGTCGCGGGCGTCGTTGAGCTTGAGCGACTTCACATAGAAGAAAGCCGCAAATGCTACGACCACAACCACAAGTAACAATAACCATTTGGGATTGAAGGGCGACTTGGGGCTACTAGGTTTAACATTGTTGCGGACAGAACTACTAGCTACTGGCGCCTCCTCTATAGGTGTGGCAACGAGCGGTTGCTCCTCTACGATGGCGACGTCATCTACGTCGATTGCTGGAGCTAGAGGTTTGATATTTAGCGCATTGTCCTTGGAAGTCTGCTCATCGTTGGGCAACGAAGCGTCGCCTACCTCCTTGGTGACAGCGTCTATATATATAAGGTAAGCCGAGTGGTTGTCTTTGTTGTGCTGCGTGGCTTCCACTAGTTGGGCGCACTTGTCCTCGTTGCTGTCCTTGCTAGAGAGCAACTGGCAGAGCTCATCGTTGGTCATGTGCTCCAACATACCATCACTGCAGAGATAGAAGCAGTCGCCTGGTTCGATGTCGGTCACATGTACGATGGCGGGTCTCTCCCGATTGTCCGGCCCTGGTTGGATGGCGCGGGTGATGATGTTCTTCTTGGGTGAGATGGCCATCTCGTCATAGGTAATCTCGCCCATCTGATAGAGATCGTACACCAATGAGTGGTCACGGCTCTGATAGATCAACTTCTTCTCCGCTGTGCGCACATGATAGATGCGGCTGTCGCCGATGTGTGCTAGCGTGATGCCTCCTTTATGGATGTATAGGAAGCAGAGCGTGGTACCCATCTTGCGTTCTTCGTCGCCGTCCTTGGCATCGAGTGCTTGGTAGGCAGCTTCCAAGGCTTCTAGCAAGAGCGCGTCAGTCAGCGCTTGATCCGTAAGAGGATGTTCCTGTAGGAAGCGAGCCATCTCTGCGGCAATGGTGTTGCTAGCCACCTCGCCGTGTTCATGACCGCCCATACCGTCACATACGATGAATAGCTGGTCCTCAGTGGTGGCGTCACCTATCTTTGGGAAAATAGCATCTTCTTGGTTGGCGCGTTGTCCTAGCTCGTAGATGGCCAACGGCTTACTGATCTGAATCTTCATGTTAGTTGGATTTTTCGGTGTAAATGACGGTGGTGTCACCCATCTGGATGCGTGAACCTTTGGTGAGGATCATCACGTCGTTATCAGACAAAGGCTGTCCGTTGAGCAACGTTGTATTCATGTTGCGCTCATTGGTGATGGTGGCTCTGATCTGTCCCGTAGGAAGGAGGCTGACCTGGATGCGTGCGTGCATTCGGCTCATGTACCTGTCGTTGGTATCAATCAGAACCGTGGCGTTAGAGGTGGAGGCTTTGCGCCCAACGATATTGATACCCATGATCAGCTTGTATTGCTGACCGTTACATTCTAGATAGGGCGTTTGGTGGTGTATGGTGTCTTCAGAACTGCCCGATGTAGATGATTTCTTGTTAAGAAGGTGCGTCTTACGTGTGTCGCCATCGTTGACAGGTCGTGTCCTGCCATCATCCTCCACCGGTGCAGCGCCAAACTTTACCTGCAGAGGCACTTTGCACTGAGGACAATGAATGAGTTTGACTGCTTCGTTTTTGGAGTTTTTTACGTCCAAGAGGATGCCGCAGTTGGGGCATGTTATGCGTTTTATTTCCATAATCTTACCATTTAATGATGGGCATGTCATTGCTAAACTTTCCCCACATCACAGGATGTTGTCTGCTTCGGGTTGCTTTGATCACGCCGGGATGTACAAAGTTGTAGAGCTCTTGTGCGGTGATGATCTTGTCGTGATTGGTATCCGCTCCACCGCGCAAGCCGCGCTCAAGGAAGATGGTGAACCAACTGTTCTTATATTGGCTTTCTAGCGATTTCTCGTTGGTGCGACTAGAAAGGAACAGCATCACGTTCTGATCCGAGTAGCTGGTGTCTCGCTTGTTGCTATCACGCATCTTGCCAGCGTAACACGCATCGACCAGTATCACCTTGTTCTTAGCGGGACAGGCTGCCATGATGTTGATGATCTCCTTGTAACGCAAGAAGCCATCGTAGCAAACCACTGAGCCGGGTGTTCCGTGCCCACTGAAATAAAGGATGATCACATCCTCCTGCGTGGCTTGAGCGTAGAGCTGCTGCATGGTGCTCTTGACCTTACTGATGGTTGCCTCCTGATTGGTGAGGTAAAGTGATGCAGCCTGCTTGGTGTGACTGAAGATGTTGTTGATGGTCAAGGCATCTTGCGCACTCACTCGCAGATCATTCACCGTGCCGGGATAGTCGGATATGCCCACGCAAAGGATATATGTCTTTGCCTGCGCAAGGCAGGTAAAGAGGCAAAGCAGAATGGATAGGACACCTTGTTTCATATCGTGAAGGTTGACTTATACGGTATAGAAATCGCCAGTCACGTCAGCATCGTTCATATAATCGGGCATGTCAGGAGCTACGTCCGGATTGTCATTGGATGCCATGTGCATGTTGGGATCATCTCCCATTGCTTGGGTTTCGTGCGCATATTCGGGATTTGTTCCAATACCTTCTTCTCCTACTTGATGTGTTTCCGAATTTAAATCGCCTAAAGTGACCATTTCACCGCCACGTGTTATCACAACGTCTTCTTCATCCCAGCGATGGTTGTCATTGATGTCTACCACGGCAACATCGCCTTCTTGGTCGTTGTCGGTGTCATAGAGCACAGCGTAATGACCTTGCACTTCGCCACGGCCCACTATGTGTATATCATTGTCTTCGGGCACGGGGTCAGCTATTGTGGTGGCTGTGGGGGTGGTATGCGTTGCAGGAGTGGTGGTAGGGGTTTCATGTGTCGTTGTCGCGTGATGTGCATTGCCTTCAGGCTGGGCATCATTTACCACGTGGTGAACATGCTCTACCACGATGTGCTGGGTTGTAGCTGCAGGCTGTGCGTGTACATCTTGGCTATGGGTAGCACCTTGCGTGGTAGCTGCCTGTGCAAAGTTGGCTTTCTCCTGATCGGACATCGCATTCCATTCCGTTTGCGTATAGGTGCCGTACAGTTGGCCATGCCATGTGAATACACCACCAGGACCAACCTGTGCTCTTGCTGCGCTGAACGCCTCAGAGAACGTGAGGTCTTCAGAAACTGAAGCGTGATCGGCAGCTTGCTCGTGTGCGCCCGTTTGATGTGCTGGGTCTTCGGCCTTGCTGTCTGTGCTTTGATCTTGGGATAATTGAGATGCTGCATACGCGGCACCACCACCTAAAGCTAAGGCTGCTACACCTGCAACGCTAACTACTGCCCAATTGGTCTTGCCTTTCTTCTCGTCATTGATGGGTTTACCTACTTGTACGTTTGATGTTCCCTTATACAAAGTTTCTTCGTGTGTACTCATTGTCCAAAGATTTTAGAAGTTATTAATTGCTTGTTTTCGTTTGCAAATGTAGGTGTTCCTTTTGATTTGTCAAACTTTTCGTAACGATATAGGATCAAATGCTGGGTTTGAATGATGAAATGGCTGATTCTTTACTTGATAAACGTTGCGCCGCAATAGGGGCATTTATCGTAAACAGCCAGTTCGATATATTCCATCTTGTAATGATGCCCGCAACAGGAGCACTTGTATCTCTTGGTGAATTCCAACTTCTTTTGTTGTCGTATCTTTGGTCTTGCCGCAGCATCTTTGTATGCTTTGAGGGTAAATAGTACAGAGATGACAATAGCCGAGCCATATAATATAAGGTAAGGTGTGGAGTGGCCCACTAAGAACGAAAGCGCAACAGCCGCCATAACGATTAGACCCGTGGTGCTCCGCAAGGTGTTAAACTTACGTTCAGCGATGATGTCTTGTTGGGTTTCTCTTTCATAATTGTCCCATACCAACTTCAGCGGACGTATGTCCATCATCTTAGGTGTGGCTGCTTGGGCAAACTGATTGAGGTACTCCCAAGACACGGGATAATGTTCGGGACCCAGTTCTATGCGGTCGTTCTTATTGATTGCTTTGGAGATAATGGCCTGCCCGTTGACAAAGGTGTCGTTGCTAGCCTTGAGGTTCTCAAGACGATAAGTGCCGGAAGCATCGATGGTCAACTTACAATGCTCGCGGCTCACCGTCATCGGCACTGAACCTACGGCGCCAAAGAGCTTGGGGTTCTGCCCATCGGTGAGCTTCAATCGTGATGTAGCGCCATCGCGCCCGATAATGATATTCATATGGATGTGGATATTACTCGTTGACAATGAGTTGTTTCAAGGTTTTGAGTGCTTCCTTTGATACTTTCAACTGGAATAGAAAGTTGTTGCAATCGGACACTGCTAAGGATTGTTTAGGAATGTTCACCTTATATATAAAGTTCTTGTTGACGATAAATCGTTTGCCTATGCGCACAAACACGCTCGCTTCATCGCCTAGCTGTGCCGCTAATGCCTTCTCCATAGAGCCTAAGGTGATGTTGATGGTGCTACGCATCTTGTTGGTGGTGTAAAGGTGGGTGTAGTTGCCATCGCTCTCGAAGAACACAATGTTAGCTACATTCACTCGGACCAGTTCGTCTCGGGAGTTGAAAAAGATGTATTTCATATAGTTGCTCCGTAGTAAGTGAATATTCAGAATTACTTGTATATCGGTGTAAAGTTATATAAATTTTGTGAAAAGAAGCCGGTAAGGTGAGAAAATTTTAACTTTGGTATGGTTAATGTAGAACAATTAGAAGCTACGACTATCGATTAAAGGCAAGTGATAGGCGTGGCTTTAAAATAAATTCTTTTATATATCAATGAATCAAAGCGTCAAGTTATGGGAAAGCATAAAAAAGGCAACGTGGTGAAAGCTTATAAGCGTCTGTTGCAAAGCGATAGGGATTGGGATTTTTCTTTCTTGTTAGAATTGGAAAGAAAGAAACTACGACGTATGGCTGATTATTTCTCCAAAGAAGAGGATTCGGTGAAGGACCTGCAAACGGCTAGAGAATGTGCTCTTTGTGTGCGTTTGCTAGACATTGTGCTAGATAGAGAAAAGTTTCGGGATGTTTGGGGTGATGAGGTCTACAAGTGTCATAAGGAAGAAAAGACCAAGATTGATAAAGGACTGACTACCCTTACGGTTGATTACATACGAATGATACCCGATTTCCCCAAATATGTCAATACCCGAAATGCGTCCCGATTTATAGATACGGCTTATCTTCAACGCATTGTCGATTCGGCAGAGTCGGAGTATGAACGCAAATATTGGGCTGAACGGAATAAGGAAAACTTACGGAGCGCCAAGGCTTGGCATCTATATAATATTGTGCGCGAATACAGAATGTTTGGGTGGTGGACTTGAAAGTAAACCAATAGCAGAGACCCCAGTTCGGGCTAACGCACTCTCCTTGAAAGGCGTCACTGCATTGCCAAACAAGGATATGTGCGTTCCGGCATCCTTCGTTTAAGGTTCACGGAAGCATAAGTTGTATTCTCAAACGAGGTATATGAAGAGATAGAAGGGTAGGTATGACAGAGAAAAATAAATTGATTTCTGAAAGAAAATAAATTATTTCTCAGCAGAAAT